>NZ_JBANEL010000008.1:0-219053 GCF_040187735.1 Comamonas sp. w2-DMI | reverse complement strand
CAAGTTGCGTCCGCCGCAGACCAGTTCTATTCCTTGGCCGCCTGAGCGATCGGCACTGCTCGCTTTCGCTCATGCGAACTTCCTTATTGCAACGGAGCCCTCCAACCCGCAGAAGTGCTCGACGTATTCCGCGCCTTCCGGGGTGAAGGCGGCATCGAGCGGGATTTCCTTGCAGCACACGCAGCAACTGGTGGTGGTCGAGTCACTTGCATTCATGGTGGCACCCCTCCATTGACTGACGAAGACGGCGAATGCCGCCGCCGGCATTGGCTTCGCGAACAGGAAGCCTTGTCCTGTGTCGCAGTCCGCTTGTCGCAATAGATCAAGACTCGCCGATGTTTCCACGCCTTCAGCCACCACATCCATGCCCAGCCCGTGCGCAAGCTGAATCACGGTGTGCACGATGGTTTGGTCGCGGCGGTCGTTGGCGAGCCCGGCGACAAACGATTGGTCGATCTTGAGCGTGCTGATTGGGCAGCACTTCAGATGTTGCAGACAGGAATACCCCGTCCCGAAGTCATCGGCGGCGAAGCGCACACCGATCTGCCGCAAGGCGTCCAGGGCGGGGAAGATCGCCGGATCACCAAACGCGACCGATTCGGTCAGCTCGATTTCGAGATACTCGGCGGGCAACTCGGCATCAGCCAGCACGCCCTTTACCCACCCGTCGAAGTCCGGTCCCACTTGGCTCGCCGAAACATTGACGGCCAGCCGGAACGGTCGCCATGCCAGCATTCGCCAGTCACGCATCTGGCGGCAGGCTTCGCCCAGCACCCAAGCGCCGATTTCAGGCATCAGGCCGGACGATTCGACCACGGGCAGGAACTGGCCCGGTGGCAATAGTCCAAGCGTCGGATGACGCCAGCGCAACAGGGCTTCCGCGCCGACAATCCCACCACTGCGCAGATCGACGACGGGCTGGTAGTGCAGTTCAAGCTGCCCGCGCTCGACCGCTTGGGCCAGTTCCGGCGTCGTCCATCCATCCGGCCGGAAAGCGCTCATTCTCTTTCCCTGAATGCCCGCAACGCCCGCGACAGGGACAGAAGGAACAGGCCGGTCAAACCGAGCGCCGCGATGACCCAATGCTCGCCGAGGAAAGCACCGGCGGTTGTGCCGGCCAGCACGACAGCGAGGATGGGCAGGTGGCAGGGGCAAGTCAGCACAGCCAGTCCGCCCCACAGGTAGCCGGTGATCGGTTTGTGCGTCTCGGACGGCAAGCGCTCGGGGTTGTTCATGGCAGACTCTCCGCGTGCTGTGCCGGCTCGGTCGGCAGGGTGGCCAACTGCACTTCCAGATCGGCCAACGCTTCGCGCCGACGCTCGACGAACTGACGCAGCAGGGCAAGCTGCGCGGCCGCTTCGTCGCCGTCCGCCGCATCCAGCGCCCGGCACAGCCGCGCCAGCGCGTCGAGGCCGATGCCCGCCTCGAAGGCCGCCCGCACGAAGCACAGCCGTTGCAAGGCGGCGTCATCGAACAAGCCGTAGCCGCCTGGTGTGCACGCCACCGGGCGCAGCAATCCGCGCAGCAGGTAGTCGCGCACGATATGCACGCTCACCCCGGCATCAAGAGCCAGCCGGGACACCGTGTAGGCGTTCATTGAACACCTCCTTTTTCTCACCCGGCGCAGCAGGAAAGCTGCTTCACATCCTTGTTGAAGGTCTGCGCCGCGAGCTTCAACCCCTCGACCATCGTCAGGTAGGGGAACAACTGGTCGGCCAGTTCCTGCACCGTCATGCGGTTGCGAATGGCCAGAGCCGCCGTCTGGATCAGTTCACCCGCTTCCGGCGCGACCGCCTGTACGCCGATCAGCCGATGGCTGCCTTCCTCGATAACCAACTTGATGAAGCCGCGTGTGTCGAAGTTGGCGAGCGCACGCGGCACGTTGTCCAAGGTCAAGGTGCGGCTGTCGGTCTCGATCCCGTCGTGGTGGGCTTCCGCCTCGCTGTAGCCCACGGTCGCCACTTGCGGATCGGTGAACACCACGGCCGGCATTGCGGTCAGGTCGAGCGCCGCATCGCCGCCGGTCATGTTGATCGCGGCACGGGTGCCGGCCGCTGCCGCCACATAGACGAACTGCGGCTGGTCGGTGCAGTCGCCGGCCGCGTAGATGTTCGGGTTGCTCGTGCGCATGCTTTGGTCGATGGCGATGGCACCTTGCGCATTGACAGTGACCCCCGCTGCGTCCAGCGCGAGGCTGCGCGTGTTCGGTGTCCGACCGGTGGCAACCAGCAGTTTGTCGGCGCGCAATTCACCGTGCGTGGTGGTCAGCACGAATTCACCGTCCATATGGGCGACCTGGCTGGCTTGCGTGTGCTCCAGCACCTCGATGCCCTCGGCACGGAAAGCGGCTGTCACCGCCTCGCCGATGGCCGGGTCTTCACGGAAGAACAAGGTATTGCGCGCCAGGACCGTGACCTTGCTGCCCAGCCGGGCAAAGGCTTGCGCCAGCTCCAGCGCCACCACCGACGAGCCGATTACGGCAAGGCGTTCGGGAATGGTGTCGCTCGCCAGGGCCTCGGTGGAAGTCCAGTAGGGTGACTCTTTCAAGCCCGGAATCGGCGGGACCGCCGGGCTGGCACCCGTGGCGACCAGGCAGCGGTCGAACATCACGACGCGCTCGCCACCCTCGTTCAAACGGACGGTAAGGCTCTGGTCGTCCTTGAAGCGCGCCTCACCGTGCACAACGGTGATGGCCGGATTACCGCCCAGGATGCCTTCGTACTTGGCGTGCCGCAGTTCGTCGACGCGGGCCTGCTGCTGGGCCAGCAGCTTACTGCGGTCAATCGTAGGCACAGTTGCCGCAATACCGCCATCGAACGGGCTTTCCCGGCGCAGATGGGCGATGTGGGCGGCGCGGATCATGATCTTGGACGGCACACAGCCGACATTGACGCAGGTGCCGCCGATGGTGCCGCGCTCGATCAGCGTGACCTGCGCGCCTTGCTCGACGGCTTTCAGCGCCGCCGCCATCGCGGCTCCACCGCTGCCAATGACCGCTACCTGCACCGGGGGCTCGTTGCCACTGTGCTTTTCGGCGGCGGCCATCCATCCCCGCACCTTGTCGAGCAGTCCGACGCGGTTGTCCGCCAGTGGCGCATCGGCTAGCGTTGCCTTGTAGCCCAGTCCGGCCACGGCGGCAGTCAGCGCGTCCGGCGATGTGCCCGGCACGATGGCGAGTTGCGCTGTGCCCTTCGGATAGGACACCAGCGCCGACTGCACGCCTGGCACTTTTTCCAGCGCTTCCTTGACGTGCGCCGCGCACGAGTCGCAAGTCATGCCGGTGATTTTTAGATGGGTCATGCAACAGATCCTTTATCGTTTGTGGCGCCAGACAATGACGTCCGTTGTGCTGCGGTGCCGTTTTCAGTGACTCACTGCTTGACGCTGGACGGATAGCCCGCGTCTGCGGTTGCCTTGGTCAGCTTCTGCACGCTGGTCTTGGCATCGTCGAAGGTGACGACCGCTTGGCGTGTCTCGAAAGTCACGTCAACTTTGCTGACGCCTTCGACCTTGGAAATCGCCTTCTTGACAGTGATCGGGCAGGCGGAGCAGGTCATGCCCGGTACGGACAGCGTGACGGTCTGGGTGGCGGCCCAGACGGGGGCAACAACGGCGGCGAGGGCGAGGGAGGCAAACAGTTTCTTCATGGTGAACTCCGATCAGTAGAAAAATGGCATGACGTAGGGAAATCCGAGCGCGACCAGAACCAGCGCGGCCACGATCCAGAAAATGAGCTTGTAAGTAGCTCGCACTTGGGGAATCGCGCAGACCTCACCCGGTTTGCAGGCCGCTGCCTGCCGGTAGATGCGCCGCCAGGCGAAGAACAACGCCACCAGCGCCACGCCGATAAAGATGGGGCGATAGGGTTCCAACACCGCCAAGTTGCCGATCCAAGCGCCGCTGAACCCCAAGGCGATCAGAACCAACGGCCCGAGGCAGCAAGCCGAGGCGAGGATGGCGGCAAGCCCTCCAGTGAAGAGCGCGCCGCGCCCGGTTTTTGGTTCAGACATGCGCTTGTCCTTTCGAATTGAAATTGGATAGCGTAACCTTACTTCCGTACTCATGTACGGAGTCAAGCGATATGGAAAACAATTTGGAGAACCTGACCATTGGCGTTTTCGCCAAGGCGGCCGGGGTCAATGTGGAGACCATCCGTTTCTATCAGCGCAAGGGCTTGTTGCTGGAGCCTGACAAGCCCTATGGCAGCATCCGCCGCTATGGCGAGGCGGATGTAACGCGGGTGCGCTTCGTGAAATCAGCCCAGCGGCTGGGCTTCAGCCTGGATGAGATCGCCGAGCTGCTGCGGCTGGAGGATGGCACCCATTGCGAGGAAGCCAGCAGTCTGGCCGAGCACAAGCTCAAGGACGTGCGCGAGAAAATGGCTGACCTGGCGCGCATGGAGGCCGTGCTGTCTGAGTTGGTGTGCGCCTGCCATGCGCGAAGGGGGAACGTTTCCTGCCCGCTGATCGCGTCACTACAGGGTGGAGCAAGCTTGGCAGGTTCGGCTATGCCTTAGCGTGCTTTATTTTCCGTTTTCTGAGACGACCCCAGTCAAGAACTTCCGGCCGGCTCCAGCAAGCTGGGACGCGCCACGATAGCCTTGAACAGATTGGCGGACCGATCATCGATGAGTTCGATCTGCGGCCATGCCCTCAGTGAGCGCAGCAGGCCGCTACCCAATCCGCGATAAGGCAGGAGCTTGGCGGCAAAGGACGCCAGGATGGGGTTGCGCATATTGGAGTTGCCGGCCTTGATGTTCTCGATAGTCAGGTTGTTGGGCAGGTGGCCAGGGCTGATGATCTCGACACGATCCGCGAAGACCAGTACGCGGATCGGCGCGCTGACGAAGTAGTCGCGGTGAATGAGGGCGTTGGCGACCAGTTCTTCCCAGACGATGCGGGGAATCTCAGGCTGCCCCTGGGAGTTGAAGCCCTGCTCGCCCTGCGCGGCGCGGGTGTTAGCGACGATAAAGCCCAACGTCTGCTGGAACACGTCGGCCAGCTTGCCGACGATGTCGCGGCTGTCGATGTAGCGTTCGTCCTCAATCTGGGTGCCGACAAAGGCGACGGCCTTGACGACGAAGGCGGGTAGCGCGTAGTGCGGTGATTTGGCGAACAGCAGACCGCCCGCCACGTTGAGCTGCCCCTGGTTCATCAGGTTCATGTTGGTCAGCAACTGCGGCAGCGGCTGGTTATGCTGGGCGAGCGGCTCACCGAATTGCTGCTCGAAGAAGGTTTCGAAATAGGGCATGTCCACATCGCCCGCGCTCAAGCCCGCTACGGGCGTTTCGTCGGCGTGCACCAAACCCGCCTGCTGGAACAGGCGCTGCAATTCCTCGCGCGAGGTGGCGCGGCGCTTGTCCGAGCCGTTCTTCACCCAAATCGCGCCGTTCTTGTCCATGTAGGGCTTGTTGACGCCCTCAGCGATAGAGAGCACCAGCACCGTGCCTGCCGGGTGAGGCACGTTTTCCGTGAGCGGGTTCACGGCGGGACGCACGACCTGCGAGGCCACGTTGGCGATGAGCATGTTGAGACGAGCAACGTCGGCGCCGGATAGACCGCGCACCGAACCGTCGTCGTTCACCCCAATGAAGATGCGACCACCAGCGGTGTTGCTGAAGGCAACGATCTCTGCTGCCAAGGCGTCGGCATTGTTGATGTCCGTCTTGAACTGCTGCCGACTGTCCTCGCCCCGGCTGAGCAGGTCGATCAGCTCTGTGGTTTCCATAGGTTGTAGACCTCTTTGCGACGGTTGAAGGCTTCCTGGCCTCCTTCCATGATGTTGATGATGGCGTCCTGCACCGGGCGGGCGTCGATGCTGCCGCTTCGCGTGGCGACCTTCTCGTCCTGGTATTGGCAGGCGTGCACCTGTTCCGCGTCACCCAGCACCGGGAAGTTGGCGTTGTGGGTGGCGAAGATGAATTGGGCGTGAGGCTTCATTTCCCGTAGCAGCTTGATCACATCGTCGTAAATGGTCTGGTTGTCCAGATCGTCTTCCGGTTGGTCGATGATGATCACGTCGTTCTGGCGTTGACTGAGCACGTACAGCAACAGCGCCGAAGCGCGCTGCCCGAGAGAGTGGTGCTTCAACTCTTTGCCGCGATAGCGGATGACGAAGCGGTTGGGCACCTGCCAGGTGACGAAATCGGTCAGGTTCTGCATGAAGGTCTTTTCGAAGACCTCGGGGGTGCTGCCGGCCTTCGCCAAGGCTCCCGGCAAGGCACGTAGGAGGCCGCCAAAATCGGCATAGTCCTCCATCACTGCGCGCAGCGTGGTTTCGCGAATGTTGCTGCCCTTGAAGAGCTGCTGCATGAAGCTGATGGCGGCTTCCTTGTCGCCCTTGAAGTCCGCTTCGATCTGCAGGGCGGTGTGGCCAGCGTTCACGCGGTCCAGCTCTACCTTGATGGTATTGAACTCGCGCAGCCATAGTTCATTGAGTTTGTCGATCTCGGCAAACAGCGCGTCGCGGATGCTGGTCTGCTGTGATTCCTGCTTGGCCAGCGCCTCCAGCATTTGCTCCGCCTTGGTTTTGCGCTGCTGCTGGGCCAGGAAGTCGTCCGGCTGGATGGCAGTCATGCCGGTTTGCTTGAGCTCCTGAGCCAGTTGGCGCTCGACTTGTGCGAACTCCTCCTGAAGGCTCCTGCTTGCGCCTTCAAATTCGCCCTGTTTGGTCTTGAGGCGAGCTGCAATGACGTTCGCTTCTCGCTCGATCTGCTTGAGCTGATCGACCTTGGCAACGAGGCTGGAGAACTCAGCGTAGTAGGCCGTGAAGAAATCCGGGTTCTGCTTGGAAACGTAGCTCGTTGCGTTCCGCAGCTCGTCCTCATGCTCGGCAATCAGACTTCCTAGAGCGAGGATGAAGCTGTCTGCCCGCTCCATCATGCGCGCGAGCGCTGTGGCGTCCTGCTGGAAGCCAAGTCGCTTTTGGAGCTTATCGGCGACACCGTGCTCCGCGAACTTGGTCAGACGGAAGTTGGCATCATTTAGTTGGGTCTCGAAGTCGCGCTTGAGTTCGGCCGTGTTGCTGAGCTTGAGCCAGCGCTGAGCAGCGTCACGCACGCGCTGGCGTTGAACCTCTATTTCGTCACGCAGCACACGCAGCTTCTCGCCAACCAGCTTTTCCACCAGATCGGTCTCGAAGCCTTCGCCGGTGCTGGAAAGGTCCTTCTGGCCGAAGTAGATCGGACGGCGCAGTACGGTTTCCCGGATCGACACGCCGGGTTGCAACTTGCCGCCCAAATAGACATTCGGGGCTTCGCGGAAGATGCGGGAGATGGTGAACTCCTGTCCGTACACGTCACATGCTGTCAGCGTCACCTTGCCGCCGCTGCCAAGGGTATGGCGGATCAACTCATCCTTGTACTTGGTGTCCTGCGCCTTCTCGCCGCGTGGAATGTCGAGGGCGTAGCGTACTGCCTCCAGGATGGACGATTTGCCGCTGCCCCGGATGCCGATCAACGTGTTGAGTTCGGAAGAGAAATGCAGCACTTGCCCATCGAGGATGCCGCCGTCGAAGCGGATGCTGCGGATGTGCGACGCTTGATGTTTGGGCGGCTCCATGGCTACCCGCCCAGCGGGATCGCTCAAGGCAAACTTGACCGCCTCGAAGGACAGTTCGCCCAGCTTCAGGTAGCTGGCTTTGCCTCGACCGATTTCATCGACACTCTTAGGGTCGCTGCCTTCCAGTTCGGCGGGGTACCAGCTCTGTAGCCAGCTTTGAATCTTGGTGCGGCAGGGTTTGTCTTTGCCTGCGCCGTCGTGCGTGCGTACCTTCTGAAAAGCCAGCGTTCTGCGTCGGAAGAACTCGTTTTGCCCCAACTCAGTAAGCCGGCCGCCATCCAGCTCCGCCCACAGGCCACTCGGGGCTTCGACATGGGCGAAGACAAGGAAGAAGTCCCGGTGATAGCCTTCCAGCTTCTTGATGGTCTCCAGAAGCGACCATGAAGTGCGCCCGTTCTCCTGCTCGTACTGCGCGGGCGTTTTACCTTCGAATGCGCTGGTCAGAAAGGGGTTGATGTAATTGTGTTCATCGATCCATTCGTCGGAGAACACAACAAGCGTGTGGATGCCATTAGCCCCGTCATTGACCGACAACTCAACGCCTGGCAGCAGCGCAATACCCTTCTTCTGGGCCGTCTTGCGCAGTGCTTTGAATTCTTCGAAGTCGAACTTGTTGTGGTTGGTAATGACGCCCAATCGGATGTCCGCTTTCTCCAACGCATCCACATAGTTGCTGTTGTAGAAGTTGTCATCGCCCGTGAACTTGAATTCTCGGTCCGCTCGGGTATGCAGATGAAAGTCAGCACGGACCCACTGCGCCCCTTCTGCAAAGACCATGGATCGAGCCTCTGACTGCTTCGGTCGCAGACTTTCCATCATGGTTCATCCTTATAGTTAGTCCGCGCGTAGCCCACCAGTCGAGCGGTCTGCGGGTCATAGATAAACTCGGTGATCGATCCATCTCGAATGCGCTGAACCGCCTCGTCGATCACATGAAGTGGCACTAGGAACCATTCCTCAGGCTGCACAGGATGACCGAAGCGGTCGTTGATCGTGATGTTCAACCGCGCGGGCGCGAACAGTCTGTGGAACAGGTTCTCCATCCGGGTGCGGTTGACGCCCGCGAGCTTGTAGGTCGCTACCACTTCGACCTTCGCCAGCAGGTAGGTGGAGTCGTGTTCGGCGTTGGCAATGCGCGTCTCCACCCTGCCCCCGGTCACGCCCATCTTGTGGATGATGTCGCGGTGCTGCGCGACATAGGGATGATCGGAGAGGGAGCGCAGGACGTAGATCGTGCCGCTTTCGACATCATCGGCCTCAAGCTCGCCGCCGAAGGAGAGTTGTCCGCTCTCGGGCGAGGCCAGCCGCCGCGCGGCGGGGTCGTTGTAGAAAGCGCGCTGGAGCGAGCGCAACAGCAGATTGCTTTCGGTGCCGTTGGAGAAGATGAGGCGCAGGCGGCGGTCCACTTCCCCGGCGGTGGTTCTCAGCGGTTCGCCGACGTCTGCGACGTAGAGCGTGATTCCATCGAGAACGAAAAAGTCCCCGGCCTCAATCGCGCGGCGGCCCGCCTCTATGGGCTGGGACTGGCGCAATCCGGTCTTGACTTCCGTCGCTACGCGCTCGAACAGTGGCTTGAACGCCTCGAAGTCTTCGCAAGGCTTGCGATCCGCGATCTCCTCGGCGGCGCGCTTGTCGGCGCTGGTGCGGACATGGCGTAGGACCGTGATGTCGTCTGCGTCGGCTACGCCCGCCAGCTCGGCGGCCAGGTCGTCGATGTCGATGGCTTCATCTGCCGAAGCGGCAACGGTAGGCGCCCCGGCAAGCAAGCCCTGATGGTCCAGCGGCTCCAGCAGGGCGCGGCAGTCCGGGAGCGCACGCAAGCGGTCCAGGCGCACGGCATAGAGGCGCTCGAAAATATCGCGATCCTCACCATGCTGCGGCGCACGCCCGTGCTTCTCGGTGAAGCGTTGGATTTCCTCGAAGCCCGCGATGACGCGCTCCTCACTGGCCGGCCGTCCGGCCTTCGCCTCGGGCGGTGCGAACTCGGCAAGCTCCGCAGCGAGTTCGTCAAGATCGGAGTTACTCATAGCGCCCCTCCGCCTTGAATCGCATAAAGGCGGCCGCGCCTTCGGCCATGCGTCGCTCCCAGGCATCCTGGGAATCGAGTGCAGGAATGCGTCCGCGCTCCTTCTTGAACTGAACGGCGCGAACAGCCATCTCCTTCGCCTCGTCCGGCGTCAGACTCGTGCGCTTCGCCGAGATGGCCGCCGCGACCTGCTTCAAGCTGTCCTCGCTCATGGTCTTGGCGAGGATGGCGTAGGCTTCGCCAAAGGGGTTGATGCGGTCGATGAGGTCAATGTCCAGCTCGCGCACGTCCATCGCGAAGCGGCGCACGCCGTCGATCAGGGCGGTGTTGGGCGACCCGTCGCTCTCGCCTTCGGTGACAAGCCGCTTGGCCTGTTGCGTCAGGTTGAGGGCGGCGATGGCATGCTGGCGCACGGCCTCCTGATCTTCGGCGTCAAGCTCGGGATACTTGTCCTTGATGATCTTGCCCATGCGAACCTGCGTCAGCTCCTCGGGCACCAACTCCTCATCGAACAGGCCGCGCTCAATGGTGGGCTTGTCCTGCACGAAGGCCGCGATGACTTCGTTCAGGTCTTCCTGACAGATTCGCGCCGCCTCCTTGCTCTTGGGCTCGGCGATGCCCTTGATCTCGATTTGGTACGCCCCTGTCTGCTCATTGACGCCGATGTTGCAGCGATCCGGGTCGTAGCCACCCTCGCCGTAGTTAAAACCCGGCACCGGGCCACTGTCGGGGTTCTTGGGCTTGAACTCGAAGCGCGGAGCAAGAACCTGCTCCATCAGCAGGCTCGCCGCGATGGCCTTTAACGTATCGTTAACGGCCTCGGTGACAGCTTCCTCGGCTGCGTCCGGCTCGGCGATCAGGTTGGTGAACCTCGCGCGGGTCTTGCCGGGCGCGTCGCGGGTAGCTCGGCCGATGATCTGCACGATCTCGGTCAGGCTGGCGCGGTAGCCCACGGTCAGTGCATGTTCGCACCAAATCCAATCGAAGCCTTCCTTCGCCATGCCCAGCGCGATGATGATGTCCACATGGTCGCGGCTGTTCTTCTGCGCCGGGTCTTTGAGCGCGGCGGACACGCGGTCGCGCTTGGCGGCATCGTCATCGACGAGATCGGCGATCCGCAGCACGCGGCCATCGGGGCGCTTGACACGTTGGAAGCCGGTCGCAGGGTCGATGCCTTGCCATTCACCCAGCGCCTCGATGATGTGCTCCACTTCCCGCATCTTGTCCTTCGTGCTCTCGCGCGAATTGACATTCGGGATGTGGATGATGGTCTTCTCGGCGGGATCGAGGACATTGAGGATGTCGTCGACGTAAGGCCCGCTGTAGAAGAAGTAGCCGATGTCGAGTTGCTTGAGGTACTCGTAGCCGTTGAGCTGCTCGTAGTAGGTGTAGGTGACGGTATCGAACTTCGACTCATCCTGCGGCGCGAGCACGGCCTCGGCGTCGCCACGGAAGTAGGAGCCGGTCATGGCGACGATGTGCGTCTTGCCCCGCGCGAAGAACTGCCCCAGGTGCAAGCCGAGCTTGTTGTCCGGATTGGCCGAAACGTGGTGGAACTCATCGACCGCGATCAATCGGTCGTCGAACGCCTCGACGCCGTAGGCATCGACAGCGAAGCGGAAGGTCGCATGGGTGCAGACCAGCACCTTGTCCTCGCCTTCGAGGAATGCGCCCAGCGACTTGACCTTGCCGCCGTTGTCGTTGCCTGGCGCATTGCACAGGTTCCACTTGGGTTCGACCTGCCAGTCCGCCCAGAAGCCGTACTTCGACAGCGGTTCGTCGTTGAAGCTGGCACCGATGGACCTCTCCGGCACAACGATGATGGCCTGCTTCAAGCCTTGGTTCTTGAGCTTGTCGAGTGCCACGAACATCAGCGCACGGCTCTTGCCCGATGCGGGCGGCGACTTGATAAGCAGGTATTGCTCGCCCCGCTTCTCGTAGGCCCGCTCCTGCATGGGCCGCATCCCAAGAGCATTGGCCTTGGTCGATGCGCCGTTTCGGGCGTAGGTGACGGAAACGGACGGTACGGACTTGATCTTGTCGCTCATGCGTTGGCTCCCGCCTTGCGTTTCTTGCCCTTGGCCGGTGCAGCCGAAGCGGTCATCTTGGTATAAAGGTCAAACAGCTTTTCCAGCCGCTCAGTGTCGTTCTTGAAGCGCCGACCGATGTAGATGCGCTCCAGCACTTCGTCGTTGCGATCATGTGCGGCACGCAGGTCAGCGGGCATGTTCTCGGGGTCGTACAGGTCCGCGATGGTCGCGGGGAAGTGATGCTCCCGCGCCAGCAAGATATCCTCAGCGCAGCGCGTGAGATCGACCTTGTTCTTGTCGGTGAGCGTGGGCACGGGGAAGGTGTTCCAGCCGAGGGTATTGGAGTAGCGAATATCGGTCTTCAGCCTGCCACAAACGGTGGCGATCCAAACGAGATGCAGGCGTGATGCAATCAGTGCCAAGTTCCAAAGCGGCGCATCGTAAATCACCGACGCGAGATTGGAGACAACGGTGTCATATCCAGTTATCTCGCACGGAAGAAACAACCTTCGTTCCGACGACACATTCGGAACTGCGATTGCAGCGTGGCGACTATGAGGGGCGAAAACGAAGCGATGCGGCGTGGCAGCGTTCTCGTTGGCTTGAGCTCCGTTACTACTCAAGCGCATTTCGCGAACCTTTTCGAGGCGGTCACGAAGAATATCGATGCGATTTACCTCTTCAAGATCGTCATCCTCGATCCATATGCACCAGCGAGCTCCACCGTTTATCAATTCGCGCGATCCAACGTAGCGCTTTAGGAAGCGTCTGGCATCTGGACTCGCTGCAATTATTTGATCCTTCTCTTCAGTAGATGGTGTCAGATGACCTCCATCAGTCGGCTTATTCCCCGACTGCATATGTCCGATGGCTGAAAGCGCACTCGATCTCTTCGTGACAATCACGGTATCAGCAGCGACAAGATACGGACTAATGTTGGCGCATGATCTAACAGTGCCTTCGCCGAACAGTTTCCTTTCAGAGCCAGGGTTGGTCGTCAGGCCGAGAATCACACACGTGACAGCAGCTTTGTTACTAGCGAGGTTGCTCCACAAGAACGATGTGTGCGCAAAGTTGATCGTGTTGCACTCTTTAAATACGAGCGGCCAAAGCATTGCAACTTGCTCTCCTTGAGTGATGGAGTTAGTCGTTACGAATGCGCTTGCCGCCCCAGTAAAATTGTTGAACTGAGCTGCTTTCAGAACGAACGCGGCTACATAGTCCAAATCCTTGTAAGTCTTTAGAAGGGGCGCGAGGACTCGCGCCATGTCTTCCTTCTGCTGCGCTGTCTGACCAACGCTTCCTTGGTACGGCGGATTGCCGCAGATGTACGTCTCGCCGCCTTCGTTCTCGAAGTCAATCTCCGCTTGGTCGAGCGGCGTCTCAAACAGATCATCCGCCAGCACCTTCACGTCCGTCCCGGTGGGCGGGCAAACGCTCAACCAGTCGAGCCGCAGCGCGTTGCCGCAGGTGATCCAGTTCTCGTTACGCAGGGGCAGAAACTCGGCCAGGGCCAGCTTCTGCCCCCGGTACAGCACGTCGCACTGATACTCGGCGATGACCAGCGCAAGGCGGGCAATCTCCGCCGGGAAGTCACGCAGCTCAATCCCGCGAAAGTTGGTGAGCGGGATCTCCGACGCGCGATCCGGCTCGCCGCGCCGCCGATTGATCTCGGCCTCGATGGCGCGCATTTCCTTATAAGCGATGACCAGAAAATTGCCCGAGCCGCAGGCCGGGTCGAATACCCTGATCTTGGCAATGCGCTTGCGCAGGTTGAGCAACACGCGGGCGTTGTCGCCCGCCTCCTCCAGCTTCGCCCGCAGGTCGTCGAGGAACAGCGGATTGAGCACCTTCAGAATGTTGGGAACGCTGGTGTAGTGCATCCCCAGCTCGCCGCGCTCCTCGTCTTCGGCCACGGCCTGGATCATCGAGCCGAAGATGTCAGGATTGATCTTGGTCCAGTCCAGGCCACCAACGTGCAGCAGGTAGGACCGGGCGATCTTGCTGAATCGCGGCACCTCGTCGCCGCCGGAGAACAAAGCCCCGTTGACGTAGGGGAAATCTTCGGCCCATCGAGGAATCTTGGCGGCAGCCCGGTCCTCGCGCTTGGTGTTCATGGCGCGGAACAGCGTGGCGATGACCTCGTGCGTGTTGGACGAGTCCTTGGCGCTCATCTGCGCAACGGTTTCGGTGAAACGCCCCTTCCCGATGAAAATGTCGGTGTCCTCGGCGAAGAAACAGAAAATCAGCCGCGCCATGAGCTTGTTCATGTCGTGGCGGCGCTCCGCCGTGCCCCATTCAGGGTTGTCTTTCAGCAGTTCGACGTACAGACGGTTCAGGCGGCTGGTGGCCCGAATGTCGAAGGCGTTTTCGCTGATCTGGCGGACGGTACTGATGCCCGCCAGCGGCAGGAAGAAGCCGAAGTGGTCGGGAAAGTCTTTGAAGGCACAGGCGACGGTCTCACCGCTGGCCAGGTCTTCGGCCTCGAAGTCCGCACCGTCGGTGGCGAGGATGAACTTCGCCTTGGCCTTGGCCGTCGCCGGGCTGGCCTTGAGAGCGGCCAGCGTCTGTGTCACCCGCCCTACGTCGCAGGTCAGGATGTGGATATTGCTGGTCTGGAGAACACCGCCGAGGTCGGACTTGTTCGACGCCCCCGCGCGCAGGCGCTTGATGGTGGTCGCTTTGTTGCCGAACGCCTCAAGAAAGGCATAGGGGAACTCCGCACGGTCGAACGGCTGCTCCGCGAGGTCGGTGATGGCTTGTTCGATTTCTACGGCGTTCATGGACGTGCAGCCCCCTCTCGGGGCGAGGCCGCCTGGTTGCTATCGTTTTTCGGGGCGCTCATGTCTTGTCCTGCGTTTTCTCGGCTATCTGCGCGGCAATCCAGCGATCCAGCTCGCTGCGACGAAACCGCCAGGTGCCGCCCAGCTTGAATCCCGGTATCTCCCCCTGCTGGGCCAGCCGGTAAACGGTCTTCTTCCCTGCCTTGAGGTAGACCGCCACTTCATCCAGCGTGAGAATTTCGCTATCAGGTTGGTTCATGTCAGGCGGCTCGCTTGGTGTCGCGCGGCGAAGTCTTCCAAAGTTTGGCCAAGTTTACCATCTGATCCACCCAAGTGAACCCCGAATCTCATGTGCGCGACGCCATGGATTCGGCCGGCGCCATGCGTTGCGGCGGGCTCGCGGCACCGGCTCGATGGCAAGGCCATGTGCTTTAGCCACCGGGTCGTAGATGGTTTACGCCAAGAAGGTGGTCGGCGTGTCTTCTTCCGGGGAAAACACGCAACGTAGTACTCTTTGGCCTTCACAGCCGCGCTCTCTGTGGCCTCATCTGGATGAGACGGGCTAGGCAAATCAGCGTGAGGTGTGCGATGGGCAGGAAGGAAACCGAGGAAGCAATTGCAGACAGCCGCGCCGGCCGTGTCTCGGGGCGGTTCGCCACAGTCGCCGAGCTGCTGGCCGACCTGAACGCTGACGACACCCCGAACATTCAGCACGGCAGCGCCAACGTCTATGCCGACCTGGGCTATCCCGACGCCGGCGAAATGCTGGTCAAGACCCGACTCGTCACCAAGATCGGCGAGGCCATCAAGGCGCGACAGTTGTCGACCGAGCAAGCGGCTACGCTTCTCGGATTGACGCCGGCCGCGCTGCACGAGCTGCTGACCGGCCGCTTTCGCTCGCAATCGGTCAATGACCTGGAGCGCCTGGCATCCATGCTTGATGAGGCCAGTCGATGACAGGCTCGAAGAACCTGGAAAACTGGCTGCATGAGAAGGTCGGCCCGGCCTATGACGCCTTGAAGGCCGATCCCGCCCGCGCCGTCACGCCTGACCAGGTGCGCTACACCCTGGCCGAGCTGCTGGCCGAGGCCGAAGCCGCCGGCGTGTATCCACTGCCGCCGGAACAACGCGAATGGGTGGATGCGCCGGCCGTTGGCCGTGAGCTGACGCCTTTCGACCCGGCCGAGACGCTGACCTCGGCCGAGGCGATCAGCACCTTCCTGGCCGAAGCCGAGGCCACAGCCGACCCGGCCTATATCGAACACGCACAGGCCGTCGCAGCGCGGGCGAAGGCCATGCACGGCATCGAGTAGGAGAGCTGGCCAGCATCGCCATTCCTGGCGGTGCTGCAGCTCGACGTGCGCCGTTCTGGTGCGCTGGATCTCATCGCTAGAAGCGACGATGCGATCCACGCCAAGGGAGAAGGCCAGAGCGGCCGTCATCGTCCGATCTGGCGATGCTCGAGCACGCCAGCGCACATCGTCACCTTTGACGATGCAGGCCCGGAAATGACAAGGGCGGCCAATGGCCGCCCTTGCTGCTCCTGGTGCGCGTGCCTACGCGGCGCCGAGTGACTGCCGCACCGCGTCCAGGGCCTCGCGAAAGTCGGCAGGTGTCGCCTGGCCCGTCTCGGCCTGGTAAAACACGACCATGAAAGCGTTCGCCACGGCCTCGGCGAGCGGCCCGAGCTGCCGCGCCGCGTCCTGGTCTAGCCAGTCGAGCGCGGCGAGTTGCACGGCTGCATGATGAACGGCCTGCGTTGCATTGGTAGGATTCAGGGTTGCCATGATTCACCTCTCTAACAGGTGGGTTGTGGAAGTGTCGGCCGGCCCCACGCCGGCCGACGCGCTTATCGGCTGCCGGTGCCGTAGAAGCCGGCGGCCTCGGCCAGCGGCGTGCTTCTCGCGCTGCTGCCGTAGCTGCTGGCGTAGCCGCCCGACCTGGCCGCCAGCTTGGTGGCCTCAATGACGGGCGGAGCAGGTCGATCAACAAAGGCCGCAACTTCTGCCGCCGGGTCTGCATCAGTCGATTGATCGTCGACCGGCTCAACCTCAACCGCCTGCGCCTGGCGCTGCTCGGCAGCGGCAACGTCCAGGCAGTCGAAAAATCCTCTCGGCGTCATCGTCATACCTCCTTGTCGCGGTTGGCGAACGCGACCACTTCATCATCAGGATCAGCAGCAGCCGAATCGGCCCCTGCCAGGCTGTTGCCGCCGAAGCTGGGCACATCGTCGACCGCCCGGTCTGTCTGGCTGCTCGCCCGGATTGCGGCGGCGATCTTCCCTCCGGTGGTGTCGGCGATGCGTTCGGCGGCGGCGTCGCGGATGCTGGCCGCCTTGGCCTGCGCAACGTCGCCAATGCCTTGCACCAGGTTCGCAGCCGTCGCAGCGACAAGGCCTCCCGCACCTCGGCCGGCTTGGCCGCCAGCGTCGCTGCCGCCGCCGGCCTTCGAGCCGCCGACATCGCCGCTACCCTTCGAGCTGGAGCCGGCTTTGTCGCCGCCCCTCGATTCGCCGCCGCTGCCGCCCGAATTGCTGGAGCTTCCAGAGCTGTAAAAGCCAGCCGCCTGGCCGAGCGGCGTACTTGTGCCGGCACTGGAACCGCCGCCACCAAAGCCCGCCGCCTGCGCGAACGGTCCAGCATCGGAATCACCGCCAGCACCACCACCAAACATGGGCACTCCGCCCGATTCGCCACCGGCGCTAGCCCCTGCTTTCTCGAACGCCGCCCTAATCGCCGACATGCCGCCGGCGGCCGAGGCCGCACCGCCCATCACGGCCGCGCCAGCCACGCTGGCCGCTCCGGCGGCCATACTCGACGCGCCCATAGCCGCACCGATGGCGGCACCTGCACCGAAGTTGCCAATGCCGCCAGCGCCACCGATCCCCGAGCCGGTGATGATGCCGGCGACAAGCGGGGGCACACGATTGACCAGCATGAGCAACGCCACGCAGAACACCAGCATCACGCCCAGCTCTTCAAAGTTCAGGGTGCCGGTGTTCATCCTGGCGTAGAAGCTGGAAAGCAGGTCGTTCCCGATGCCGACCAGGAGCACCATCGTCATGATCTGCGCGGCCACGCCCAGCACGGTCTTGTAGTAGTTGATCGCCATGTCGGAAGTCCAACGGCTTCCACCGAAGCCGAGGAAGAAGATTCCGGCGTACATCAGCAGCCAGCCTGATACGAGCAGCAGCAACATATTCACGGCGACAACAGCCAGCAGGATCAGGATGCCGACGCTCAAGGCCACACCGATGAAGCTATCCACGGGCGACCAGATCGACGAGTTCCTGAATGCCTGCTTCAAGATCATGAAGCCGATATCCACAATGCCCGAGGGTGTCACCGACGCCACCCCGGACGCCTGCTCGCCGATCCGGGCCAGTGACTGGATGATCGAGTTGGCGAAGGCCGGGCCGTTGCGCAATAGCCAGAGGAAGAAGCCGAAGAACAGGATGAACCTGATGAACTCGGCGAAGAACTCGCCAATGTCAGCCTTGCGCAGCGCCATGAAGCCGAAGGTGAAAACCAGCGAGATCGTGCCCAGCGTCCAGAACAGGAACATCGCGGCATTCATCACCACCGTCTGCCAGGACGTGGCTCGCGTGGCGAACTCCGTCACCACCTGGTCAAGCATCCCCTGATTGGTGAGTTGGGCCGATGCGGCGGTGGAGTAAAGCGCGAGGGCGACGCCGATCAGCGCCGCCTTGTGCAGTGTTTTCATGGCTTCGCCTCCTTCTGGTCTTTCGGGTCGGCCAGTTCGAGCCAGTTCATGGGCTTCTCGGTCGGCGCGATGCCGCCGGCGGCCGGCGACCGGCGCGAGCACAGCCCGGCGAATTTCTCGCGCGTGGCCCTGTCCTCGATCTTCTTGATCGCCTCGATCTGGCAATTGGTGTCATTGACCTCGGGCATGGGCGGGATGGCCGGCTTGTTGTCGCAACCAGCCACCAGCACCACCACGAGGCCGGTAAGCAGCATCGTTTTCTTCATGGTGCAGGGCCTCCGTCAGCGGGTCAGTTCGAGCCAGTTTCTCGGGTTGGCCGTCCGCTCGATCCTGGACTCCCGGGAAGTCGCGCCGGCGGCCTGCTGTTGCGCCTCTAGGTCGGCCTGCGCCTGCATCCTGGCCGTCGCGGCGTTCTGCTGTGCGATCAGCAGGCCACGGATTTGCAGAAGCTGGTTTGCCTGGTTGGCGGCGAGCTGGTTGGCGTAGCCGATGGCCTGCATCTGCCCGGTCGCGCCCTGCGCGGCGGACTGGAGCCGTTCGAGCTGGCGAGCATCGGCGGAAAGGTTGCGCTGCTGTTGCTCCAGGCCCTTGAAAAGCGCGTCGTTCGCCTTCTTCTGACTCTCGCTCGCCAGGCTGCGGTTTTGCTCCATCGCAGCGCGCTCGGCATCCGAGCACCCAGCGGCCGAGAAGCAAGGCGAACCACGGTAATAGGCCACATCCTGGAACTTGCCCAGGTACGCATCGATGCTGCCGAGCTGATTCCGGTAGTAGTTCAGCGTGTCGGTGGCGGCCATCAGTCCATTGATGGTGGACTGCGCCTGGTCCCAGATATAGGCGGCCGGAGCCATGGTGTTTTGCAGCATGTTTTCGTACTGCTGCAATTGAGTCTGGTACTGCTCGATCTGCTTGAGCGTCTGCGCCACCGACTCAATGGCGGTCATGACGTTCTGCACCAGGTTGCCGCCGTCGATGACGGGGATGCCGGCCTGCGCCGGGGTGACGATGATGCTGCCGGCCAGAGCGGCGGCGAGCGCGGTTTTAGCCGCTAAAAAACGGACGTGCTTCATGGTCGCAATCTCCATTCGATGAAAGAAAGGCAATGCCTTGACCAAGCTCGCGCTTGCCCACGGCAAGGTTTCATCGAAGAGCTACGCCACTAGCTAATCGGTATCGCCCTTGGCACTGAGGCCCGGGCTTCGGTGATTCTGCTCTCGGCCCTTACGGGGTGTCCCTGGCCTTATGCGTCCTCCCGAGAGTTGATAACGCTCAGGCCGGCGGCCTGGAAGTGCCTCGTGTCGCGTCCGGCACACGGAAATTTAGCCGCTAAAACTCTCAACGGTCGGCCCTCGGCTGCACCACCGATTTCATAAGCCGACTCATTTCATCCTGAGTAGCTTCGATCCGAGCCAACAGGGCGAGAATCGTTGCATCGCCGAAACGGGCAGTGCGCGGATCGTCGGTCAGCCAGAGCTTGAGCAATCCGCCCAGCCGGCCAAGGTCGCCATTCACCCGCGCCAGCTCGCGTACGTAGTGGTAGTCCATGACTCCCTTGACCTGGTAGCCCTGGCCTACGTCGCGCAGATAGCGCGCCACGCTGATCCCCGCCATCTTGGCGTTCGCCTCAATCAGTTCGCGTTCTTCTGGAAGGCAGTACACCTTGATCGGCGGGCTGCCCTTCCTGGTGATTCGATTCTCGTCACCCATGTGTCCTCCAACCGGCGGTAGCCGGCAGCCTCGCAGAGCAGGATGCCCGTTGAGCGCCCCGCGCGAATAAGGGACAGTGAAGAAGGACAACCGGCTTGCCGGTGGGCCTACTTCACACATCCTGCCCGCCTTACGGCGTTGTTTTTGCCTCGTATGACTCATCGAACTTCGCGCTGTAACCGCACCGTTGCTTCGCAACAGCGCGCCAACAGCGGGAAAACCAACGGAAATTGCCAATGTCCGCGTGCTTGCAGAGATCCAAGAGGCCGGTAACAGCGTTTCAGCCATGCGCTTGCAGCGATTGAGCATGGAACTTTGCTTACTTCGTACCCTGCCCCATTGAGCTAGGCCGCGCATTGGTGATGTGCTGGCGAACGTACTTCAGGAACGTCTCATACCGGAAAGGGATGCGCCCGACCTCGCGCAGGTGCTCCCAGATGATCTTGAGCGCGTAGCCGGCCTCCATCGCTTCCTTCACGTCCGAGCGCACCGCCATGAAAGCGGCCAGGTAGTCCCTGCGCTTTGTTTGCGAGGTCTTCTGCTGAAGAGCCAGCCGTGCGGCCAGCTCCTCGGGGTAGCTGCTTTCTGTCGTCGCCATGTCCGTAAACCTCCGTTATCAACTGAACTACTCCGAAGGTTACGGAGTGCTGGCCTACACAACATTCCAATAATTGGCCGAAATGGTTGACATAGAGCCGATGACACAGGCACGCCCATCGAAACAGGGATGGCAGCTCATTCAGCACGGAAAATTGAACGCCAAGAGGGGAGTAGGCCGGGAGATCCCCGCCGCTCGGCCCCTCAAGTGTCAAAGAGAGGATCGCATCGTCAGAAGTGGCGATGCGAGCTCCAGCGCCGGCGGCCGTCATCGTCAGAACTGGCGATGGGGCCCTCGGTGCATCGTCGGACGTGGCGATGGTCGACCATGGCCCGGACATGGCCAGCCTCGCCGGAGATGACGATGCTGCAGCTCGACGTAGCGCGCGAAAGAAAGGCCGATCTCATGACGTGGCCAGGGCATTGAATTGAACTGTTGTATGTTGTAGCGCGCTACAACATACAACATACAACATACAACATCTTATTGACACTTGAGGGGCGCAGCGTTTTAGCCGCTAAAAAGAACCGGCCGGAGCTGACCGCCCTTCTGGCGTACAACTCGGCCGCAGGCCGACCATCGGCAAGGACTTGGCGTCGCCCTAAAGGGCGGCGGCAAGTGCCGCGCCTAGTGGATGATCTTGGAAGATCATGGATGGAATTTGCGGACTAGCCGCAAGCCCGCGCCGTTGCTCTGTTTTCCGGTTTGAGGCGGGGAACGTTGCTACGGGTGAAGGGGAACGTTGCTACGGAGCTTGGGGAACGTTACTACGGGCTTCGGCCTGCCAATTTCCCACTTCCCTGCCGCATACTCGCTGACCTTCCATCCCACGGTGGCAAGCTCGGCCAGAGCCTTGCGGGCCTTCTGGCGGCGCTTCTTCATGGCCTCGGCGTTCGCCTCGTCCGGCCAGACGTAGCCAGCAAGGGTATCGAGTTCCACGCGCCCGGCTTTGCCGGGGTCGATCCAGCCGCATAGCCGTTGGTGAATCAGGCGGGCCGGGTCGGTTTGCAGCGCCCGCACCTCGACCATCTCGATGCGGGTATATGGGCGCCGCCCAAGAATCGCCTCTGCAATCTGAGGATTCAACGCGACAAACAGCCGTCCGTCATCCTCATCGAAGGCATAGCTCATCAGGTGAAAAGACCTTTGCCGGCTTCCCTTGGTGAGCACCACCGTCACGTTTGCCATGCGCAGCAAGCACGCCTTGATCGCCCGGATGTTGTCACCGCCATCGGTCAAGCCGATTTCGCCTAGCAGGCGGGTCATGCTCTCTCGCACGACCAGCGCATCCTGCCCCACCGCGTCGAACTTCGGCTCAAGGAATAGACGGAGTTGCTTCGGCAAGTCCGCTGTTGGCTCTGGCGTCAGGATGATGCCCTTCGGCCCTCCAAGAGCCACAAGACCTTGCAGCAGCCGCATGTCATCAGCGCCAAGAGGCTCGAAACCGACGAACCGCGCTTGTTCAGTCCCGGCGTAGTGATACGTCACATCGAGCTTGAGTTTCTTCCGTTCACCGCGCTTGAGACTGCGGAACAAGCCGGGGACCAAGCAGTGCATTGGGTCGTGCCTGGCATGGGTGAGGTCAAAAGCCATCGCCTCGCCTCCGACTATTACGTCTTTCCTCATTCCTGCTGGCCTCATACAGCTCCACCGGCACCAGCACGCCGCCGGCGTGCCGCATGTACCAGCGATCAAGCGGCGTGGCGTCGTAGTTCTGCTTGCTGACGCCGAAACGCACGAAGAAGCCGCGCCGCTCATCGCCGATGGGCTGCCGGTCATGGGCGCGGTCGCTGAGGCGCTTCGCCTCGTCCTCAGTCATGCGGGCGACGTAACCGCACCACCTGGCGTTGTCGATCAGCGCGGACGCGCCACGCGCGGCCTGCTGCTGGTCGGTCTGCCCTTCGCGGGCGCTTCCTTTGCTGACGTGGTGCAGGTAGAGCACGGATGCGCCCGTGGTAGCCGCGACCTGCTCCAGCACGGCCACGAGGTGGGCCATGTTGCCGTTGCTGTTCTCATCGAGGGCGTGGATGCGGCTCAGGGTGTCCAGCACGATCAGCCTCGCCCCGGCGCTGTACTCGATGACGCGGCGCAAGTGAGCCTCGTCCATGACGTTCAGGCGCTTGCCCATGATCGGCTCAAGCACGAGGTTCTCGGCGATGGCTTGGCGGGCTGTATGCCCAAGGTGCTGGCCGATGGCGTGAATGCGCCGGACAAGCGCGGGCGGCGGGTCTTCCCCGGCCAGATAGACCACGCGCCCGGTGTGTGCGGGGGCCAGGCCCACGAGGTCGCCGCCGGCAACGCTGCATGCGATGCTCATGGCCGCTTCCAGCGCCCAGAAGCTCTTGCCCGTGGCCCCTGGGGCGACGAGCGCGCCGACGGTTCCCGCGAGGAAGCCCGGCCATATGAAGTCCAGCACCGGCGGTTCGCACTCGAACGCCGCCAGGACGTCAATCGCCACGACTCAGTTCCCCGTTCCGTACAGGGATTCGTCGCTCAGCACCTCGGCGATCTGCGAGGTTCGAAAGTAGACGCGCCGACCGATCTTCAAGCGAGCCTTGTTGATTCGCCCCGCCCATTCGCTCGTCGTGCGCAAACTGACCCGCAGGCCATCCGGTGATCGATCCAGGACGGAGGCGAGCTGTGCCATGCTCAGCAGCGGGCCGAAGCGTTGCAGTAGCGTGTCTTCTATCGTCATTGCGTAAACCTCCGTTATCAACTGAATTGCTACGAAGGTTAGGCGTTATTGGGGGTTGCCTACATCTTATTAGTTGTCCAAAATGGTTGACATGAAGAACGATCCAACCATTGTCATCTGGGAAGGCTGCGATCCCACTGTCTCGGAAGCCATCGGGCAGTTTGAGGATCGCTGGCGGCCGTATTCCGCCTCCTCGCGGCGCTACCCCATCGTTGGGCTGTTACAGGAACTTATTGACCCCGCCGTGGCTGCGTACACGGCGACGCTGCCACAACGCTACTTGGGCCATATCCCCGGAGCAGGAACAGGGGTGAGCTTCAGCGGAATCATTCGACTGATTGGACTTGATGCGATGGTTCGCATGCAGCGGCAGTTGCTGCGCCAGTTCATCAAAACGGAGGATAGGCAGACGCCAAGAGATCGGCGGTTTGTTGCAACACTCGAATCGTTGATCGGGCTTGTATGGGACTGCGCCTGCAAACGGCCGGTGAAGTCGAAGGTGCGCGACACCCGACTGAATGGCGAACGCCTCCAGGGGTTCTGCCGGTTCTGCGGATCACTCGCCGAGCTGACCTCATTCGCCGGCGGGAGCGATGATCCGAAGGCGGACGATCCAGAGGAAAGGCTTCGACTAAGCAGCCTGTATTGCCTGGATCACCGGCCTAAATTGCCGAGCGGCGCATGGAACCCTGTCTACAGACAAGCAAGGCGATCCCTCGCGCAATTCGACCTCGAACTGGCGAGACTCAACCAGCAATGCGCGAAGCCGGCCACTGCCCAAGTGAAATCGGGCGATCAACTGGTTGACAGCTACTTCTTCCACTATGTCGCAGGCCAGACCTTACAGCCGGCGGACAAGGCAGAGCTGCGCAATCAAGCACGGCTGATGGTGGACTCAAAGCTATCGGATCGCAAAAAGCAGATGCTGATGCTCCAGCGGTCTGGACTCAACCAGTCGGAGATTGCGCGAAAGCTAGGTATAGAACGCCAAGCCGTATCGAAGGCACTGACGTCGATCCCTGCGATGTTCCACTTGAGTTCAAAGTCGCGCTCGCGGCGTCAACCAAATTGACCAACTAATAGGACGAAACAATCCGCATTCACAGGCACCATCAGGCACATGTTCGCAAGTGACTGAAAGAGGCCAAGGGATGCAGACAACGACAAGTAAGACGCTCATCAACCGCAAGAAGCTACTGGCGATGATCCCGCTGTCTGAGCGCACGATTTTCAATATGGAGCAGCGGGGGGAGTTTCCGCGTCGCATTGCGCTCACCAGCCGAAACGTCGCCTGGGACTTGGCCGAGGTCGAGGAATGGATCGAGGCGCGCAAGGCATCGGGCACTCAGGCCATGCGTCCCGGCTTCACCCCGTCGGTCGCAGCAGCCACTTTTTAGCGGCTAAAACGCTACGCCCCTCAAGTGTCAATGAAACCCGGGGCCATGCCTCGATGTTCGGGCAGGCGAGCGAACTGTAATCTTCTGGCTTACGCCTTCGGCCGCTTCAGTGTCCATTCGTCGATCATGTCCGCCCAGTCTTGCAACATCGCCGTCCGCTGCTCGCGGTACTCGGCCTTGTTGTAGACGGCCCTGACGCCTCGCTGCTCGTGCGCAAGGCACTTCTCAATCCAGTCCGTGTTGTAGCCGGCCTCATGCAACAACGTGCTGGCCGTGCGCCGCAAGTCATGTGGCCCGAACTTGGCGAGCGACTTCCCTTCCTTCTGCGCCAGCCGATACGTCAGCGTCAGCACCTGGTTGAGCGTGGCGCTGCTCATGGGCAAGTCCGAGTCGTACCGCGACGGCAACACGTAGTCCGATCCGCCGGCAAAGGTCTTGAGGGCAATGAAGATGTCCAACGCCTGCCGGGACAGGAACACCAGGTGCGGATTGCGTCGCTTCATCCGCTCCTTCGGGATGGTCCAAAGCGCCTCGCTGAAGTTGATCTCGCTCCAGGTCGCGTTGGTCAGCTCGCTCTTGCGCACCATCGTCAGCAGCAACAACTTGGCGGCAGCCCGAATGGATGGCGTTGTGCCGATGCGCTCCATGTACTGATACATCAGACCGATCTCGTCGGGCGTCAGCGCACGGTCGCGCGGCTCGAACTTGGCGATAGTCGTCGGCCGCACCAGCTCTGCCGGGTTCTCGACCTTCTGGCCGCGCTCGATGGCCCAGCGAAAGACCTGCAACATCACCTCGCGAGCATGCACTGCGGTCGCCGGTGCACCGCGCTCCACGATGGCATCGGTCAGCGCCCGCAAGTCCTCGTGGGTGATCTCTCCCAGTTTCTGATTGCCGAATTTCGGCTTCAGCTCGCGCTCGTAGACTGAACGGCGCATGTCGCGGGTGGAGTCAGCCATTTGGTAGCCGCGCAGCCACTTTTCCGCCCACGCCCCGAACGTCTCCGCATCCTTGACGCGGGCCTTGTCCCGAGCCTTCTCTTTGGCCGGCGACTTCCCGGCTGCGATCATCTTCTTAGCCTCTCCCAACCGCTCGCGGGCTTCCGCAAGGGTGATGCCGCCGACGCCATAGCGGCCGAAGGTGATGGTCTCCTGCCGACCGTGGATCGAGTAGTTGTAGCGGAACGAGATCGCCCCAGCGGGCGTGACGGCCACATAGAGGCCGTCACGGTCATTTTCCTTGTAGAGCTTGTCCCTCGGCTTGAGGTTACGCAGCTTGGTATCGGTCAGCATGGTTCTCGCCCTGATTCGGCTTAAATACCATGATCTGGAACCAACCCCACCTTGGCGTAAAAACACAATGAAATCATTGCACTACGCTATATCAATACCATGATCACCAGAAAGGCGGTTACATGGCATCGGCGGCATCTCATGGCATCGAAGCATTCAATGCCATTCATCATGCCATGAAAAAACGGTGCTTGGCGATACCAAAGATTGCCAGCCAGTGCCGGAAGAAATCACAAAAAAGCCCGCAGTGACGCGGGCTTAGGTGTGTTTTCGTGCTACTCGGTGCCAGCCGATGCCAGACGCCAAATCACTCCCACTCGATGGTTGCCGGCGGCTTGGTCGAGACGTCGTAGGTCACGCGGTTGATGCCGCGCACTTCGTTGATGATGCGGCCGGAGACCTTTTTCAGCAGGCCATAGGGCAGCTCGGCCCAGTCGGCGGTCATGAAGTCGCTGGTCTGCACGGCGCGCAGGGCCACGACGTAGTCGTAGGTGCGGCCATCGCCCATCACGCCCACGCTCTTGACGGGCAGGAAGACGGTGAAGGCCTGGCTGGTCAGGTCGTACCAGCTCTTGCCGGTCTTTTCGTCGATCCAGTTGTTCAGCTCTTCGATGAAGATGGCGTCGGCACGGCGCAGCAGGTCGGCATATTCCTTCTTCACTTCACCCAGAATGCGCACGCCCAGGCCGGGGCCGGGGAAGGGATGGCGATACACCATGCCGCGCGGCAGACCCAGGGCCACGCCGAGTTCGCGCACTTCGTCCTTGAAAAGGTCGCGCAGCGGCTCCAGCAGCTTCAGGCCCAGCTGCTCGGGCAGGCCGCCCACGTTGTGGTGGCTCTTGATGGTCACGGCCTTCTTGCTCTTGGCGCCGCCCGATTCGATCACGTCGGGATAGATCGTGCCCTGGGCCAGGAAGGTCGCGCCCTTGGAGCCGGCAGTGGCGGCCTTGAGCTTGGCGGCTTCGGCCTTGAACACATCGACGAACAGGCGGCCGATGATCTTGCGCTTCTGCTCGGGATCCGAAACACCGGCCAGTTCGCCCAGGAACAGCTCGGAAGCATCGACGCGCACCACCTTGGCGTGCAGCTTGCCTGCGAACATGTCCATGACCATGTCGCCCTCGTTCAGGCGCAGCAGGCCGTGGTCCACGAACACGCAGGTCAGCTGGTCGCCGATGGCGCGATGGATCAGCGCCGCGGCCACGGAGGAGTCCACGCCGCCGGACAGGCCCAGGATCACTTCCTCGTCGCCAACCTGCTCGCGAATCCTGGCCACGGCTTCCTCGATGTAGTCGCCCATGATCCAGTCTGCCCTGGTTGCGCAGATGTCCAGCACGAAGCGATTGAGCAACGCCTGGCCCTGCACGGTGTGGGTGACTTCGGGGTGGAATTGCACCGCATAGTAACGGCGCGCCTCGTCGGCCATGCCGGCGATGGGGCAGGACGGCGTGGAAGCCATGACCTTGAAGCCCGGAGGCAGTTCGGTGACCTTGTCGCCATGGCTCATCCAGACCTTGAGCATGCCGTGGCCTTCGGGCGTGACGAAGTCCTCGATGCCCTTGAGCAGTTCGGTGTGGCCGTGCGCGCGGACTTCGGCATAGCCGAATTCGCGGCTGTTGGAGCCCTCGACCTTGCCGCCCAGCTGGGTCGCCATGGTCTGCATGCCATAGCAGATGCCCAAAACGGGCAGGCCCAGCTCGAACACGGCGTCGGGGGCTCGGTCGTCCACTTCGTAAACGCTGGCATGGCTGCCGGACAGGATGATGCCCTTGAGCTTGCCGTCGGCAGCAAATTCGCGCACCCAGTCGCTGCTCACGTCGCAGGGATGGACTTCGCAGTACACATGGGCCTCGCGCACGCGGCGTGCAATCAGCTGCGTGACCTGGGAGCCAAAGTCCAGAATGAGAATCTTGTCGTGTTGCATGGTGTTCAAGGGCAAGAGAGGGAAGAAAGGTTCTAGAAATCTTCAGGGGCCAGCAATGCAATGCCTCGTTTCCTGGCAGCCGCCATCTGGGCTTCATCAAAAGTGGCCAGCGGCAGGCGCAAGGACTGCGCCAGCCACAGGTAGGCGGCATCGTAAGCAGGCAGGCCGGTATCGAGCGCCACATCGAGCACGGCCTTGTGCTGGGCGGGGGCCAGATCGTGCAACTCCACGCGATGGCGAATGGCCTCCAGCACGCTCCACAGGCCTTCGACACTGGCATGCGGGATACGGCCGTTATTCACGCCCGAGGCGATCAGATTTCCGCATTCCCACTGCCACAGATTGGGTGCCTGGGGGTCGACCTCATCGCGGCGGATGCGGGCATACAGGCGCTGGGTGTGTTCGCTGGCGCTATCGGGCAGCAGCCATGCTGCGGTGACCGATGCATCGAGGACGAAAGCCGCGGCGCTCATGCGTCGCTCCGGCCTGTCCGGCGCAGAACTGCTACGGAATCCGTAGCTTTCGGTGCTTGAATGGTTTGCTGCAGCGCCTGGATCTGTTTCAGCTCCCGGGCAATCTGCTCATCGGTGATCACGGGCTTGCGGCGCACCGGCAGCATGCGCACGACCTCCTTGCCGTGGCGCGTGATGCGCACCTCCTCGCCCTGCTCCACCAGTTCGATCAAGGCGGAGAAACGGGTCTTGGCTTCGTAGATACCGACAGATTGCATGGGCTGGAAAACAAAAAATCTGGCCTGAATTTAGACTCAGGCCAGATTTTAGCATTCTGACCAGATCATCGCAATCTGGTCAGAGTCACCGCACTTAGTCAGCGCGATAGTTGGGCGCTTCCTTGGTGATCTGCACGTCGTGCACGTGAGATTCGCGAATACCGGCCGCGGTGATCTCCACGAACTCGGCTTTCTCGTTCATCTCGACGATGGTGGCGCAGCCGCAGTAACCCATGGAGGCGCGCACGCCGCCCGCCATCTGGTAGACGATGGAAACCATGGAGCCCTTGTAGGGGACGCGGCCTTCGATGCCTTCGGGAACCAGCTTGTCGGCATTGGGGTTGCCGGTGGTCGATTCCTGGAAGTAGCGGTCGGCCGAGCCCTGCTGCATGGCACCGATGGAGCCCATGCCGCGGTAGCTCTTGTACGAGCGGCCCTGGTAGAGGATGACTTCGCCGGGAGCCTCTTCGGTACCCGCGAACATGCCGCCCATCATGATGGTGGAAGCGCCGGCAGCCAGGGCCTTGGAAATATCGCCCGAGAAGCGGATGCCGCCGTCGGCGATCAGGGGTACGCCGGTACCCTTGAGCGCCTGGGCCACGTTGTCGATGGCCATGATCTGGGGCACGCCCACGCCTGCCACGATGCGGGTCGTGCAAATGGAGCCGGGGCCGATACCGACCTTGACCGCATCGGCACCGGCTTCCACCAGGGCCAGCGCGGCTGCACCGGTGGCAATGTTGCCGCCGATCACATCCACTTGCGGATAGTTCTGCTTGACCCAGCGCACGCGCTCGATCACGCCCTTGGAATGGCCATGGGCCGTATCCACGACCAGGGCATCCACGCCGGCCTTGACCAGCAGCTCCACACGCTCTTCAGTGCCGGCACCGACGCCGACGGCCGCGGCCACGCGCAGGCGGCCTGCGGCATCGCGCGCCGCATTGGGGAAGGTGGTCTGCTTGTTGATGTCCTTGACGGTGATCAGGCCCTTGAGCTCGAAAGCGTCGTTGACGACCAGCAGGCGCTCGAGCTTGTGCTTGTTGAGCAGGGCCTTGGCCTGGGCGGGCGTGGTGCCGTCCTTTTCATTGACGGTGATGAGCTTCTCGCGCGGCGTCATGATCTCACGGACCTTGACGTCATAGCGGGTCTCGAAGCGCACATCGCGGCTGGTCACGATGCCGACCACCTTGCCTCCGTCGCAGACGGGGAAGCCCGATATCCCCCGCTCTTCGGACAGCTGCAGCACCTGCAGCACCGTGTGCTCGGGCGTGATGACCACGGGGTCGTGCACGACGCCGGATTCATGGCGCTTGACCTTGGACACTTCGGCCGCTTGCTGCTCGGCCGTCATGTTCTTGTGGATCACGCCGATACCACCCTCTTGCGCAATGGCAATGGCCAGGCGCGCTTCCGTCACCGTGTCCATGGCGGCAGACACCAGGGGCAGGTTCAGGCGGATATTGCGGGTGAATTGGGTGGCGAGGGAAACGTCCTTGGGCAGGACTTCGGAGTAGGCGGGAACGAGCAGGACGTCGTCAAAGGTCAGTGCTTTTCCGAGAAGGCGCATGTGAAGGCTCCAAAAGAAGGATTGTACCCGCGTCTTGGCCCACAATGTATGCTCTGCCTCCAGAGGCCCCACAGGATTCACTACCCCCATGCATTCCATCAAGCTCGCTTTGATTGCCGCCGTCGCCTGCTGCGCCGTCCCTGCCATGGCGCAGTGGCAATGGATAGACGGCCAGGGCCACAAGGTGTTCAGCGACCGCGCGCCGCCACCCGACATTCCGAGCAAGAACATCCTGCGCCAGCCCGGCTCGGCAGCCACCCGGCAAGCCGGCATCCCCGCCAGCGGTGCGGCAACTTCCGCCACCGTTGCCACCGCAGCAGCGCCCGAGAAATCCGCCGCCCGGCCCGAAGACAAGAGCACGGACAAAGGCGTGGACAAGGGGCTGGAAGAGCAAAAGCGCAAGCAGGAAGAACAGGAAGCTGCCAAGGCCAGGGCCGAGCAGCTGCAGCGCGAGAAGCAACGCCAGGACAACTGCGCACGCGCCAGGCAGTCCAGGACGGCGCTGACTTCCGGCCAGTTGCTCGCCCATGTCAATGCCAAGGGCGAGCGCGGCTTCATGGACGATGCGACCCGGGAAGCCGAGGTCAAGCGCGCCGATGCCGTGATCGCCTCCGACTGCGGACCGGCACCGCAAGCGGCGCAATAAGCCCCACCTGCCCTACAAGCAAAAGCGCCCGTTCAGGGGCGCTTTTTGGTGGGCCGGCGCTTTGCAGCAGCTGTGCGATGCTAGTAGCCGGCCTTGGCGCCCGGGCGCTGCCGCTTGAAAAGGCCCGCACCGCGCGCGCCTTGCCGGGCAAAACGCTCACGGCGTGCGACCTTGGGATCCACGCTCAAGGGCCGGTAGCATTCCACGCGGTCGCCATCGGCCAGAAGCTGCTCCGGCCGCACGCGCTTCCCCCAGATGCCTACCATGGAAGCGCCCTCCCTCACTCCCGCAAGACCCAGCGCCGCCCATCCGCCGGCTGCGGTTATTGCGTCCTCGACCTTTGCCCCAGGCGCCAGCTCCAGAAGCCGTTCATGCACGCTGCCCGCGCACGGGCTGTAGGCCAGCGTGATCTTCAGCACCGCGGCTTCAGCCATAGACCTGTTCGGCGCGCTTGATGAAGGCATCGACCATGGAGCCGGCAATGCGATCGAACACCGGACCGATCACTGCGGCAAGGGCGCCGCTTTCAAAGCCATAGTCCAGCTGCAGTTCCACCCGGCACGCGCGCTGCTTGCCGTCGCCCACCGGGCGGAAACGCCAATCGCCTTCCAGGCGCGAGAAAGGCCCCTTGACCAGCCGGATGCGTACCTGCTTGCCGCCCCCTTCCAGATCGCTGTGCGTGTTGCGCGTCACGAACGACTTGCGCAGGCCGCCGAAGGCGATGCCCACTTCGGCCGTCATGCCCGTCTCGTCCTGCTCCAGCACCCGGGCCTGATCGCACCAGGGCAGGAAGTCGGCATAGTGGGCCACGTCCGTCACGAGGGCAAACATTTCTTCGGGGCTGTACCAGATCAGGACGGACTTGTTGACGTTTTTCATGGACAAGAGCAATCAGCATGGCCGCGGTTCCAGGGCATCGTGCAGGCCTTTGCCCCCAAAGCCGCCATGCGAAACTAAAATCCCACCCAGAGGCGAGACGGCAATCCAGTATTGTAGGGAGAGCTTTTATCTCCGGGTTCGCGCCGCACTTAATACTCCATGGCCAAGAAACCAGAAACTTCGTCGCGCATTGCCGACAACAAAAAAGCTGCATTCAACTATTTCTTCGAGGAGCGCCACGAGGCTGGCATCGTGCTGCACGGCTGGGAAGTCAAGGCCTTGCGCAGCGGCAAGGTCCAGCTCACGGACGGCTATGTGATCATCAAGGACGGCGAGCTGTTTCTGCTGGGCTGCCAGATCAACCCGCTCAAGACCGCCTCCACCCATGTCAATCCTGATGCGGCGCGCATCAAGAAGCTCCTGATGAAGAAGGACGACATCCGCCGCCTGATCGGCAAGGTCGAGCAAAAGGGCTACACCCTGGTGCCCGTCAACCTGCACTGGAAGAACGGCTTCGTGAAATGCGATATCGCGCTGGCCAAGGGCAAGGCCGAGCACGACAAGCGCGACGTGATCAAGGACCGCGAAGGCAAGCGGGAGGTCGAACGCGCCATGAAGAACCGCAGCCGCTGACCTGCACGACGCATCCCCAGGGTTGGCATACCTGGAGATGCGTACGCAGCTGCCCTGTTCATTGCGCCCTCGCCTCAAGGGCAGCAGACCAGCCCCAGGTCTCAAGGCCTCTGGGGAGCATGGAGACTGCGGCTCCCCGGCCCCACAGACACCGGCTGACCGCCGTTATTTGGCTTTGTCGCGCAGGCCGCTACGCCAGCGCTCCAGCCAGCCCGAGGCTGACGCCAGCGCCTGGCTGCCCTTGCCCAGCAGCGTGGAAAGCTCCGCCTCGGCGCGCTCGCGCAGCGTCTCCTCGCCTTCGGGCAGCGGCGGCAGCACATGGGCGTAATAGCTGTTGCCCAGCACCCGGTGCAGCAGGCGCTCGCCCGGGAAAGGCTCGTTGTTGTTCAGCGCCCGCGCGCCCTTCAGGATGTTGCGGATGTCGTACTGCGTGGGGCTGATGTCGGGCACCTGCTTGGGCAAGCCCAGCAGCGTGTAGACGCCGATGCGCGCGGTGCGTACCGAGCTCTCCATCGTGAAGATGACGTCGTTGCTGGTCTCCACGAACTGGCCCAGCAAGGCCAGGTTGGTGCAGCCTTGCGGCACCACACGGGGCCGGTCGCCCGCCGCGCGCGGCATGAACTGCGCGGTGATGTAGGGCATCAGCGCCAGGCGCACCTTGGTGTTGGCGGCCACCGCGTCGAGCTGGTCGGCGATGCCCAGGTGATGGCACAGCTCGGCCAGGATCTCGCGCCCGGTGCAGGCCGGCATGGGCTTCTTGACATGGTTGCCGTCCTTGTCCATCAGCAGCGCATAGACCCACAGCACCAGCACGTCGTCCGGCTGGTCGGGAAAGTGCGGCTGGCGGTTGCAGGTAAAGCTCATCACCCAGTTGGAGTCGGTGAAGGTGATGATGCCGCCGGTGACGGTTTTGCCCGAATACGGATCGTTGACGGCCAGCTCCTTGAGCTTGTCGATGAGCGGCGAAGGCCTGCAGGTCAGCGTGGCCGACTCCCACATCGAACGAGAGACGTCGCCGCAGAACTTCTCGGGCCTGCCGAAGACCGGCGATTTCTTCGCCAGGTTCTTCCACAGCATCCAGTCGCTGTCCTCGCCCGGCTCTGCATTGCCGCGCGCCAGCACCGGCACCGTATCCATGTCACCATAGGCCGTGCCCTCGGTCATCGATCCCGTGAGCGCGAACACCACGTCGTTGGCGCCGACTTCAATGGTCTCCTCGCGGCCCGCCACCTTGCAGCGGATCGCGGTCACGGTACGGCTGCCACCCTCCTCGCGCAGGTCCAGGTCATGGGCCCGGGTATCGAACTGCACCCGTACGCCCTGGTCCCGCAGCATGCGGGTCAGCGGCACGACAAAGCTGTCGTACTGGTTGTACTTGGGGAACACCAGGGCCGACATGTCGGTCAGGCCATCGATGGCGTCGAGGAAGCGGTGCATGTACAGCTTCATCTCCAGCAGGCTTTGCCAGTTCTCGAAGGCGAACATCGAACGCCACAGGTACCAGAAATTGGTCTCGAGGAAGCTCTTGCTGAAATACTGCTCGATCGTGATGTCGTCCAGGTCCTCCTTGCGCTTGAGCAGCAGCTTGACGATCTCCCACTGGTGCGACTTGCTCAGGCCCAGCGTCGAGAAATCGCGGATCTGGCCCTGCTTGTGCATCAGCCGCGCCTTGGACCAGTTGGGGTCGTTGTCGTTGACCCAGCGGTACTCGTCGAGCACGCTGAAGCCTGCGGGCAACTCCAGTGCCGGCACATCCTGGAACAGATCCCAGAAGTTGTCATAGTTCCAGTTCATTTCACGGCCGCCGCGCACGATGTAGCCGTCCTCGGCATTGCCCGCGCCATCGAGAGAGCCGCCGGCCACGCGCTGGGTGTCGAGGATGGTGATGTCCTCCCCCTTCATGCCGCCGTCGCGGATCAGGTAGAAAGCCGCTGCCAGCCCGGCGATGCCGCTGCCGATGATCCATGCCTTGCGCCCCGGCACCGGCGCTGCGGGTACCGGACGATTGCGCATGTACGGGCCCACCATGTCCGGCGGGGGCAAGGTGTCTTTCGCGCCCTTGCGCCAGAAGCCCTCCCCAACATTCGCCTCGACACGAACAGAAGCCCTGGGTTGGCTGGGGGTGTTGAAGTCTGCACGATTCATGGTCTTGCCTTTCTCGGATGCCATTGATGGTGACACCCTACATATATCAGGTAAAACCCGGACCCCGATTGATCTGCAGCAAGAGAGCCAGAACACCGCAGTCCACGGCTGCGCACCGCCCCTGCCTGCCGATGTTCTCTGACACGGCTTTGACATCGGCGCGACCTAAGGTGGGCTCCTGTCCAAGCCAAGCAGCAACAGGAGGTCATATGGGCACTTGGTCGCACGGGAACTTCGACAACGACACCGCACTGGACTGGCTGGACGACATCACGGGCCAGCTGCTTGACGAGATTGCCGAAGCCATGGCCTCGCCGCAATCGCTGGGGGCCGACGAGCCGGACGCCGACCTGGTGCCCTGCCGGATCGAACTGCTGTGCGTGATGACCGAAAACGGCATGGAACCCCAGTGGCCCGCCAGCGCAACGCTGGCCCGATGGAAAGAAACCTTTCTGGCTGCCTGGGATGCCAGCATCGACGCCCTGGAGCCCGATGCCGACTACAGGCACAACCGTAGGCTCACGCTGGAGGCCACATTCGACCGCATGCTGGCCCTGGCTGCGGCGCAGGCCGATGAAAGCGGGGACTGGGAAGAAGAACGCGAAGTCGGCGGCGATTGACCTGCGCTCCCGTCCGCCACCCTGTGAAAAAGGCGGCGGCCGTCGCCCCTGCCCGCGGGGCAGGATCAGTGGCGCAGATAGCGCAGCGGATGGGCAAATGCCGGCCAGGGGCTGTCGAAGAAGGCCTGCCACTGCGCCTCCTGCACATCCTCGATGCGCGCGGGGTTCCAGCGCGGCTGGTGGTCCTTGTCCACCGCCAGTGCGCGGATGCCTTCCACGGTCTCGCTCTGGCCGGGGCGCAGGTAGAAGCAGTGGCGCACCATGTCGCGCTCCATGCGCAGGTCCTCGGCCAGCGTCATGCCGCGCGCCCGGCGGATCTGCTCCAGCACCACATGCAGCATCAGCGGAGAGCGCCTGCGCAGGACATCTGCCTGCGTCCGCGCCCAGTCGCTGCCCGCCCGCAGCGACTGCTCGATCTCCAGCACCGAGGGCCTGGCAAAGCAGGCGTCGATCTCCTCGCGACGGGCCGCGTTCCTGGCCGGCATCTCGACAAAGCGGGCCCGCACCACGGCATCCAGTGCCTGAACATTGGCAAAGTCGGTGGTCGCCAGCGTCTCCCAGAGAACGGCCTGCTGGTCGGACGGAATGCAGCCGTCCGCAAGGCCGAAGGCCAACGCATCGCCCGCAGCGATGGTCTCGCCGGTCAGGGCCAGCCACTCGCCCACATGGCCGGGGCAGCGCGAGAGAAAGTAGCCGCCGCCCACATCGGGAAACAGGCCGATCGCCGTCTCGGGCATGGCCATCTTGGTGCGCTCGGTCACGATGCGCAGCGAGCCGCCCTGGCTGATACCCATGCCGCCGCCCATGACGATGCCGTCCATGAAGGCGATATAGGGCTTGCCGTAGTGGTGGATCAGGTGGTTGAGCGTGTATTCCTCGGTGAAGAAATCCTCCAGCTGCGGGTTGCCGGTGCTGCCTGCCGCATGCAGAAAACGGATGTCGCCGCCCGCGCAGAAGGCGCCGAATGCGCCCTCCTTGCCCATGCCGCGGATGGCCACGGCCATGACCTTGTCGTCGTTCTGCCATGCGAGCAAGGCGGCCAGCAGATCGCGCACCATGCCCAGGGACAGCGCATTGAGCGCCTTGGCCCGGTTCAGCGTGATCATGCCCAGCCGGCCGCGCACCTCGGCGATCACATCGGACTGGGGATTGAGCAGGGTCTCTGCCATGGCTTGTCGCTCCTTTGGATTGTGGGTATGCCGCTTGCGGCAGGCGAGCCTGCCGCGCAACGGGAAATTATCCGTGGCAGCCACCGTTCCAAACGGACAATTGAGTGACAAATATTGCCCGGCACCTGCCGGCGTATCGAAGCCACCGCCCCTTGTAGAATGCGCGCAGCCGCTCAGCCGCCATGCCCCGCGGAGGCCGCGCGACTCACGCGCAAGGTGCTGAACACGCCGGCCAGCGCGGCAAAAAAGCCCGCAACGGCCAGGGCCAGCGTTTCCGCATGCCCGCCATGGCCGCCTGTGAGCGTGAAAATGGTGCCCAGCACCACGGCGCCCAGGGTCTGCCCCGTCAGCCGCGCCGAGCCCAACATGCCGCTGGCCGCCCCGCTGCGCGCCAGCGGCGCCGAAGTCACGATGGTGTGGTTGTTGGGCGACTGGTACAGCGCAAAGCCCGAGCCCGCCAGGGCCATGCGCCAGACCATGTCCCAGCCGGCCGTGGCCTCTGGCATGGCGGCCAGCAGCCAGAGCCCGCAGGCAAACATGGCCATGCCTATGCCGCCCAGCAGGCCATCGGGATACCTGCCGATCAGGCGGCCGGCAACCGGCGCCGTGATCATGGTGGCCAGCGGCCAGGCCGTGATCAGCAGGCCGGCCTCCATGGGCGACAGGCCGCGCGATTCAAGCAGCAGGAACGGCAACGCCAGATAGGCCAGCATCTGGGCGCAGAACGCGCTGACCGAGCCGCACATGGACAGCGCGAACACGGGAATGCGCAGCAGGTCCACCGGAAACAGCGGTGCGGTCTTGCCCAGTTGCCGGCGGATGTAGAACACGGCCACCACCAGGCCCGCGCCCAGCAGCCACCAGCCCGAAGGCAGGGCCGAAGCTGCGGCATGGACGCCGCCGCCGGCACGCGCCCCCAGCTGTTCTCCGCCCAGGAACAGCAGTGCAAACATCAGGATGTTGAGCAACACATCCAGCGGCGCAATCGCCTCGTGCGCGGTGTTGCGCACCGGATTCACGGGCAGGGCCGTGCGCCCCAGCCACCAGGTGAACAGGCCCAGCGGCAGATTGATGGCGAACAGCCAGTGCCAGTGGGCCACCGACAGAATGGCCGCCGCCACCGAAGGTCCGGCCAGCGAGGACGTGGCCACGACCAGGGAATTGATGGCCATGCCGCGGCCCAGCATGGCGCGCGGATAGATCAGGCGCACCATGGCGGCATTCACGCTCATGATGCCGGCCGCGCCCACGCCCTGGAAGGTGCGCGCCGCGATCAGCGTGGCCAGCGAATCGGCCAGCATGGCGCCCAGCGAGGCCACGATGAACACGGCCATGCCCACCAGATACACGCGGCGGTAGCCCAGCCGCTCGCCCAGCGCCGCCAGCGGCAGCAGCAGCACCAGGCTGGCCAGCTGGTAGGCATTCACCACCCACAGCGTGTGGGCCGAGCTGGCCTGCAGCTCCCGCGCGATGGCCGGCAGGGCCAGATTGACGATGCTGCTGTCCAGCACCGCCAGGATCAGGCCCAGCACGATGACCAGCATGGCCTTGCCGCGCGGACCCGCAGGCATGCCGTCGGCCACCGCTGCGCCGCCCATGTCGCGCCCGTCCGGGGCCTGCATGGCGGCCGTCATTGCTGCGGTCCTTTCGGATCGGCCCCATGGCCGGCCGTGGCATGGGCATACCGCGCCTGCGCGCCGCCCAGCGTGAGCCAGGTCAGCGCCACGCCAAGCAGGGCGCCCGCGGCCATGCCCACCACCATGGGCAGCGGCTTGCCGTTGGAGAAATGGCCCACGATCTGCATGGCCGCAGCGCCCGTGAGCATCTGCAGCGTGCCCAGCAAGGCCGAGGCCGTGCCGGCAATGGCGCCATGCTCCTCCAGCGCCAGCACCGAGGTCGTGGGAATCACCAGCCCCATCAGCGCGCTGGCCACGAAATACAGGCCGACCAGCACCGCCAGCCGCTCGCCCCCCAGCAGGTAATAGACCAGCAGCGACGCCATGACCACGCCCGAGGCCGTGGCCGCCACCTTGACCACCGGCACCAGGCCAAAGCGCTGGCCCAGCCGACCCGTGAACTGGGCCGCCCCGATGAAGGCAATGGCGTTGAGCGCAAACGCCATGCTGTATTGGGTGGACGACAGGCCGTAGTGGTTGATGAGCACAAAGGGCGAGCCGGCCAGGTAGACGAAAAAGCCCGCCATGGCGCAACCGCCTATGAACACCAGTCCCAGGTAATGCCAGTCGCGCATCAGCACGCCGTAGGCCTTGATGGCGCCTGACAGGCTGCTGTCCAGCCGGGCCTCGGCGCCGCGGGTCTCCTCCACGCCGCGCCACACCAGCAGCAGGCCCAGCACGGCCGCGGCCATGACGACCCAGAACACGCCGCGCCAGCTGCTGACGGCAATCACTCCGCTGCCGGCCAGCGGCGCCAGGATGGGAGACACGCTGAACACCAGCATCAGAAGCGACATCATGCGCGCCGCCGCGTGGCCGGTGTGCAGATCCCGCACCACGGCGCGCGGCACGACCATGCAGGCCGCGGCGCCCAGACCCTGGATGAAGCGCAGCACGATCAGCGTGTCGATGCTGGTGGCCAGCGCACAGCCGACGCTGGCCAGCGCGAACACCAGCAGGCCGAAGTACAGCGGCAGCTTGCGCCCCAGCATGTCCGAAACCGGCCCGTAGAGCAGTTGGCCCACGCCCACGGAAAGAAAGAACGCCGTGAGGCTGGCCTGCACGGCCCCCACCTGCGCGCCCAGGCTTGCGCCGATCTGGGGCAAGGCAGGCAGATACATATCGATGGCAAAAGGCCCGATGGCCGACAAAAGCCCGAGGATCAACACCAGGCGCAGAGAAACAGTCGCTTGCATAGAGCCTGCATTGTCGCGGCTTGTGCCGTTGCACGCTTGCGGCGCTGGCTTTGAGCGGCCATCCGGCCTGCACATATGGCGATGGAGGCGCAGGCAAACCGGCATCTGCGCGGCCCAAGCGTCCAATTGCAGGGCAATCGCCTTGCTGATCACAGCCATGTCCTGTGCAAAAGTCCCACACAATCGTTCAATGCGGCCACCATTCGCCATCGCTTTTGCCATGGCTTTTGCGAACGCCGCCCTTCACTTCGCTTCGCCGCCTCTGCCATGCCTGCCATGCCTGCCATGCCCGTCACAAGCCTTGCCTCCTCACTGCCCCGCCCTTTTCGCCAAGCCGCCGTCCTGCTGGCCCTGGCCGGTCTTCAGGCCATGCCGGTATGGGCCAGCCCAGCCACCGACACCCAAGAACCCGCAGCGGCAGCGACGAGCCAGGCGGAAACCGCCCCGCCCGCATTCCAGCTCTCCCAGGATGGCCGCTTCGTGCTGGACATGCGCGCGCGCCTGGCCTGGCCGCGCTGCGTGGAAGGCATGCAATGGGACGGGCAGCATTGCCAGGGCCTGCCCGACCTGCTGACCTACAAGCAGGCCCAGGCCCGGGCCCAGGAGCAAAGCCGCACTGGCGATGTGCGCTGGCGCATGCCGCGCGTGAACGAGATGCGCCGCCTGATAGACCGCAGCGTGCGCCCCCAGGGACTGCATCCCGTCCTGTTCCCGGATGCGCCGCGCGGCTGGCACTGGACGGGCTCGGCAGCCGTCAATGCGCGCCCTTCCAACCCGTACAACTACAGCCAGATCTCGGGCCAGAGCCCGATCTCCCAGCTGGCCGCGCAGCAGGCCTGGGCCATCAACCTGGACACGCTGGAAACCGCCCCGGACATGGGCCGCGGCAACCAGCTCATGGTGCGGCTGGTGCGTCCCATGCAGGACGCGGACCTGCCCCGGCCCTGACCGGCCTCCGCTGCGGGTGGCGCCCGCGCCGCCCAGGTGCCGCCAAGCCGGCATGGGCCGAGCCAGGGACATGGAGCAAGGTCCCGGGCCGGCCGCACCGCCCCGCAGCGGCGATGCCGCCCCCTTCCAGGATGAAGGCGCGCAGCGCTTCAGGAGGCGGCTGCTCCTCTCAACGAGGCCTTGAGGCTGGCGCCCAGCTCGGGCTTGTGGGCGAACGGATCGGTGGGGTTGCGGCCCTGCACCACGTCCTCCAGCCGCACCTGCACCGAGCCCAGCGCATGGGGGTGGCTGTAGATGTAGAACTGGTTGGCGGCAATGGCGTCGAACACCTTCTGCGCCACATCGGGCGCCGTCACCTTGCCCGAGCCCACGGCCTTGTCGGTCATGGCCTGGCCGATCTTCTGGCTGGCCGTCAGCGGCTGGGCCGCGAGGTGGGCCGGGCGGTTGCGCTCGCTGTGGCTGATGCCCGTGGCCACGAAGAACGGGCACAGCACGCTGGCGCTGATCTGGTCGGACACCAGGGCCAGGTCCTGGTACAGCGTCTCGGTCAGGCTCACCACCGCGTGCTTGCTCACGTTGTAGATGCCCATGTTGGGCGGCGTGAGCAGGCCCGCCATGCTGGCCGTGTTGACGATATGGCCCTCGAATGACGGGTCGGCCTTGGCGGCCTCCAGCATCATGGGCGTGAACAGGCGCACGCCATGGATCACGCCCCAGAGGTTGACGCCCAGCACCCATTGCCAGTCGGCCACGGAGTTTTCCCAGACCAGGCCGCCCGCACCCACGCCGGCGTTGTTGAACACGAAGTGCGGCGCACCGAAGGTGGCCTTGACCTCGACGGCCAGGGCCTCCATCTGCGCGGCATCCGAAACGTCGACCCGCCGCGCCAGCACCTTGGCGCCCGCGGCCTTCATCTCGGCCTCGGCCTTGTCCAGCGCCTCCTGCTGCACATCGACGAGCACCAGGTTCATGCCCCGCGCCGCGCCTATGCGCGCGCACTCCAGCCCGAAGCCCGAGCCCGCGCCGGTCAGCACCGCCGTCTTGCCTGCGAAATTCTTGATCATTCCCTTGTCTCCTGGGGTTGTTGTGGTTGGATTTGGCTGTTACCCCGGCCTGGACACGGCCCTCTCCCCTGATGCAGGTGCCGCCTCGCCCGGAGACACCGGGCGAGAGCCTCCCCGCACCGGGGATGTCGCCTCCTTCAAGGGCGAAGCCGCGTCGGGGGCTCAGGGGGTCAGACCAGTTTCACGAGCTGCTTGCCGAAGTTCTTGCCCTTGAGCAGCCCCAGGAAGGCCGAGGGTGCCGAGGCCAGGCCTTCGGAGATGGTTTCGCGCGGACGCAGCTTGCCGGCGGCGACCAGGCCGGCCAGCTCGGCCAACGCCTCGCCCCAGACCTCCATGTGCTCGCTGACGATGAAGCCTTCGATCTTGAGCCGGTTGACCAGGATCAGCGCGGGATTGGCCAGCGGCAGCGGCTGGCCGTCGTAGCCGGCGATCATGCCGCACAGGGCCACGCGCGCAAAGGCGTTGGTGCGCAGCAGCACGGCATCGAAGATGTAGCCGCCCACGTTCTCGAAATAGCCGTCGATGCCGTCGGGGCAGGCCTCCTTCAAGGCCCTGGCCATGCTCTTGAGGTCGGGATGCTCGCGGTAGTCGATACAGGCGTCGAAGCCCAGCTCCTCGGTCGCGTAGCGGCACTTGTCGGGGCCACCCGCGATGCCCACCACGCGGCAGCCGCGCGCCTTGGCCAGTGCCGCAAACGCGCTGCCCACGGCCCCCGTGGCGGCGCTGACCACCACGGTCTCGCCGGCCTTGGGGTTGATGATCTTCACCAGGCCGTACCAGGCGGTCACGCCGGGCATGCCCACGGCGCCCAGGTAGTAGGACAGCGGCACGTGCGTGGTATCGACCTTGCGCAGCGCGCCCGGCGCGTTGCCGTCGACCACCGAATACTCCTGCCAGCCGCCCATGCCGACCACCTTGTCGCCGGCCTGGTACTTGGGGTGGCGGCTGTCCACCACCTCGCCCACGGTGCCACCCTGCATGACTTCGCCCAGGGGCTGGGGTGCCGCATAGCTCTTGGCATCGTTCATGCGGCCGCGCATGTAGGGGTCCAGGCTCAGGTAGTGGTGGCGCACCAGCACCTGCCCGTCCTGCAGTGCGGGCACCGTGCCCTGCACCAGCTTGAAGTTGCTCTCCACGGCTTCGCCCTGGGGGCGGTTGTCCAAAGTAATCTGCTGGTTCGCGGTCATGGCATATCTCCTGGAGTATTGGCAGCGCAGTGCAGCGCCTTGCAAGGGCTGCGGAGATGACCATGCCTCATCGCCGCAGGCTGATTTTTTGATAGCGGCCAGCGCTCGCTGTTCGGAGCTTTCAATGCTCCATCGCCTTGAAAGCAAGGCATTTCGTGCGCTGGCCGCTACCGTTTCTAAAGAGTCAATCGGTCACCAGGACCGTTTCGCCCGCACCGCCGGCATCCGGCGCGCTCTTGCGGCGCATGTACTTGAAGGTGCCCGTGGCATGGGCGCACAGCCTGCCTTCGGCATCGTAGATATGGCCTTCGGTGAAGGCCATCTGGCTCGTGCGGTGCAGCAGCCGGCCCCGGGCGACCAGGGCGCCGCGGGCAGGCTGCATGAACGAAGTCTTCATCTCCACCGTCACCACGCCCATGTCCGCCTGCACGCTGCGCGCGGCCACGGCCATGGTCACGTCCAGTAGCGTCATGGATGCGCCGCCATGGGTCACGCCAAAGGAATTCAGGTGCTCCGGCCGGGCCGTGTAGTGCAGCTCGGACTGGCCGCCTTCCATTTTCCGGAGCGTGAAGCCCAACTCATGCACAAAGGGAATTTCTGCTCCAAAAGACGGCACGTGCGACCTTTCCAGGGTGATGGATGAATATTGTGAGGACTTACGCAAGCCAGGAGGTGCCTGAATGTTTTTCCCGAGGCAAGGCCCGCGCCCGGAACTGATCTGCGTAAGCCGTGGTGGTTTGCTGCCGCGCTCAGCCGCCGACCAGGGCGCTCACGCCGCCGTCGACGGCCATCCACTGGCCCGTGATGTGCTTGCCCGCGTCGCTGGCGTACAGCAGCGTGATGCCCTTGAGATCCTCGTCGTCGCCCAGGCGGCGCAGCGGCGCATGCGACTTCATTTCGTCCTCGCCCAGGGTCTCGATCAGCACGGCCGCCATCTTGGTCTTGAAGAAGCCCGGGCAGATCGCGTTGACGGTGATGCCGTGCACGCCCCACTCGCCGGCCAGCGCCCGCGTGAAGTTGAGCACGGCCCCCTTGGAGGTGTTGTAGGCAATGGTCTTCATGCCGACGGGATTGCCGCCCAGCGCCGCGATGGAGGCCAGGTTGATGATGCGGCCGCTGCCGCGCGGGATCATGCTCAGCCGCGCGATCTGCTGGCTCAGCAGGAAGTAGCCGCGCACATTGAGGTTCATCACCTTGTCCCAGGCCGCCGTCGGATGGTCTTCGGCCGGCGCGCCCCAGCTGGCGCCCGCGTTGTTGACCAGGATGTCCACATGGCCCAGGCGCTGCACGGCCTCCTTGGCCAGGCGCGCGATGTCGGCCTCGTCGGCGCAGTCGGCCGCGATCCAGTCGGCCTCGATGCCCGCGGCCTTGAGCTCGGCCGCCGCCTCCTGCAGATCGGCCGCCTTGCGCGACGTCAGCAGAATGCGGGCCCCGGCCTCGCCCAGGGCATGGGCCATCTGCAGGCCCAGGCCGCGCGAGCCGCCGGTCACCAAGGCGGTCTTGCCCGTCAGATCAAAAAGTTGCTGCACCTTGCGTGTCATGCGCTTGTCTCCTTGGATTCCATGCAAAAAATCTGCCGGCCATTTTGCAGGCGGCGCATGCGCCGCGTTGTCACCTGCGTGTCGAGCCGGCCACCCTCTCTTCAGAGGCCTTCGAACAGCGAGCGCGAACCGCCCCAAGCGGCCCCTTCCAGCTCCAGCATGCGCAGCTTGGTCAACGGCCCCTGGCCGCCCGAAAAACCGCCCGGCCGCCCCCCGGCGGCCAGTACCCGGTGGCAGGGCACGATGGGCGCGAACGGATTGGCGCCCAGTGCCTGGCCCACGGCGCGCGCCAGGGCGGCATCGCCCAACGCACTGGCCACTTCTCCATAGGTGACGGTGCGCCCGGGCGCAATGCCACGCGCCCATTCATAGACCTGGCGGTGAAAGTCGGAGACGCCATGCCAGTCCAGCTCGATTTCGCCCAGCATGGGCAGCGCACCGGCACCCGGCGTATCGACGCCCGGCACGCCGCCTCCCACGGCACCGGCAGGCTGGAAGGCAGAGCGCAGATCGGGCAGCACGCCGTCCGCCTCGTGCTCCTGTGCATGGAACGCCCCATGGCCCGCCATCAGGACCTGGACGCCGGCCACCGCTTGCAGGGCCACGGACGGCAAGGCGCCAGCATCATCCACCGCCGTCCATTGCCCGTCCGCCACGCCGGGCCAGCGCTGGCGCAAGCCCCGCAGCAGGCGGGCGCGCGTCGGCTCGGCCGCGCCCTCGGGCAACTGCACGGCCGCAATGCGCGCATCGCGCCAGGCCAGCGCGCACAGGCCGATGCGCGTGGCAAACACGGCATGGCCGCAGACGGGAAAAAGCGAGGGCTCGGACATGGGCAGCAACAGCAGGTGGAGGTGGAAAGCATGCCATGGCAAAAACACTGGATGCAACAACAGTTGTTTGCTGTATATTTACACAGTCTCAACACAGTGAACCCAAGGACATGCAAGAAGCCATTTTCACCGTCACGCTTTGCGACTACCCCGAGCTGCCCGAAGACAAGCGCCAGCAGGCCGAGGCCCGCTATGCCCGTGTGCTGGCCCGCCAGTTCGGCGGCGAGGCCGAAGTGACACAAGCCCTGTCTCTCGTGCAAAGGCTGGAGGACACGCCCCCGGAGGAAATCACCGAGGAAGCCAAGCAGGTCTTCACGCGCTGGATGAAGGCTGCCCGCGCCGCAGCCGAAGCCGGGCTACAGGGAATCGGCGGCACCGAGTCCTGCTTCTTCGAAGTGAGGAAGGCGGCGCCCTGAGGCGCTTCGCGCCCTTCTCCCAATGGGGGCGACCTCCGCGCTGCGCGGCGGCGCGGCCCGTCCAGGTTCTTGCCTGATGCCTGCGGTCCGGACCGCGCCCGTTTGGAGGGCATTGCACGGACATACACTTGGCGGCTTTGACCAGAACCGCCAAAGCCGTATTTCCATGCAAGCACTGCAGCCCCTGCTCGATGCCATCGCCGCCATGCCCTACCCCACGGATGCCCGGCGCATCTTCCATGGGCGTGGCGGCCGGCATCCGGGCTGCGAGCAGCTATCGCTGGATGCCTACCCGCCGGTCATCGTGCTCACCAGCTTCGAGCCGCTGGCCGAGCAGGCGGTCGCCGCCGTCGACCAGGCCCTGCGCGCGCGCTGGGCCCGGATCGCCTCCGATGCCCAGCCGCTGAACTGGCTGCTGCAGACGCGCGAAGTGGGCGGCAAGTTCGACATCCGCATCATGGCCGGCACCGTGCCCGAACCCCATGTGGTCACGGAAAACGGCGCCCGCTATCTGGTGCATCTGGCACGCGGGCAGAACCACGGCCTGTTCCTGGACATGGCGGCCGGCCGCGAATGGGTGCGCCGGCAGGTGCAGGCCCATCCGCGCCCCGCGCGCATGAAGGTGCTCAACCTCTTTGCCTATACCTGCGCCTTTTCCGTCGTGGCCCGGCTGGCGGGCGCGGGCCAGGTGCTCAACATGGACATGAGCAAGGGCGCCCTGGCCATCGGCCAGCAGAACCACCAGCTCAACGGCGTCAAGAACGGCGCCAGCTTTGCGGCCCACGACATCTTCAGCAGCTGGGGCAAGATCACGCGCGGCGGCCCCTACGACCTCATCATCGTGGACCCTCCGAGCTACCAGAAGGGCAGCTTCGTGGCGACCAAGGACTACGCCCGCCTGATGCGCCGCCTGCCCGATCTGCTGCTGCCCGAAGGCCAGGTGCTGCTGTGCCTGAACGCGCCCGAACTCGATACCCGGTTTCTCACCGCCCAGATGCAGGAGTTCGCACCCGAGCTGCAATGGGTGGAGCGCGTGGCCAACCCGCCCGTGTTTGCCGATGTGGACGAGGAGCGCAGCCTCAAGGTGCTGGTCTACCGCGCGCCTGCGCTATCCCAGGCCTGAGAACGTGTTTGCGGTCTCTACGCAGCCGCGTTGGAGAGCCATCGGGATGAATTCAAAGCAATGGTTCGCAGCTTGCACCGGGGTGCAGGCAAGAGACAGTGCGAAGACATCGCCCGATGGCGCTCCAGCCCTGCGGGGCGGTGGCTTGGCGGCCGCCCGGATGAGGGGCGGCCTGCGGCGTTGCCTAGCCGGCCGCGCCAATCCTCGCGATAGCGTGGCTGTTGCTGCGGTGCTGCGCCTGGCCGCCCCTCCCGCAAAGCCGCTGTCGGGGCGCGCGGAGATCGGCAACGCGTCGTGAAAGCTTTTCAGGCCTTGTACAGCAGGGCCACGGCACGCGCTTCCATGGCCTGCTGCTGGCCCACCGGGCCCATTTTCTCGGCCGTCTTGGCCTTGACGTTGACCTGGCCCGCGTCCAGCCCCAGGGCCTGGGCGATGCGAGTGCGCATGGCGTCGATATGAGGCGCCAGCTTGGGCGCCTGGGCCACGATGGTGCTGTCGATATTGCCGATTTCCAGTCCCGTGGCGCGCACGCGGCGGGCGGCCTCGGCCAGCAGCGCCACGGAATCGGCGCCCTTGAACTGCGCATCGGTATCGGGGAAATGGCGGCCGATGTCGCCCAGCGCCGCGGCGCCCAGCAAGGCGTCGGTGATGGCGTGCAGCAGCACGTCGGCATCCGAATGGCCGAGCAGGCCCAGGGTATGCGGCACCTCGATGCCGCCCAGGATCAGCTTGCGGCCCGGCACCAGCGCGTGCACATCCCAGCCTTCACCAATACGAAAATTCATCTCAAATCCTTGGAACGTGTTGACCGTCAATCAAAGTAGCTGTCAGCGCCTGCCATTCAATGCTTTCAGATGGTTTTCCATCTGAAAACCACGCACCGCAAGCGCCAGCAGCTCCTTTTTTGATCAGAAAAATGGATTGCCCTGGGGCTGGGGCTGGTCGCGCAGCCCCTTGTAGCGCGCCAGAGTGGCCTGGTTCTGGCGCTGGGACAGCACGGCCGCGGCGAGCGCGAAATCGTCGGGATAGGTGACCTTGAAATTCTGCGCCCCGCCCGGCACCAGGCGCGGATGCAGGCCCGCAGCCTCCATGGCGCTGGCCTCGTCGGTCACTTCGGCGCCGGCCTGGTGCAGGGCCTGCTGCAGCGGGCCGATGCGGAACATCTGCGGCGTCTGCGCCAGCCATTTGTCGCTGCGGTCCACGGTCTCGGCCACGCGCACGCCGCCGGGCCCGACGGTCGCGGTCTTGAGGGTGTCGGGCAGCTTGTGGGCCAGCAGCCCGCCCACGGCATCGTGCTCGCAGGCATCGATCAGTGCGTCGATGAGCTGCGGCGTCACCAGGCAGCGCGCCGCATCGTGCACCAGCACCCAGTCCTGCAGGCTCGCGCCCCGCCCGAGCAGGGCCTGCAGGCCGTTGCCCACGGTCTGCGCGCGGCTTGCGCCGCCGCACGCCGCCACCGAACAGCGGGCAGCCGGCGCGCGGCCGTTCCAGAAGCCGTCGCCCGGGGCAATCACCAGCAGGGTGTGATGGATGCGCGCGACCGCGGCAAAGGCCGCCAGCGTGTGCATGACCATGGGCTGGCCGGCCACCGGCTGGTACTGCTTGGGCAGCTCCGGCGCCGGTGCGCCGGCAGCCACGGCCCGCGTGCCCGTGCCGGCGCAGGGAATCAGGGCCCATAGACGTACCGGGCGCGGGGCTGTCGCTTGCATCTCTGTCATAGGAGCGAATTCTAGGGTCTGCCATGCGCAAAAGACGGCTGCGTAGAATGTGGCGCATCCCCTCTGCCTGCGCCGAGGGGTTTTGTCGCTACCTTGCCGCGCCTTCATCTGAACATGCAACTGCCCAAGCTCACTCCCGGTAAACGCTTCACCTTGCCCCGCCCCACCGGCAGCGCCGACGCCCTGTTGCTGGCTCGCCTGGGCGAACGCGAGAAAGCCGCCGGGCGGGTCACGGCCATCGTGACGGCCGACGCTGCGGATGCCCAGCGGCTGATCGACGAGATGGCGTTTTTCGCGCCCGGGCTGCGCTGCGCGCTGTTTCCCGACTGGGAGACCCTGCCCTACGACAGCTTCTCGCCGCACCAGGACCTGATCAGCGAACGCCTGGCCACGCTGTGGCGCATCAACCAGCGCGACCGCGAGCACGGCGCCGACGTGGTCGTCGTGCCCGCCACCACGGCGCTGTACCGGCTGGCGCCGCCCTCCTTCCTGGCGGGCTACACCTTCGAGTTCAAGACCGGCCAGAAGCTCGACGAGGCCCGGCTGCGCGCCCAGCTCACGCTGGCCGGCTACCAGCATGTATCGCAAGTGGTAAGCCATGGCGAATACGCGGTGCGCGGCGGCCTGATCGACCTGTTCCCCATGGGCTCGCCCCAGCCCTACCGCGTGGACCTGTTCGACGACGAGATCGACTCCATCCGCACCTTCGATCCCGACACCCAGCGCAGCCTCTACCCCGTGCCCGAGGTGCGCCTGCTGCCGGGGCGCGAATTCCCCATGGACGAGGAGGCGCGCGCCAAGTTTCGCAGCCGCTGGCGCGAGCTGCTCGAGGGCGATCCCACGCGCAGCCGCATCTACAAGGACATGGGCCAGGGCATTGCCACGGCCGGCATCGAGTACTACCTGCCGCTGTTCTTCGACGAGACCGCCACCGTATTCGACTACCTGGGCGATGACGCCACCGTGGTGCTGCACGGCGAGCTGGAACCGGCCTTCCAGCGCTTTTGGCAGGACACCAGGGACCGCTACCGCCTGGTGCAGGGCGATCCCGACCACCCGGCCCTGCCGCCCGAGGCGCTGTTCCTCACGGCCGAGCAGTTCTACACCCGCTCCAGGGAGCATGCCCAGCTCGCCCTGCGCCCGGGCGCCGAGGACGTGCAGGACAGCGCCCTCTTCCAGAAGCTCGAGGACCTGTCGGTCATGCGCGGCGCCGAGGACCCGCTGGCCAGGCTGCAGAAACATATAGCATCCAGCGCGCACCGGGTCTTGCTCCTGGCCGAATCCGACGGCCGGCGCGAAAGCCTGCTGGACTTCTTCCGCGCCTCGGGCGTGAATCCGCCGGTCTTCGACTCGCTGGCCGAGTTCCAGGCTGATACGCAGGAGAAGGTCGGCATCGCCACCTCCAGCCTGATGAATGGCTTCGCCTGGGTCGAGGAAGGCCTGGACTTCGTCACCGAGACCGAGCTGTTCGCCACCGCGCCCACGGGCCGCCGCCGGCGCCGCCAGGAGCAGGTCAGCGACGTGGAGGCGCTGATCAAGGACCTGTCCGAGCTGAAGGTGGGCGACCCCGTGGTCCATGCCGACCACGGCATAGGCCGCTACCGCGGCCTCGTCAACATGGACATGGGCCAGAAGAACCCCGACGGCACGCCCGCGCTGCAGGAGTTCCTGCACCTGGAGTACGCAAGCGACGCCGTGCTCTACGTGCCCGTGAGCCAGCTGCAGCTCATCAGCCGCTACACCGGCGTCTCGCCCGAGGATGCGCCGCTGCACAAGCTGGGCGGCTCGCAGTGGGAAAAGGCCAAGCGCAAGGCCGCCGAGCAGGTGCGCGACTCGGCCGCCGAGCTGCTCAACATCTACGCGCGCCGCGCCGCGCGCCAGGGCCATGCCTTCCGCTTTCCCGCGGCCGACTACGAGCAGTTCGTGGCCGACTTCGGCTTCGAGGAGACCGCCGACCAGCGCGCGGCCATCCATGCCGTGGTACAGGACATGATCAGCCCCCGGCCCATGGACCGGCTGGTCTGCGGCGACGTGGGCTTCGGCAAGACCGAGGTCGCGCTGCGCGCGGCCTTCGTGGCGGCCATGGGCGGCAAGCAGGTGGCCTTCCTGGCTCCGACCACGCTGCTGGCCGAGCAGCACTACCAGACCCTGGTGGACCGTTTCTCCAAATGGCCGATCAAGGTGGCCGAGGTCTCGCGCTTCCGTTCGGGCAAGGAGATTTCGGCCGCCGTCAAGGGCATTGCCGAAGGCACGGTGGACATCGTGGTGGGCACGCACAAGCTGCTGTCCGAGTCCACCCAGTTCAAGAACCTGGGCCTGCTCATCATCGACGAGGAGCACCGCTTCGGCGTGCGCCACAAGGAGGCCATGAAGGCCATGCGCGCCGAGGTGGACGTTCTCACGCTCACGGCCACGCCGATCCCGCGCACCATGGGCATGGCGCTCGAAGGCCTGCGCGACCTGTCCGTCATCGCCACGGCGCCGCAGCGCCGCCTGGCCATCAAGACCTTTGTGCGCAACGAGGGCACGGGCGTGATCCGCGAGGCCGTGCTGCGCGAGCTCAAGCGCGGCGGCCAGGTCTACTTCCTGCACAACGAGGTCGAGACCATAGAGAACCGCAAGCAAAAGCTCGAGGAAATCCTGCCCGAGGCCCGCATCGCCGTGGCCCACGGCCAGATGCCCGAGCGCGAGCTGGAAAAGGTGATGCGCGACTTCGTGGCCCAGCGCTACAACATCCTGCTGTGCTCGACCATCATCGAGACCGGCATCGACGTGCCCAGCGCCAACACCATCCTCATCAGCCGTGCCGACAAGTTCGGCCTGGCCCAGCTGCACCAGCTGCGCGGGCGCGTGGGCCGCAGCCACCACCAGGCCTATGCCTATCTGATGGTGCCCGACCTGGACGGCCTGACCAAGCAGGCCCAGCAGCGGCTGGAAGCCATCCAGCAGATGGAGGAACTGGGCTCGGGCTTTTACCTGGCCATGCACGACCTGGAGATCCGCGGCGCCGGCGAGGTGCTGGGCGAGAACCAGAGCGGCAACATGATGGAGGTGGGTTTCCAGCTCTACAACGAGATGCTGTCCGAGGCCGTGCGCAGCCTCAAGGCCGGCAAGGAGCCCGACCTGCTGGCGCCGCTGTCCGCCTCCACCGACATCAATCTGCACGCCCCGGCCCTGCTGCCCAACGACTACTGCGGCGACGTGCACCTGCGCCTGTCCTTCTACAAGAAGCTGGCCACGGCCAGGACGGCGGACCAGATCGACACGCTGCTGGAGGAAATCGTGGACCGCTTCGGCAAGCTGCCGCCCCAGGCCCAGACGCTGATCGACGTGCACCGCCTGCGCGTGCTGTCCCAGCCCTATGGCGTGGTCAAGGTGGATGCCGCGCCCGGCGTGATCAACATCACCTTCAAGCCCCAGCCGCCCATCGACCCGATGAACATCATCCAGCTGATCCAGAAGAACAGGCACATCAAGCTGGCCGGCAACGAGAAGCTGCGCATCGAAAAGGCCCTGGAAGACCCCAAGGCCCGCGCGCAGATGGTGCGCGACGTGCTGCGCAGCCTGGGCCAGCCGCTCAAGGCTTCGACTTCGGCCGACGCTCCGGCCCACAGCTGAAGCCATGTTCCCGGAAGCGGCCATCGCCTGCATCGCCCTGGCCACAGCCCTGTGGCTGCGCCCCTGGCGCATGCTGGACAGCCGGCCCGGCCCCGGCGGCAAGGACGATCCCGTCGCCTCGCCGCTGGTCACGCCGCTGCTGGGCGTGCTGGTCCTGCTGCCCTGGGTCTGGGCCCTGCCCACGCTGCACCGCATGCCGCTGCAACTGCAATGGTCGGCGGCGCCGATGGTGCTGCTCATGCTGGGCTGGCCGCTGGCCATTCCCGCCCTGCTGCTGGTGGCGGCCCTCGCGCATATGCTCTCTCCCGCCCTGGGCTGGGATGACGCGCTGGGACTGGCCGTCTGGCAGGGCGTGGTGCCAGCCACGCTGGCCCTGCTGTGGGGCGCGATGCTCAGGCGCTGGTGCTGGCACAACATCTTTGTCTTCATCCTGGCGCGGGGCTTCCTGGGCACGGTGCTCAGCGTCTTTGCAGCCACGCTGCTGGGCCAGGCCGCCGGCCATGCGCTGCCCGGCGTGAACGAAGACCTGTCGCGGCTGGCGCGCTGGCTCATGGCCTGGGGCGACGGCGTGACCACGGGCATGCTGACGGCGGTCTTCGTGGTCTTCCGGCCGCAGTGGATGGCGACATGGTCCGATGCCATCTACCTGCGCCAGCCCCCGCAGGCCTGAATTTGCCTGGCAGGCCGCCCGCGCTGGCTATGATGCGAACCGATCTTTCCTCTTGATGAGCCTTTCATGACCGACGCTACCGAATTCGCCCCCGGACTGATGATCCGCGGCATCACCGCCCCGCAGAAACTGTCCGACTACAAGCTCATCGCCTTCGACATGGACTCGACGCTGATCACCATCGAGTGCATCGACGAGATCGCCGACGCCACGGGCAAGAAGGCGGAAGTGGCCGCCATCACCGAAGCCACCATGCGCGGCGAGATCACCGACTTCAAGGACAGCCTGCGCCAGCGCGTGGGCAAGCTCGTCGGCGTGACCGAGGCCGACATGGAGCGCGTGCGCGCCGAACGCCTCAAGCTTTCGCCGGGCGCCGAAACCCTTGTCAAGGCGGCCCAGGCCGCGGGCCTGAAGGTGCTGCTGGTCTCGGGCGGCTTCACCTATTTCGCCGAGCATGTGCGCGGCATGCTGGGCATCGATTTCGTGCGCGCCAACGTGCTCGAGGTCAAGGATGGCGCGCTGACCGGCGGTCTGGTCGAGCAGGCCTGGGGCGACATCTGCGACGGCGCCGAAAAGCGCCGCACGCTGCTGGAAGTCGCCTCGCTGATCGGCATCTCGCCCTCGCAGTGCATTGCCGTGGGGGACGGCAGCAACGACATCCCCATGATGCAGGCCGCCGGCCTGTCCGTGGCCTACCACGCCAAGCCTCGCGTGCGCAACGAGGCCAAGGTCTCCATCAACGAAGGCGGGCTGGACCGCCTGCTGGAAGTCCTGCGCTAAGCAGCCGCCTGCAGCACGGCACGATGTCGTGCAAACTGACACGTCTGTGCCGCCCGGCTGCAATACACTGGTCCTGGCTTTCATCCACTCCCATGCATGCAAAGGTGTCTGAAATGAGCAAGTTGAAGATTGGCGTCATCGTCGGCAGCAACAGCCAGCAATCGATCAACCGCCAGCTGGCGCAAGGTCTGGTCAAGCTGGCACAGGACCAGGCGGATTTCGAGTTCCTCGACATCTCCCACCTGCCCCTTTACAACCGCGACTTCGACGGAACGCCCGCCTCCCAGCCCTTCCAGGACTTCAAGCAGAAGATCCGCAGCTGCAACGGCCTGCTGTTCGTCACGCCCGAGCACAACCGCTCCGTGCCCGCGGTGCTCAAGAACGCCATCGACGGCGGCAGCCGCCCCTATGGGGACTCGGCCTGGGCCGGCATTCCCGCGGCCATCATCGGCACCTCGCCGGGCGGTCCCGCCACCTCCATGGCCCAGCAGCACCTGCGCAACATCTTCGTCTTTGCGGACATGCCCACCATGCAGCAGCCCGAAGGCTTTGTGCAGTGGAAGGACGGCCTGATCGATGCCGAGGGCAACATCGGCCCGGCCAGCAAGGAGTTCCTGGCCAAGTACATGAGCAAGTTCCTGGCCTGGGTGCAATTGCACCAGAAACACTGATCCGTCTCCGGGACCCGGCGGCCTGCGCGTGCGGTCCGCCGTTGCTCACGCGCCACCCGATCCCGCCCCCTCCCCGGCTGCGGGATTTTTCATGCCCGGGCGCCGGCGGCCTTGCCACGCCGGCAAAAAACAGTCCGCGCACACGGGAATCCCGGGCAATGCTGCGGCTGCGTTTTCTACAATGGCGCTGCAGCCGACAAAACGCACCACAACAAGCGGCTTCGCCAGCCCGGGCCCTGCCAGCAGGCAGCCTTCGCCCGGCGTCTTGGAAACCACCCTTCCCACCCCATATGCATCACAAGGGCATGCTCGCGCAGCCCGGCTGTCGCCGCATTCCCCTGGCCGTGCCGGCCAGCCATGCGGACCTGCATATGACAATCATGATTGGAAAAAATCGAGTGAAGACTTCGTACCGTGCCACTGCCTCCGTGATCGCCCTGGCGATCGCCTCGCTGACCGTGCCTTCGCTGGCCCAGGCCAAGCGTCTGGGCGGCGGCAAGTCCGTGCGTCCGGCAGCCATCGGCAAGGCGCCTGCCCAGCCGGCCGCTCCCGTGGCCCCCGCCGCGGCCAAGCCCGCAGTCCCAGCCACTGCGGCACCGGCAGCCGCTGCGGCCCCCGCCGCCGCTGCAGCACCCGCGGCCAGGGGCCCCGGCATGATGGGCACCATGGGTGCGGCAGCCGTGGGTGCCGTGGCGGGCACCATGGCAGGCAGTGCGATTGCGGGTGCCATGACGCCTTCGGAAAAGGAGGCTGCCGCCAAGAAGGAAGCCGAAGCCAAGGCCGCCGAGGCCGAAGCTGCCGAACTGCAGCGCAAGGCCGATGCCGCCAAGGCCAAGGCGGAAGCCGCCCGCGCCGCAGCCAAGTAAACATCCCGCCTGCATGCGGCGGCCCGCCTCGGCCGCCCTGCTCACCAGCCCCATCGCGCTCGCGCGCATGGGGCTGTTCTGTTTCGGCATGGCCTGCCCCTTGAAACCAGTCCCCGATGCGGCATGGCGAGGCTGACGCCCTTGCTAGCATCTTTGGCTTTCATACAGAACAAGGAGACCCGCATGCAGACTTTGCCCCCTCTTTCCCGCCCTGGCTTCAGGAAGCTGGCGCTTGCCGGCGCCATGGCTGCCGCGCTGTCGGCCGCCAGCATGGCCGTGCACGCGCAGGCCGTGCCGTCTGCCGCAGCTGCGCCCGCCGCCACTTCCTCGCCGCAGGCCCAGGCCCTGCATGCCCAGATCGACGAGCGCGCCAAGGCCATAGAGCAAAAACTCATCGCCTGGCGCCGCGACATCCACCAGCACCCCGAGCTGGGCAACCTCGAGACGCGCACCGCCGCGCTGGTGGCCGATCACCTGCGCAAGCTGGGCATGGAGGTCAAGACCGGGGTGGCCGTGACCGGGGTGGTCGGCCTGCTCAAGGGCGGCAAGAGCGGTCCGGTGGTGGCGCTGCGCGCCGACATGGACGCCCTGCCGGTCAAGGAGCAGGTGGACCTGCCCTTTGCCTCCAAGGCCAAGGGCATGTACCTGGGCAAGGAAGTGGACGTGATGCACGCCTGCGGCCACGACACCCACACCGCCATGCTGATGGCCACGGCCGAGGTGCTGGCCGGCATGAAGGACCAACTGCCCGGCAGCGTGAAGTTCATCTTCCAGCCGGCCGAGGAGTCGCCCGCCAACTTCGAGCCCGACGGCGAGAAGATCTGGGGCGCCAGGCAGATGGTCAAGGAAGGCGTGATGGCCAACCCCAAGGTCGATGCCGTCTTCGGCCTGCATGTGTCCAGCAGCTATCCCGCGGGCTGGATCGCCTGGCGCCCGGGCCCGGCCATGTCGTCCGCCGACCAGTTCTGGATCGACGTGACCGGCAAGCAGACGCACGGCGCGCGCCCCTGGTCGGGCATCGATCCCATCGTCGCCAGCGCCCAGATCATCACCGGCATCCAGAGCATCATCAGCCGCCAGTCCAATATCGCGCTGGAGCCCGCGGTGGTGACGGTGGGCGCCATCAACGGCGGCAACCGCATGAACATCATCCCCGACAAGGTCTCGATGATCGGCACCATCCGCACCTACGACGAGGGCATGAAGAAGGACATCCACAAACGCCTGGCCACCACGGCCGAGCACATCGCCGAGAGCTCCGGCGCCAAGGCCAGGGTCAAGGTGGTGGAGCTGTACAACGCCGTGGTCAACCCGCCCGGCCTGGTCGCGAAAATGGGCCCCACGCTGGAGCGCGTGGCCGGCCCGGGCAACTTCGGCCTGCAGCCCAAGTCCTCGGCCTCGGAAGACTTCTCGTTCTACCAGCAGGAAGCGCCCGGCATGTTCTTCTACCTGGGCGTGACGCCCAAGGACAAGGACCCGAACACCGCGCCCAACAACCACTCGCCGCTGTTCTACGCGGACGAGTCGGCGCTGATCTACGGCGTGCGCGCATTGTCGAACATGGCCGTGGACTACATGCTGGCTTCGCAGCGCTCCTGAACTTCGGGCTGCCGCCAAAGGTACGCTGCACGGCTCGAGCGGTAGACGGCGCGACGAGGCATGCAGAGTATCCCTAGCCCCGGGGCGGCGGCAGGCCGGCGGCCCTGCGCAGCGGCGCCAGCAGATGCGCCAGGCCGTTATGGTCCAGCTCCTGCATCAGGGCCAGCAGCTGCCCGAGTTCGCCCTTGGGGAAGCCCTCGCGGGCGAACCAGTTCAGGTAGTTGCCGGGCAGGTCGGCGATCAGGCGCCCCTTGTATTTGCCATAGGGCATTTGCACCTGCACCAGGCGCTGCAGCATTTCAGGATTCATGCAGCCATGGTAGAGGTCGGTGACCGCCAATGAAGAATAAAAAGCGACATTCTTATAACCAAATAAGAAAAATGTCCTGTACACCCGCACCAATCGCACTAGACTATGCGTCTTGTTACACCGGTGCCCGAGGCGTTGCCTCACTCCTCACGGCCCTGGAAATTCATTGCAACCTGCTGAAGAAAGTCTGGAAGATCCATGTTCAAGCAAGCTCTTTCCGCCATCGCTATTGCCACGCTGGCCTTGACGGCCCAGGCCGGCGAAGTGCTCAAGGTCGGTGCCACTGCCGTTCCCCACGCTGAAATCCTCAACCACATCAAGCCCGCCCTCAAGGCCCAGGGCATCGACCTGGAGGTCAAGGAGTTCAGCGATTACGTGCAGCCCAACTCGGCGGTGGAAGACAAGCAGCTGGACGCCAACTTCTTCCAGCACCAGCCCTACCTGGACAGCTTCAACAAGGACCGCAAGACCTCGCTGGTGGCCGTGCCGGACGGCAAGGTGCATGTGGAGCCCTTCGGCGCCTACTCCAGCAAGATCAAGAATCTCAAGGAGCTGAAGGACGGCGCCACCATCGCCATCCCCAACGACCCCTCCAACGGCGGCCGCGCCCTGATCCTGCTGGCCAAGCAGGGCCTGATCGAGCTCAAGGACCCCAAGAGCCTGACCCCCACGCCGCTGGACGTCGTCAAGAACCCCAAGAAGCTCAAGTTCAAGGAACTGGAAGCGCCTCTGCTGCCGCGCGCCCTGGCCGACGTGGACCTGGCGCTGATCAACACCAACTACGCCATCGAGGCCAAGCTCAACCCCACCAAGGATGCGCTGTTCATCGAAGGCGCGGACTCGCCCTACACCAACATCGTCGTGGCCCGCAAGGACCGCGCGGGCGGCGCCGACATTGCCAAGCTGATGAATGCCCTGCATACCCCCGATGTGAAGAAATTCATCCTCGAAAAATACAAGGGCGCCGTGGTCCCCGCGTTCTGAGCGACTGCCGTCACCTCAAAGAAAAACGCTGCCGGTGGCAGCGTTTTTTTTGTCTTACTCTTCATTTCGATAGCGCACTGCGCCGTATCCGCAAGGCTTGCGACTCAAAACCGCAAGAATCCCGGATCTTGTCAAGGCGGCGGCGCCGGCACGGAATGCAGCAGCACCGGCGTCTCGCCGTCGCCGTTGACGGTTTCCAGCTGCACGCCGAAGCCCCACAGGCGTGCCGTGTGCTTGAGCACTTCGAGCGCATCCTCGGCCAGCGGACGGCCCTGGTACTGGGTGTGACGCAACGTGAGGCAGCGGTCGCCGCGCAGGTTCACGTTCCATACCTGGATGTTGGGCTCGCGCACGCCCAGGTCGTACTGCTGCGACAGCGTCTGGCGCAGCATGCGGTAGCCGTCCTCGTTGTGGATGGCGCTGACCAGCAGCTCGCGCTCCTTGGCATCGTCGTGAATGGCGAACAGGCGCATGTCGCGCATCAGCTTGGGGCTCAGGAACTGGCCGATGAAGCTCTCGTCCTTGTAGTTCTGCATCGCATGGTGCAGCGCCGGCAGCCAGGGCGTGCCCGCCATGTCGGGAAACCAGCGCCGGTCCTCCTCGGTGGGCTCCTGGCAGATGCGCCGGATGTCGCGGTACATCGCAAAGCCCAGCGCATAGGGGTTGATTCCGCTGTAGGCGCGGTGGCCGGCGGGTGGCTGGTAGATCACGTTGGTGTGCGAGGACAGCCATTCGATCATCACGCCGTCGGTGAGCCAGCCCTCGTCGTACATGGTGTTGAGCAGCGTGTAGTGCCAGAAGGTGGCCCAGCCCTCGTTCATCACCTGGGTCTGGCGCTGTGGATAGAAATACTGGGCGGTCTTGCGCACGATGCGCACAATCTCGCGCTGCCAGGGCTCGAGCAGCGGCGCGTTCTTCTCGATGAAATACAGGATGTTTTCCTCGGGCTCCTTCGGAAAGCGCAGATTCTCCGGCACGGTGCTGTCCTTGTCGGGGCGCACCGGCAGCGTGCGCCACAGCTCGTTGACCTGCTGCTGGGCATAGGCCTCGCGCTGCTCGCGCTCGGCGCGCTCGCGCGCCAGGCTTTTCTTGGACGGCCGGTGGTAGCGGTCCACGCCGAGGTTGGCCAGCGCATGGCAGGAATCGAGCCACTGCTCCACGGTGTCCAGCCCGTGCTTTTCCTCGCACTGGGCGATGAAGTCCCGGGCATAGACCAGGTAGTCGATGATGCTGCCCGCATCGGTCCACATGCCGAACAGGTAGTTGTTCTTGAAGAAGCTGTTGTGCCCGTAGGCCGCATGGGCGATCACCAGCGCCTGCATGGCGGTGGTGTTCTCCTCCATCAGATAGCTGATGCAGGGGTTGGAATTGATGACGATCTCGTAGGCCAGGCCCATGTGGCCGCGCCGGTAGCGCCGCTCGGTGGCCAGGTACTCCTTGCCATAGCTCCAGTGGCGGTAGCCCACCGGCATGCCCGCACTGGCGTAGGCATCCATCATCTGCTCGGCCGAGATCACCTCCAACTGGTTGGGGTAGGTGTCGAGGCCGAAGCGCTCGGCCGTCGCGGCAATGGCGGCGTGGTAGCGCTCGATCAGTTCGAAAGTCCAGTCGCTGGGGTCCGGCAGCGGGCGCGTGGGCCGCTTGCCGGGCGGCAACGGCACGGAGGGAACGCCGCGCTGGGCGCGCTCGGCCGCCGCGGAATGCCTTGCGTGGTGAGATCCCTGACGCGGGGCCAGCACCGGATACTGAGAGAGGTTCATACCGATACCCCCTCTTTCTTGAACAGGTCGCGAAACACCGGATAGATGTCGGCCGGCTCCGATACCTTGCGCATGGCGAAATGCGAGAACAGCGGCACCAGCTGGCTGTACTCCTCCCACAGGTTCTGCTCTTCCTCGACCACCTGCACATAGGCGAAGTAGCGCACCAGCGGCAGGATCTTGTCGGCCAGCAGAGTGCGGCAGATGGCGCCGTCCTCGCCGAAGTTGTCGCCGTCGCTGGCCTGGGCCACGTAGATGTTCCAGTCGCCCGCGAGATAGCGCGTGCGCATGATCTGGTCGAGCAGCACCAGCGCGCTGCTGACCACCGTGCCGCCGCTTTCCGTGGAGTGGAAGAACTCGTCCTCGTTCACCTCGGCCGCCTGGGTGTGGTGGCGGATGAAGACGATGTCGATCTTCTCGTAATGGCGCGTGAGGAACAGGTACAGCAGGATGAAGAAGCGCTTGGCCAGGTCCTTGCGCTCCTGGTCCATGGAGCCGGACACGTCCATCACGCAGAACATCACGGCCTGGCTGCTGGGCTCGGGCACCTTGGTGCGGCTGCGAAAGCGCAGGTCTATGGGGTCGAGAAACGCCACCTTGCCTATGCTGGCCTTCAGTGCATCGATGCGCCGCTGCAGCTCGGCCACGGCCTCGCTGGTGCCGTCGTCCTGCGCCAGCAGGGCTTCGAGCTGCGCTTCCAGGCCCTTGAGCTCGCGGTACGGCGCCTTGGTCAGCGCCATGCGCCGGCCCAGGGCGCCCCGCATGGTGCGCAGCACCGCCAGGTTGTGCGGCGTGCCGTCATGGCTGTAGCCGGCGCGGCGCGTCTTGTACTGCAGCGTGTCGCCCAGATAGGTGCGCAGCAGGCGCGGCAGGGCCAGGTCCTCGAAGAACAGCTCCATGAACTCTTCCTTGGTCAGCGTGAAGGTGAAGTCGTCCTCCCCCTCGCCGCTGTCGCTGGCCTGCGAGCCGCTGCCGCCGCCCGCGCCGCCCTGGGGCCGCGGAATGCGGTCGCCGCGCACATGCTCGGTGTTGCCCGGATGCACGGTGTCGCGGATGCCGCCCTGGCCGTGGCGGAACATCGGCTCGCGGATGTCCTTGCGCGGTATGGTGATGTTCTCGTCCTGCTCGATATGGCGGATGTCGCGCTGGGAAACGGCCCGGCGCACCGCCTCGGCAATCTGCTGCTTGTAGCGGCGTACGAAGCGCTCGCGGTTACCCACCGATTTGTTCTTGCCTGCGAGCCTGCGGTCGATGATTTGCAATGCCATCTGTACTCCCATGCATGGCACGGTGCGCCGCGCTGAAGGCCAGCGCCGGCGCACCGTTCAACTGCCTCAACTGCTCTTGCGCACGCGCAGGTACCACTCGCACAGCAGGCGCACCTGCTTGGGCGTATAGCCCTTGGCCTCCATGCGGGTGACGAAGTCCTCGTGCTTGCGCGCATCCTCGGCGCTGGCCTTGGCGTTGAAGCTGATGACGGGCAACAGCTCCTCGGTGTTGGAGAACATCTTCTTCTCGATCACCAGGCGCAGCTTCTCGTAGCTGGTCCAGCTCGGGTTCTTGCCCTGATTGTTAGCGCGCGCGCGCAGCACGAAGTTGACGATCTCGTTGCGGAAGTCCTTGGCATTGGCGATGCCTGCGGGTTTCTCGACCTTCTCCAGCTCGGCATTGAGTGCATTGCGGTCGAACACCTCGCCGGTGTCGGTGTCGCGGTACTCGCTGTCCTGGATCCAGTAGTCGGCATAGGTGACGTAGCGGTCGAAGATGTTCTGGCCGTACTCGCTGTAGCTTTCCAGGTAGGCGGTCTGGATCTCCTTGCCGATGAACTCGGCGTAGTGCGGCGACAGGTATTCCTTGATGTAGCTGGTGTACTTGGTCTCGAGCTCGGCCGGGAACTGCTCGCGCTCGATCTGCTGCTCCAGCACGTACATCAGGTGCACGGGGTTGGCGGCGACTTCGGTGCTGTCGTAGTTGAAGACCTTGGACAGGATCTTGAACGCGAAGCGTGTGGAGATGCCCGACATGCCCTCGTCCACGCCGGCGTAGTCGCGGTACTCCTGGTAGCTCTTGGCGCGCGGGTCCGTGTCCTTGAGACTTTCGCCGTCGTAGACCTGCATCTTGCTGAAGATGCTGGAGTTCTCGGGCTCCTTCAGCCGCGTGAGCACGGCGAACTGCGCCATCATCTTGAGCGTGCCGGGCGCGCACACCGCCTTGGCCAGCGAGGATTCGCGGATCAGCTTCTCGTAGATCTTCACCTCCTCGGACACGCGCAGGCAGTACGGTACCTTGACGATGTAAATGCGGTCCAGGAAGGCCTCGTTGTTCTTGTTGTTGCGAAAGGCCTTCCACTCGCTCTCGTTGCTGTGCGCCAGCACCAGGCCGTCGAACGGAATGGCGCCGAAGCCCTCCGTGCCCTTGTAGTTGCCCTCCTGCGTGGCGGTGAGCAGCGGATGCAGCACCTTGATCGGCGCCTTGAACATCTCCACGAACTCAAGCAAGCCCTGGTTGGCCAGGCACAGGCCGCCCGAGTAGCTGTAGGCGTCGGTATCGTCCTGGGCGAAGTTCTCCAGCTTGCGGATGTCCACCTTGCCCACCAGGCTGGAGATGTCCTGGTTGTTCTCGTCGCCGGGCTCGGTCTTGGCGATGGCGATCTGCTTGAGAATGCTCGGATAGCGCTTGACCACGCGGAACTGGCGGATGTCGCCGCCCAGCTCCTCCAGGCGCTTGACGGCCCAGGGCGAGAGCACATGGTTCAGGCAGCGGCGCGGAATGCCGAACTGCTCCTCGAGCACCGGCCCGTCCTCCATGGGGTCGAACAGTCCCAGCGGCGACTCGTTCACCGGCGAACCCTTGAGCGCGTAGAACGGCACCTTCTGCATCAGGTACTTCAGCCGCTCGGCGATCGAGCTCTTGCCGCCGCCCACCGGTCCCAGCAGGTACAGGATCTGCTTGCGCTCCTCCAGTCCCTGGGCCGCATGGCGAAAGAAGCTCACCACCTGCTCGATGGATTCCTCCATGCCGTAGAACTCGGCAAAGGCCGGATAGCGGCGGATCACCTTGTTGGCGAACAGGCGCGACAGATGCGGATCATTGCGCGTGTCCACCATCTCGGGCTCGCCGATGGCCGCCAGCATGCGCTGGGCAGCGCTCTCGTAGGCCATGGGATCCCGCTGGCACAGAGCAAGGTACTCGTCGATCGACATCTCCTCTTCGCGCAGACGAACGTAGCGTGCAGCTGAGTTGCTGATGACATCCATAGAACCTCCCGTGGCGGCACTCGGGGGCGAATCGTGCCGCTGAGTTGCAAGGCATTCGCGACCATACGAATTCGTTGTAGCACCTTGCCTGCGGATTGAACAGCTCATACGTCCTACACGCCTGTGCGCCAACCAGTATGCGAGCGGCCGGCATCCAGCGCGGCACGAGCGCCGCAGCCGCGCCAGGCCAGCAAAAAAGCGCTGTCCAGCATCCGTGGCGGCAGCGCTTTTTTTTTTCGATTCGCGACTACAGAAAAAGGAGCTTGGGGCGCCTTATCCCTCTCATTTCCAGGGTCAATAAGCAGGGAAATCAAGGCATGTCCGGCGCCGGCAGCAACTGTTTCAATAGCACCTTCATGCCTCCATGCCTTGGCCCGCCGGAGCCGCGGCCGCCTCGGGCGAGGTGCTCCTGGCCCCGGGGCGCGTCATCGCGCTGCCCATGGCAGCGCCCATGATGCAGGCAATGGCCAGCCACTGCAGCGGCGTCAGGTGCTCATTGAGCAGCAGCATGCCCATGAAGGCCGCCACCGCAGGCTCCGTGGCCAGGGCGATGCCGAAGGTTGCAGGCGGCAGGCGGCGCAGCGCCAGCATCTCCAGCGTGTATGGCAAGGCACTGGAGATGGCGGCCACCATCAGTCCGAACAGCAGGACGCCGGGCGCCAGCAGCCTGGCGCCGGCCTCGGCCACGCCGAACGGCACCACCACCAGGGCCGCGCAGGCCAGGCCCAGCGACACGGCCTGGCCGCTGGGCACATGGTCCAGACGCTGGCCCAGCAGGATGTACAAGGCCCAGCAGATGGCTGCGCCCACCGCGCAGGCAATCCCCACCGGCGAAAGCACGAGGGTGGCGCCGCCGCCCAGGCCCACGGGCAGGATCAGGGCCAGCCCGGCCACGGCCAGCGCCAGCCAGACGAAATCCACGGGGCGGCGGGAATGGTAGATCGCCACGGCCAGCGGCCCCGAGAACTCGATGGCCACGGCCAGGCCGAAGGGAATGCTGCGCAGCGCCATGTAGAACATCAGGTTCATGCCGCCCAGCGCCACGCCGAAGCGCAGCAGCGACCAGGCCTGCCGGCGGTCCAGAGGCCAGCGCCAGGGCCGCCACACGCACACCAGGATCAGCGCCGCAAAGCCCACGCACAGGGCAGAAGTGCCCTGGGCCCCCACCACCGGAAACAGCTGCTTGGCCAGCGATGTGCCCACGCCCAGCGAGGTGACCGAGCCCAATACGGCCAGCAGCGGCCACCAGTGATTCCAATGATTCTTCGACATAGCGGCGTACGATATTGCATCTGCCGCGCGGAAATTGCTTGATTTTTGCCTGTTCCGTGCAAGTTTCGCTCTCTTGCCCTCTCCCTGCCGCCATGCCCGCCGCCGACCTCGACGCCTTCGACCGCGCCATCCTGACCGAACTGCAGCGCAACAACCTCACGCCCCAGCGCCTGATCGCCGAGCGCGTGAACCTTTCGGCGCCGGCCGTGCAGCGGCGCATCAAGCGCCTGCACGAGGAAGGCGTGATAGCGGCCAATGTGGCCGTGCTCGAACCGGCCAAGGTGGGCCAGACGCTGACGGCCGTGATCACCGTGCAGCTGGTCAACGACCGGCCCGACCTGTCGCGCGGCTTTCGCGCGCGCATCGCCGGGGAAGCGGCGGTGCAGCAGTGCTACTACGTGACGGGCGAGACGGACTATGTGCTGGTCGTCACGGCCGCCGACATGGAGGACTACCAGGCCATCACGCGGCGCCTGTTCGAAGGCGACGACAACATCCGCCGCTACAGCACCTCGATCGCGCTGGAGCGCGTCAAGGCCGGGCAGCAGGTGCCGCTGCGCGCCTGAGGCAGGACTTTTGTGAGGATTGGCAAGAGATTCTGATGCAGCAAGCGCCATTCGCTATCATTTCTGATAGCCGACCCTGCTTGCGGCAGTTACCCTTTCCCGCGCGGCGTCGCTGCGACATTCCTTATATTGCCTCCATGCGCCCAGCCGAATCCTCCGTCCGTCCGCCCCTGCTCTCCCGCCTTGCGGGCATTGCGGCGCGCCGCCGGCACGGCGGCCCCTTCATGGCGGCATGGCTGCTGTGGCTGGCCTGCGTGCTGCTGCCGCTGGCCGCAGGCGCCGCGCCGGCCCTGCCGCAGACCGGCACCCTCGGGGCACTGCAGGCCGGCCTGGGCAACGGCTCCAGCGCCAGCGAGGAGCGCCATACCGCCATCCAGGCCCAGCTGGATGCAGCCGATGCCGCCAACAAGGAAGCCGACGGCTTTGCGCAGGAGCTGGACAGCCTGCGCGCCAAGGTCCAGGCCCAGGTGCCGGCCATGCCCGCGACGCCGAACGACGAGGAGCTGGCCGGCCAGCTCGCGCGCTGGAAGGAGCGCGTTCCCGCCAACGCCAGCCAGGAAGTGCTGGAGCGCCTGCTGGCCGAGGAGCGCGAAGCCATTGCGGCACTCAAGACCGGCATCGAGAAGACCGCGGCGGACCAGGTCAACCTGGTCTCCCAGCCCAGCCAGGTGGACATGGCCACACTGCGCCAGCGCGTGCAGCAGAGTGCGGAACCCGTGACGGCCGAGCCCGGCGAGCCGCTGGCGCTCACACAGGCGCGCCAGTTGCGGCGCAACGCCGAACACCGGCGCGCCACGCTGGAGCTGGCCCTGCGCCAGGAAGAGCAGTCCACCACCGAAACCCGCCAGCGCCTGCTGGACGCCCAGCAGCAATCCCAGCGCCGCGAACTGCTCGAGCGCACGCCCCGCGTGGCCTGGCTGAACCAGCTGATCGCCGAGCGCAGCCGCCAGCGGCTGGAGCAGCAGGCCCAGGAAGCAGCCCATACGGCCGCCCAGATCGGCGCGGCCGATCCCGCCAACCGCGAACTGGCACAGCAAAACGCCACGCTGGCCGCCCAGATACTGGACTACACCAACCGGCTGGCCCAGGAGCGCCAGACCCTGGCTGGCGACGAATACCGCCGCGACCAGCTTGCCGCCGCGCTGCGCGACACCCAGGCCCGCCTGCGCCTGGGCGGCACGGGCGCGGCCGTGGGCCAGTGGCTGTGGAAACAATGGGTGGCGCTGCCCACGGACACCGCCGTCAAGGCGCGGCGCAAGGATCTGCAGCGCCGCCTGGCCGAACTGCGCCTGGCCCTGTTCAACTCCAGCGAATGGCGTGCCCAGCTCAACAGCGCCGTGGAAACTGGCAGCGCCTCGGCCCAGCGCATCACGCTGCAGAACCGCCAGGTGACGCTGGTCGACCAGCTGCAGCCGGTGCTGCTGCGCCGCATTGCCGTGCTGGAGCAGACCGACGAAGTGCTGCAGTCGGCCCTGCGCAGCAGCAGCGAGCTGCTGCAGGTCATGGACAAGGAGCTGCTGTGGTTCCCCAGCCACCGGCCCATGGACCGCACCTGGCTGGGCGAATGGGGTGCGACGCTGCAGGGCGAGCCTTCGGCCGTCCGCCCATCGCCCTGGACCACGCTGCATGCCCTGGGCGCCAGCATGCGCGAGGCGCCGCTGGACTACGGCGCCGTCGCCGTCATCGTGGTGCTGCTGCTCGGTTTGCGCCGCCGGGCCTCGCGGCAGCTGCACGCCGTGGCACAGCGCGTGGGCAATTTCGCGCAGGACCATTTCGGCCTGAGCCTGGTCGCGCTGGGCTGGAGCCTGCTGTACGCGCTGCCCTGGAGCGTGGCCACCGCCGGCCTGGGCGGCCTGATGCAGGCCTCGGAGACGCATGGCGCCGTGCTGGAGCCGCTGGGGCGCACGCTGGGGCAGCTCAGCGACTTCATCTTCGTGGCCACCCTGCTCAATGCGCTGTTCCGCCCGGGCGGCCTGGCGCTGGCCCACTTCGGCTGGGAACCCGAGCGCGTGCAGGCGCTGCGCCAACTGATACGGCGTGCCACCTGGCTGATCGTGCCCACCGAGCTGCTGGGCGGGCTGGCCTTCTTCAGCCACAACGACATCGCCATCAGCACCTGGGGGCGGCTGTCCATTCTCGTGATGTCGCTGGGCCTGGCCTGGATGACCTGGCGGTATCTGCGGCACAGCGCCCTGCCCCGGCAGCAGGGATTTCGCTGGTCGCAATGGCTGGCCGTGCTGCTGCTGGTGCTGCTGGCCGTCGTGGTGGCCGGCATTGCCATGGGCTATGTCTACACCGCCACCGAAGTCATCCAGGCGCTGCTGAGCAGCTTTGTGTTCCTGGCGGCCTCCGAAGTGGTGGTCGCCCTGCTGCGGCGCTGGCTGCTGCTGGGCGAACGGCGCCTGGCGCTGCGCCGCCTGCGCGAGGCGGCCATGCAGGGCCCGGCCGCCACTTCCGAGGCCGGCAAGGCGCCGCCGCCCGATGAAGCGCGCCAGATGGCCCTGGTCACGGTCAGCGCCCAGGCACACCGGCTGCTGGGCCTGCTGCAGCAGGTGCTGGTGGCGCTCAGTCTGCTCTATTCCTGGTCGCAGGTGCTGCCAGCCCTGTTGCGCTTCGAGGGCGTGGTGCTCTGGTACACCACCAATACCGGAGCCGACGGCGTGCCGCACTCCGCCCCCGTGAGCCTGATGGACGTGCTGCTGAGCGCACTCATCCTGCTGCTGACCGTCAGCCTGACGCGCAATCTGCCGGGCCTGATGGAGGTGATGCTGTCGACATCGCTGCGCATCAGCAACTCCGCACGCTACACCGCGGCCACGCTGGCCCGCTACGTCATCACCATCGCGGGCGCCATCAGCGCCTTCTCGCTGCTGGGCCTGCGCTGGGGCCAGCTCCAGTGGATGGCTGCCGCGCTGACCGTGGGCCTGGGCTTCGGGCTGCAGGAAATCTTCGCCAACTTCGTCTCGGGGCTGATCCTGCTGGTGGAGCGGCCCTTCCGCGTCGGCGACGTGATCACCATCAACACGCTGGACGGCACGGTCACGCGCATCCGCACCCGTGCCACCACGGTGCTGGACTTCGACAACAAGGAAATCGTCATCCCCAACAAGACCTTCATCACCGGCCAGGTGACGAACTGGACCTTGAGCGACGACGTGACCCGCCTGGTCCTCGACATCGCCGTGGCCCATGGCAACGATCCGGCCGGGGTGCGCGACATGCTGCTGGCCATTGCCAACGAGCATCCGCAGGTGCTGCGCGATCCGGCGCCGAACTGCTGGTTCATGGCGCTGGAGGGCAACGGCCAGAAGTTCGAGCTGCGCGCCTATGTAGGCGCCGTGGGCGACCGCCTGCAGGTGCGCAACGACCTCAACCGGCGCATCAACGAACAGCTGACGGCAGCCGGCATTGCCATTGCCTTCCCGCAGATGGACATCCATGTGCGCGACCTGCCGACCGAGCCTGCACCCCGGCCGTATCGGCCGCAACAGCGGGACTGAGCACTGCAGCAGAGCCGGGGCCTGCCCCAGCTTCGTTCATCCGGCCTTGGCCGCAGCATCCCAACCACCGCCCAGCGCCCGGATGAGGGCCACCGTCGCGGTGTACTGCGCGGTGCGCACCTGCAGGGCCTGGCGCCGGTTGCGCAGCTCGTTGCGGCGCGCGTCCAGCAGTTCGAGCTGGCTCACCAGGCCATTGCGGTAGCGCACATCCGACAGGTGCGTGGCCCGCTCGGACGATTGCACGGCCTGCCCCAGCACCTGGGCCTGGCCGGCCAGCAGGCGCAGGGCGCTGAGCTGGTCTTCCACCTCGCGCAAGGCTGCCAGCACCTGGCCGCGCTGGGCGGCCACGGCAGCCTCCAGCCGCGCACGGGCGCCCTCTTCCTGCGCGGCCCGCTGGCCGCCGTCGAAGACGGGCAGCGACAGCAGAGCGCCTATGCCCCATGACCGCGCCGACCACTTGAACAGGTCGCCCAGCTCCGGCGACGCATAACCGCCGTTGCCCGTGAGCGTGATGGCCGGAAACCACGCCGCCTGCGCCACACCCACCCGCGCCTGGGCGGCCAGCACCGAGGCCTGGGCCGCTGCCACATCGGGGCGGCGCGCGAGCACCGTGGCGGGCACGCCCGGCGGAATCACCGGCAGCGTTGCCTCGGCGGCAGACGAGGCCAGCGTGAAGTTGGTAGCCACGTCGCCCACCAGCACGGCCAGGGCATGCGTGAGTGCGGCCTGCTGGCGCTCCAGCGCCAGCGTCTCGGCCTCGGTGGCGGAGACCTCGGTCTGCATGCGCGCCACGTCCAGCTCGGCCGCATCGCCGGCCCGGTAGCGCCGCTCGATCAGCTTCAGTGTCTCGCGGTAGGCCGCCAGGCTCTGCTCCACCAGCTGGCGCTCGGCCTGCAGCGAGCGCAGCTGCAGATAGGTCTGCGCCACGTCGGCCTGCACCATCAGGCGCGTGCTCTGCAGCAGCGCCTCGCGTGCGTTGGCATCCTCGCGGGCGGCCTCGCTGGCGCGCGACAGCCGGCCGAACAGGTCGGCCTCGTACGAGAAGTTCAGGCCGGCCGTGACCAGGGTCACGGGTTGCAGGCCGTTGGCGGTGTTGGCACCGGCCTGGCGTACGGCGCCGCCCGCGGCACCGATCTGCGGCTGGCGCTGCGCATCGGCCGAGCGCAGCAGCGCGCGCGCCTCGGCCAGGCGGGCCGCCGCGGCCTGCACATCGGTATTGGCCTGGCCGGCGCGCTCCACGAGGGCGCTGAGCTCGGGGTCGGCAAACGCCAGCCACCAGGTGCCGCGCGGCTGGGCCTCGGCCGGGGCGGCTGTCGTCCAGCCAGGGGCTGCAGCGTCCTTGCCGGCGCTGAAGCGCGCGGGCACGGCAACGCCGGCATGCTCGGCCACCGTGGGCGGCGCGCTGGCGCAGCCCGCAAGCACCAGGGCCGCCATCAGCGCGCTCAAGGGCAGCGCCAGGGATCGAATGCGTTGCATCGCGTTCATATCGGAATCCATTCTTGAAATGCGTTCATTCGTCATGGGCACGTGGCGCAGCAGGCAGGGGCAAGGACGATGCGCCGCCGCCGGACTCGCTGATCGGCGCGACATGGCTGCCGTGCTGCTGCAGCGGCCGGTTGCCGGCCAGGCGACGCAGCGCCACGTAGAACACCGGCGTGAGGAACAGGCCGAAGGCCGTCACGCCGATCATTCCGCTGAACACGGCCACGCCCATGGCGCTGCGCATCTCCGAGCCCGCGCCGGTGGACAGCACCAGCGGCAGCACGCCCATGATGAAAGCCATCGAGGTCATCAGGATGGGCCGCAGGCGCAGGCGGCTGGCCTCGATGGCCGCCTGCACCGGCGTGCGCCCGGCGAACTCCAGCTCCCGCGCGAATTCGACGATCAGGATCGCGTTCTTGGCAGACAGCCCCACCAGCACGATGAGCCCGATCTGCGTGAACACGTTGTTGTCGCCGTGCGAGAGCCACACACCGGTCATCGCGGCCAGCAGGCCCATGGGCACGATCAGGATGATGGCAATGGGCAGCGTGAGGCTTTCATACTGCGCCGCCAGCACCAGGAACACCAGCAGGATGGCGATGGGGAACACCAGTACGGCCGAATTGCCCGCGAGGATCTCCTGGTAGGTCAGCTCCGTCCACTCGAAGCCTATGCCCGGCGGCAGCGTCTCGGCGGCGATCCGCTCGACGGCGGCGCGAGCCTGGCCCGACGAGAACCCCGGCGCGGGGCCGCCGTTCACGTCAGCCGCGAGGAAGCCGTTGTAGCGCATGGTGCGCTCGGGGCCGTAGCTGGGGTCGAGCTTCATCAGCGCGGACAGCGGCACCATCTCGCCGGTCATCGAGCGCACCTTGAGCTGGCCCACGTCCTCGGGCCGCGCGCGGAAGGCCGCATCGGCCTGCACGCGCACGCTGTAGGTGCGGCCGAACTCGTTGAAGTCGTTCGCATACAGGCTGCCCAGGTAGATCTGCAGCGTCTCGAAGATATCGGCCACCGGCACGCCGAGCTGACGCGCCTTGGTGCGGTCGATGTCGGCATAGAGCTGCGGCACGTTGACCTGCCAGCTGGAGAACAGGCCAGCCAGCTCGGGCGTCTGGTAGGCCTTGGCCATGAAGGCCTTCACGACGGCATCCATGCCGGCGTAGCCCAGCGAGCCCCGGTCCTCGATCTGCAGCTTGAAGCCGCCCGTGGTGCCCAGCCCCGCCACCGGCGGCGGCGGGAACATGGCGATGAAGGCATCCTGGATCTGGCCGAAGGCCTGGTTCAGCTGGCCGGCCACGGCCGCGCCGCTCTGGTCGGCACGCGTGCGCTCGGCAAAGGGCTTGAGCGTCACGAACACGATGCCGGCGTTGGAGCTGTTGGTGAAGCCGTTGATCGATAGGCCCGGGAAGGCAATGGCGTCCTCCACGTTCGGATTCTGCTTGACGATCTCGCCCATGCGGCGGATCACGTTATCGGTGCGGTCCAGTGTGGCGCCGTCCGGCAGTTGCGCAAAGCCGACGAGGTACTGCTTGTCCTGCATGGGCACGAAGCCGCCAGGCACCAGGTGGAACAGCCCCCAGGTCGCGCCCACCAGGGCCAGATACACGGCCAGCATGCCGGCCTTGTGCCCGATCACGCGCCGCACACCGCCGCTGTAGGCCTCGGAGCCGCGGTGGAATACCGCGTTGAAGCGCTTGAAGAAGCCGCCCAGCACGCGGTCCATGCCGCGCGTGAGCGCGTCCTTGGGCTCGTGGTGGCCCTTGAGCAGCAATGCACTCAGCGCCGGCGAGAGGGTCAGCGAGTTGATGGCCGAGATCACCGTGGAGATCGCGATGGTCACCGCGAACTGGCGGTAGAACTGCCCCGTGAGGCCGCTGATGAAGGCCAGCGGCACGAACACGGCCACCAGCACCAGCGCGATGGCGATGATGGGGCCCGAGACCTCGCGCATGGCGCGGTAGGTGGCCTCGCGTGGCGTGAGCCCGGCCTCGATATTGCGCTCCACGTTTTCAACCACCACGATGGCGTCGTCCACCACGATGCCGATGGCCAGCACCAGGCCGAACAGCGACAGCGCGTTGATCGAGAAGCCGAGCAGGTGCAGCACGGCGAAGGTACCCACCACGGACACGGGCACCGCCAGCAGCGGGATGATGGAAGCGCGCCAGGTCTGCAGGAACAGGATCACCACGATCACCACCAGCGCGATGGCCTCGAGCAGCGTATGGACCACCGACTCGATGGAGGCGCGCACGAACTGCGTGGGGTCATAGGCAATGCGGTATTCCACGCCCTCGGGCATGAGCTGGGCCAGTTCGGCCATGGTCTTGCGCACGTTCTCGGAGATTTCGAGTGCATTCGAGCCCGGCGCCTGGAACACGCCCATGCCCACGGCCGGATCGTTGTTGAGCAGCGAGCGCAGCGAATAGTCCGCCGCTCCCAGCTCCAGCCGGGCAATGTCGCGCAGCCGGGTGACGGCGCCGTCCGCACCGGTCTTGACGATGATGTCGCCGAACTCCTCGGGGCTGGAAAGCCGTCCCTGGGCGTTGATCGACATCTGCGTGTCCACGCCGGGCAGCCCCGGCGAGGCGCCCACCACGCCGGCCGCCGCCTGCACGTTCTGCTTGCGGATGGCAGCCACCACGTCGCTGGCCGACAGGCCGCGCTGCGCCACCTTCTGCGGATCGAGCCAGGCCCGCATGGAATAGTCGCCGCCGCCGAAGATCTGCACCTGCCCCACGCCTGGGATGCGGGCCAAGCGGTCCTTCACGTTGAGCACCGCGTAGTTGCGCAGGTAGTCGATGTCGTAGCGGCCGTTGGGCGAGACCATGTGCACCACCATGGTCAGGTCGGGCGCGCTCTTGACCGTGGTCACGCCCAGGCGGCGCACTTCCTCGGGCAGGCGCGGCTCGGCCTGCGAGACGCGGTTCTGCACCAGCTGCTGGGCCTTGTCGGGGTCGGTGCCGAGCTTGAAGGTGACGGTGAGCGTCATCACCCCGTCGGTCGTGGCCTGGCTGCCCATGTAGAGCATGCCTTCCACGCCGTTGATGGATTCCTCCAGCGGCGTGGCCACGGTTTCGGCGATCACCTTGGGGCTGGCGCCCGGATACTGCGCGCGCACCACCACCGAGGGCGGCGCGACCTCGGGATATTCCGAGATCGGCAGCGCCCGCATGGCGATCAGGCCCGCGAGAAAGATGAGCACCGACAGCACGCCCGCGAAGATCGGGCGGTCGATGAAAAATCGGGAAAGGTTCATGGCGTAGCGAAGTTAGGGTTTTCAGGCCGCGGGTTGCTTGGCGGCGCTGCGGCCATCGGCCAGCTCGGCCTTGGCGTCCATGGACACGTCCTGCGGCGCGACCACCACGCCGGGGCGCACGCGCTGCAGTCCGTTGACGACGATGCGCTCGCCCGCCTTGAGGCCCGAGGTGACCACGCGCAGCCCGTCGACCGGCGCGCCCAGCTGCACCTCGCGGTACTCGGCCTTGTTGCCGTCGCCGATCACCAGCACGAACTTCTTGCTCTGGTCCGTGCCCACGGCGCGCTCGTTGATGAGCACGGCCTGCGTGCTCTGCGGCTGGCCCATGCGGATGCGCGCGAACTGCCCGGCCATGAGCGTGCCGTCGGCATTGCCGAACACCGCGCGCACGCGCACCGTGCCGCTTTTCGCATCGACCTGGTTGTCGATCAGCTGCAGGTGGCCGGCATAGGGCGTTCCGTCACCCGTGCCCACACCCATCTGCACGGGAATGCTCTCGATCAGCGCACGCGTGCTGCGGCCCTCGCGCGTGCTCTGCAAGCCCTGCAGCGCGCTGGCCACCACCTGCTCGTCCACGTCGAAGCTGGCATACATCGGGTCCACCGACACCAGGGTGGTCAGCACCGGGGCGCCGGCCCCCGCGCTCACCAGGTTGCCGACGGTGACCTCGATGCGGCCCACGCGCCCGCTCACCGGGGCTCTTACCTGCGTGTAGCCCAGGTTCAGCCGGGCGGTCTGTAAAGCAGCCTGCGCGGCGCGCAGGTTGGCATCGGCCTCGCGCTGGGCGTTCACGCGCTCGTCGTATTCCTTCTGTGCGATCGCGCGCTCGTCCCACAGGCGCGTGGCACGCTCGGATTCGCTCTGCGTGTAAGCCATGCGCGCCCTGGCGGCAACGACCTGTGCCTCGGCGCGGTCGACTTCAGCGGTGTAGGGGGCGGGGTCCACGGTGAACAGCAGGTCGCCCGCCTTCACCAGCGCGCCTTCCTTGAAATGCACCGCCTGCACCGCTCCCGAAACGCGCGGACGCACATCCACGCGCTGCACGGCTTCGAGGCGGCCGGAGAACTCGTTCCACAGCGTCACGTCTTGCTGCAGTACCTGCGCCACCGAAACCGGCACTGCCGGTGCCGCAGCCTGCTGCGCGGGCGCTTCGGCATGCGACGCCTGCAGGCCCAGCATGGCCGCAGTCGTGGCTATCACGGCCGCAGCAACGCCGGCTGCAGCCCACCGGCGACGGTTAGAAAGTTTGGAGTGGTCGTTCATGGCAAGGTCTTCAGATTCAATGGGTGGAGGCAGGAAGAGCGCTTCCTGCGGCGGGCAAGCCTCCTCCCTTCCGGCACCCGGGCCAGGAATCGAAGGGAAGAAGCAGGAAAAAAGCGCAGCTGTGCCCAGTCCGGCCCGGGGGCCGGATCAGGTCGGCAGTCTCAGCAGGATGGGGTCAGGTCAGAGCCGACATCGCGTCGTCTCGAAAAACTTGCGCAGCTGCCCCTCGCAGGGACAGGTCTCGGGGGGGGGGCTCCATGAGCGCCTGTGGCCACTGCCCCACTTCGGGAAACACATGCAGAAAGACTGTCAATCCGGCAGCTTGCAGGCGTGCAGCGTAGTTCTGCGCTTCATCGCGCATGGGATCTTCCTGCCCTGCCAGGATCAGCGTGGGCGGCAGGCCTGCCAGGCGGCGCGCGCGCGCCGGGACGGCATAGGGATGTTCGGCATCGTGCGGGCTGCTCAGGTACTGGCACCAGCCCGAAGCCCATTTGCACTCGACGGATTCGCCCTGCGCGGCACGCTGCGAAGGCGTGGCTGCGCAGGGGTCCAGCATCGGCGAGATCAGGATCTGCCCGGCCAGCGGCGGATGCAGCTGGTCGCGCGCCATCAGGCACACGCCGGCGGCCAGGTTGGCGCCGGCCTCCTCGCCCGCCAAGTAGAGCGGCGCGCCCTTGCCTGCCAGCCTAGTGCGCTGCCGGTAGGCCCACTGCAGCACTGCATAGCCCAGCTCCAGCGGACGGGGAAACGGATGCTCCGGCGCGAGCGGGTAGGCCACCGACACCACGCAGGCGCCGGCAGTAGCCAGAGCACTGCCCACCGTGCAGCCATTGTCCAGATCCCCGGCCACGAAGGCTCCGCCATGGAAGTGCACCACCAGCGGGGACACCTCGCCCCGCTTCTTGCTGCCGTACATGCGCACGCTGGCCTGCATGCCGTCCGCCACGTCGATGGTGGTGTCGGTATGGGAGAAGGTCGGCGATGCAGGTGCTTTGGTATTCGGCATGGAGCTTCCGGACTGACCGGTTGATGTGATGGGAATGTAGCGGTGCGCATTGGCGGCATAAACCCCGCAAACGCAGCCACACTGTTTCCAAACTCTGAATAATGATGGCCCGACCCGTGTGTGAGAATCCGCATCCTCGGCGAGCCCGGGATTTCGCGAGGACAAGGAGATCTGATGGATCAGATTCAGGCGATGCGTATTTTCGCGCGTGTTGTGGAAGCAGGAACATTCACACGTGCAGCCGATTCGCTGCAGATGCCCAAAGCCAGTGTGACCAAGAACATCCAGGCACTCGAGGAGCGCCTGCGCGTGAAGCTGCTCAACCGCACCACGCGCCGCGTCACGGTGACCGCCGACGGCGCGGCCTACTATGACCGCGCCGTGCGCCTGCTGGCCGATTTCGACGATCTGGAAGCCAGCGTGAGCCAGGCCCGCACCACGCCGCGCGGCCGGCTGCGCGTGGACGTGGGCACCACCGTGGCGCGCCTGCTCATCATCCCCCACCTGGCCGAGTTCCAGACGCGCTACCCCGAGATACAGATCGACCTGGGCGTGAGCGACCGCACCGTGGACCTCATCAGCGACAACGTGGACTGCGTGATCCGCGGCGGCGAGCTGGCTGACCAGTCCCTGGTGGCGCGGCGCATCGGCAATCTGGAGTTCATCACCGTCGCCGCCCCCGACTATCTGGCGCGCCACGGCGTTCCCTGCCACCCCGGCGAGCTGGAGTCCGGCCACCGCAATGTGATCTATTTCTCGCCGGTTTCGACACGGCGCTATCCGCTGGAGTTCCACAAGAATGGCGAAGTGATAGAGATCGCCAGCCCCGCCCATCTCTGCGTGAACGAAGGCAATGCCTACATCAGTGCGCTTCTCGCAGGCCAGGGCATCGGGCAGGCCAGCCGTTTCCAGGTCCACGAGCATCTGGAGGCCGGCCGCCTGCAGAGAATTCTGGACGACTGGAAGCATCCTCTGCTGCCGGTCTATGTGGTCTACCCGCCCAACTCCCACCTCAGCGCCAAGGTGCGCGCCTTCGTGGACTGGGTGGTGGATCTGTTTGCCAAGAATCCCCTGCTGCAGGGCGGCGAGGCAGCCAGGCGCCACTAGGCGCCAGCGACATGCGGTACGCCTGCCATGGCAGCCACACCCTCGTGCACGGCTGCGGCCCGCCTTTGCGCCAGCCTCATGCCTGCACCAATGCCTGAATTGACTGCGGCTGGCCGCCGCCAAGCTTGAACACGCCAACGGTACGTGCCAGCCTGCCCGTCTGCTGGCGCAGGCTTTCGGCGGCAGCCGCACTTTGCTCGACCAGCGCAGCATTTTGCTGGGTGACATCGTCCAGCTGGCGCACGGCCTCGCCGACCGAAACCATGCCCTCGCGCTGCTCGGTGCTGGCGCGCGTGATCTCGCCGATCAGGCTGCTCACCCGTTCGACCTGCCGGACGATATCGTTCATGGTCTTGCCGGCATTGTTCACCAGGCTCGCTCCCATCTCGACCTTTTCCACGCTGCTGCCGATCAGGCCGCGGATGTCCTTGGCCGCCTGGGCACTGCGCTGGGCCAGTTGCCGCACCTCGCCGGCCACCACCGCAAAGCCCCGGCCCTGTTCGCCGGCACGTGCGGCCTCGACCGCTGCATTGAGCGCCAGGATATTGGTCTGGAAAGCCAGGCTGTCGATCACGCCCGTGATTTCCGCAATCTGCCGGGAGCCGTTGCTGATTTCCTCCATGGTCGCTACCACCTGGCCGACCACTGCACCGCCCTGGGCAGCGACTTCGGAAGCATCGCCGGCAAGCCGCCGGGCTTGCTGGGCGGCTTCTGCGCTCTGCCTGACATTTCCCACCAGTTGTTCCATGGCCGAGGCAGTCTGCTGAAGCTGGCCTGCGGCAACTTCGGTGCGCCGCGAAAGATCCTGGTTGCCCGCCTCGATTTCCACCGTGGCCTGCTGCACCGACTCGCTGCCTTCGCGGATCTCGTGCAGGACGGCGGCAATCTTCTCGACAAACCGGTTGAAGGCCGCGGCGATCTGTGCCACTTCGTCCTGGCCATGCACCGGCAGGCGCCGGCTCAGATCGCCATCGCCCGAACCGATCTCGTTCATGGCATCACGAACCTCCGAAAGCCGCCGGAATGCGCGCGCAGTCAGCAAGCCGACCGCCACTGCAGCGCCAACGGCTACCAGCACAATGGCGGCAACCGAGGTCTGGAACACATGAGCCAGGCCCTCGGTTGCTTCCGCGCGATCCAGAGCCACCACCAGCGACCAGTCGGTGCCACGCACAGGCTTGGCACGCAGCAGTTTGGGCGCGCCATCGAACACCAGTTCGATCGATGCCTGCGCCTTGGCCAGCGCAGCCATGGCCTGCGGAGTCAGTTGGTCGGACAACGTGCTGGCAGGCTTGCGCATCAGTTCGGCATTGGGATGTGCCAGCAACTGGCCGCTGCCATCGACCACAAAGCCGAAGCTCGATGGCGTGGGATGGACTGCGGCCACGACCTCGCGCACGCCGTCCAGAAACACGGCAGCCGATACGGCACCTGCCGGCCTGCCTTCCTTGAGCAGCGGGGCGGCAAAGGACACCATGGCCTTGCCGGTGTTCGCGTCGGCATATGGCTTGGTCACCAGCAGCTTGCCGGCCGCCACGGCTTCCTTGTACCAGGGGCGGCTCGTGGGATCGAAGCCCGGCGGAGTGGGTTTGCTGGAAACCGCCGTCCTGTCCTGCCAGCCTGCAGTCACGATACGGAACCCTCCCGATTGCTCGAGCTGCCGCACCACCGTGCCGGCATCGCCCTGCCCCAACGCCTGGACCGCCGCCTCCACCATGGCCGAGCGCGATGCCACCCATTCATCGACTGCGAGCGCATGGCCATTTGCCACGGCCGCAAGGTTCTGCTCCACCGCATCGAGACTGCTGCCGCGAACGATGTAGTAGGTCGCCCCGCCTGTAAGAGCCAGAGCCACCGCCACGATGGCGGTGCAGGACACGAGCATGCGTGCTCGGAGGGTTGAAAGCATGGGAACTCCTGTGATCGAAAGAACCGCTGAAGAAAAGAGGTGCGCCTGGCCCTCTTGCTGCAAGCATTTCGTCACGCCCCAGCGAAACTGTAGACATTATTGAAAACAACTGTGTTGACAAAAAATGCGCGAATTCCTGCTTTCACCTGACCTCCGCGCATAGCCTTTCACAGCACGGACTCACCCACAAACCGCGTCACCGGTTGCAGCCACCTGAATAGCAAGCTGGAATTCCGCCGCCTTTTCCGGACATCATGAAAAAAGAATAGCTGTCGCAAGAAAGCACTGCTTCTGAATTGTTTACATCTCAACCGTCAATTCATTGCAAGCGCCTTGGCAGATTTTTCCAGGTCAACCCAATACACCATGAACCTGCAAGTTTCCCAGGCATGGAAAGCGCTATCGGGTTGAACACAGCTTTGCAAAACTTATATTTGTGATTTTTGAATCATCTTGTTAAAAATTCCCGAGCCACATTTTCATCTTCTGTTTTCCAGGGAGGAGAGCCAAATGGATGTAGTGATCAAAACCAGTTACAACATGGAACTTGTCGTGCTGTCCTATGCGATCTCCATGATCGGCGCCTTCATCGCACTGGTTTCGGCTCAGCGGCTTACTGCCGACACCCGAGACCGCCAGTCCTATTTGATAAATCTCGGCAGCGCAGGCATTGCGCTAGGCGGCATTGGGGTGTGGTCCATGCATTTCATTGCCATGCTGGCAGTGCGAATGGATATGGGCCTGGGTTATTCCTTATGGGAGACGTGCATCTCGCTGATTGCCGCTATTTGCATTTCGGCTTTTGCCTTCCACATCGTTGCCCGCGATCCGCACAACATCAGGCGCCTGCTCACCGCAGGCATGATGCTTGGCATGGGCGCAGTCGTCATGCATTACCTTGGCATGTATGGCATGCGCTTTGGCGGTTATTTCCAATGGGATTACGGGCGCATCGGCCTCTCGGTACTGATTGCGCTGGTAGCGGCGACGGCAGCGCTGTGGCTGGCTTTCCATACCAGTCAGCTGAGCGTGCGCTTGCTGGCAGCCGCCATCATGGCGATTGCTGTTTGCGCCATGCATTACACCGGCATGAGTGCCGCCGAATTCATCTGCACCACCGAAAATCGCCGAGCCATCCCTTCAGGCCCTGATATCGTGAGCGCATTGGGCCTGCCCATGGTCGTGATCACGCTGGCCCTCGGCATGTCCCTGGCTCTGCTGCTGGACTTGGCACTGACGTCCTTCCAAAGCCATGCCCAAGGCACGCGCCGCAAGGACTTTGCCGTATCGCAGCTGCCCTGATTCCGACGCAATGCCGTAACCCTCAAACCAAAGGTCTGAACAGGATTCAGGCCATTATTCAGTGGCCATAGATCTACCGGTATCCGGATATCTGAACAAAGCGCTCCCATGGAGCGCTTTTTATATTTCGGAGCTGACTTCAAAAAGCCGGATGCATCGTTTACCGGATCTGCACTTCGGCCCTCAGAGGAACCACGGTTACGTAACGTACCCGTAACGTTTCCACGACCGGGTACATGGCACGCATGCATAACTCCTGAAACTTCAACAGCTTAGAAGCTCCAGGCTTCTTGGCATGTCATGGCATGTTTGTTGCATGCAAGAAAAACGCGCCGATTTTTGGGTACTTCCTACCCATTGCATTGCTCACGGAAAGGAGCATTTCAACGACCGTTCTGCATAGATTACTTCTATCAATGCTCCTCACCATGGACCCACCATTTTGAATGAGCAGAAGTATTTCTCCACTCAGATATAGAGGGACGAGGATTGATTTCGACCGATTGTTCACAGTAACGGCCTTGCCGATGCATAGCAGGAGACCGCATAGCGGTCTCCGTAAGAAGAAAGGGTTCATCGGAGCAGCGATCAGAAACAGTTGAATCACGGGCAGCGTATTGCAGATACGCAATATCTACGTAGCAACGAAGACAGAAAGAACAGTCATATGAATGCAGATAAAGGAAAAACGGTTATTCCAGTGGTGCAGGCGGCTCCTTCTCGGGCAGTGTCGAGATTGGCGTCAACATTGGAGGCTTGGTCAACGGCGTCATCAACACCGTTGCTGGTGAACATGGAGTGATCAAAAGCGTGGTTGGCGACATCAATGCCGGCGGCCTGCTGGGCGGTGTGGTCGGGGGCGTTGACGGCGGTGGCTTGATCGGGGGCATCGTTGGCGGTGCCGATGGTTCCGGTCTGGTCAACGGCGTGGTGAACACCGTCGTCGGCGAACATGGACTCGTCAACGGTCTGGTCGGCGGCATCAATGCCGGTGGCCTGCTGGGCGGCATTGTCGGCGGTGCCGATGGTTCCGGTCTGGTCAACGGTGTGGTGAACACCGTGGTCGGTGAGCACGGCCTGGTCAATGGTCTGGTCGGTGGTATCAATGCCAGTGGCCTGCTGGGCGGTGTGGTCGGTGGCGTTGACGGCTCCGGTCTGGTCAATGGCGTGGTGAACACCGTCGTCGGTGAGCATGGCCTGGTCAATGGGCTGGTCGGTGGTATCGCTGGTGGTGTCGACGCTGGCGGCCTGCTGGGCGGCATCGTCGGTGGTGCCGATGGCTCCGGCCTGGTCAACGGTGTCGTGAACACAGTCGTCGGTGAGCACGGCCTGGTCAACGGGCTGGTCGGCGGTATCAATGCCGGTGGCCTGCTCGGCGGTGTGGTCGGGGGCGTTGACGGCGGTGGCCTGATCGGGGGCATTGTTGGCGGCGTGGACGCCGGCGGCCTGCTGGGCGGCATCGTCGGCGGTGCCGATGGTTCCGGCCTGGTCAACGGTGTGGTGAACACCGTGGTGGGCGAACATGGCCTGGTCAACGGTCTGGTCGGCGGTGTCACGGGCGGCGGCCTGCTGGGCGACGGCAATTTGCTTGGCTGCCTCGTGGGTAAAAATGGAGGACTACTTGATACCGCCCTTGGCGCAAATGGTCTTGTCACCAACACCTTGAGTGAAGTCACGGGACTGCTCAACGGTGTCAGCAATGCGGGCAAAGGAATGCTGGCAGGCCTTCTGAGCGGTAGCGGAGGTCTGTTGGGAGGAGGGCTCTGCGGCTGCGCGTCGGAGCATGCGTCTACTGCTGCGGACACCGATCTTCATCAGATCGCAACCCCTATCAGCAGCCATGCCGGCAGCAGTTCTGCAGGCAACGGCATTTCCTTTGTCCAGCAGCTTGAGCAAGCGCACCTGCTCTGACCATTAGTTATTGCAGCACAGGCACAGAGGTTTGATAGAGCCTCTGTGCCTTTCTTTTTGTGCTTGCTTTCGCCACCCTCCAAGCCCATCCCGTCCGTCAATCTCCAAACCTGCCAATGGCTATCTACCAAATCACATATTGCCAGCTGGCCTGGAGAGCCTTCCAAAAGGAGTCCATGCGTTTTGTCACTGGACGCATTCGAGCTTAAGGCGCGTATCTCTTGCTCCCGTTTTTTCATCCGGGCATGCATGGATTTGCCCGCGCCAGGGCGTGGTTTTCACTACTTTTCCTCTGCAGCAGATGCATCAGAATGTAACGCAAAGCATTCCATTGGCGGCAGGAGCCGTGTCTTTGCAAACAGGAGAAAAGCATGTCTTCCAACGCTCCAGGCTCATCCGATATGGCCATGCTCGTCGCTACGCGCACGCTGGAAAAATATGCCAAGGACTACTACCCCCGGCGCGATCAGGTCGCGATTGCCTTTCGCGGCGATATCGCCGAGCAGTTCAACTACGACAAGATTCGTCCCCTGTCAGAGGCCCGATGCCACAACCACCGCATGGTGGTCATCGAAGGCATCAGCCAGAAAACAGGGGCAACCGGCCTGTATCGCATCGAATGCAACAGCTGGAACCTGATTGAGGCCGTGGGCTTGTGGGATGCTGCGGCCGGCAAGGCTGCCTGATCCGTCACCCCATCTGCCAGGCGCTCTCTGCCACCCACCAGGCCAGTCCCAGCATCATCATGCCGGTAATGCCGTCCATGATGCGCCAAGCCCTGGGATTGGCAAAAAGCCGCTTCATGCGCTGGCCTGCTGCAGCCAGCAGCACAAACCACAGAAAGCTGGCCGACGCCGCCCCCACCACATAGGACCAGCGCTCAGCCCCCTCCTGGCGTGCGCCGATCGACCCCATGAGCAGCACCGTATCCAGGTACACATGGGGATTGAGCAGGGTGATTGCCGCCAGTGTGGCAAGTACCGGCATCAGGCCACGCGGCGCCGGAGCACCTTTTTCCGTGGCATCTGCCGCACCGTCATCCGGTGCAGCCATCATGCGCCGCAGCGCAAACAAGCCATAGCACAGCAGAAACACCGCCCCTCCCAGCGTCAGCGCATAGGCCAGTTCGGGATAGCGGGCCAGCACCTGGGCCATGCCCAGCACCCCGAGCGTGATGAGCATGACGTCGCTGAACACACACCAGGCCACGCAGGCGCGCACATGTTCGCCCCGCACCGCCTGGCGCAGCACATACAGGTTTTGAGCGCCAATGGAAACGATGAGCGAGGCGCACACCGTAAAGCCTGCAAACCAGGCCGAAGAAAGATTGAAGGCATTGCTTGTCCACATGGGCGGCATTGTCTGAGCCGGCCACACCTAAGTAAAATTACATTTACTATTTCAAATGAAGAAAATCTAATCCATGTGCAAAGGAGCCGAAGCGGTCCCCATGGACTCCGTGCCTTGACGAGCCCCGGCTGCCTGAATAGCGGAAAGAACGCTCTATGCTCGACTACGCCAGTCTCGAAGCCTTGGCCGCTGTAGTGCGCGAAGGCAGCTTCGAGCGTGCGGCACACAAGCTGCACGTCACGCCCTCGGCAATTTCCCAGCGCATCAAGCTGCTGGAGGAGCGCGTGGGCCAGGTACTGGTGCTGCGCGGCCAGCCCTGCACCGGAACCGAGGCCGGGCGGCGCCTGTGCCTGCATGTGGAGCAGGTGGCCCTGCTGGAAAACGATCTGCGCCGCAAGAATCCCGAACTGGTGCCGGATGGCCAGATTGTCCTGCCCTCGCTCAAGCTGGCGGTCAATGCCGATTCGCTGTCCACCTGGTTCATGGATGCCATGGCCGCCTTCATGCTGGACGGCACCGAACTGCTGGACATCAGCGTGGATGACCAGGACCACACGGCACAGCGCATACGCCAGGGCGAAGTCATGGCCGCCGTCACGGCCACGGGGTCAGTGATCGCGGGGTGCAACACCTGGCCGCTGGGCCGCATGCGCTACGTGGCGGTGGCCAGCGCCGACTTCATCGCGCGGCACCTGCCCGAAGGCGCCACGCCCCAGGCCCTGGCCCGCGCACCCATGATGTGCTATGGCCGCAAGGACAGCCTGCAGGACCAGTGGCTGCACAGCCTGGGCGTGGACGGCCGGCGCAACAACGCACGCCACTTCCTGCCGTCCAACCAGGGCTACACCCGTGCCTGCGAACTGGGCATGGGCTGGGGCATGCACCCTGACGCACTGATCGAGACCCAGCTGACCAATGGCACGCTGGTGGAACTGCTGCCCGGCAACGATCTCTACATTCCCATGTACTGGGCCCATACACGCAACGCCCAGGCCAGCCTGCAACGGCTGACCGACTGCGTGATTCACGCAGCAGCTGCCTGGCTGGAGCCCATGGACGCCTGAACTCATATCAAATACATAGCAGCCTGCGCAGGATCGGTAAGGCCTGAAGCCTTATTTCTTTCAAACATGGTTTTTGTCAGCGCACACGGCTCCACCCTGCGAGGCCGGATCAGGCAGGGATTTGCCTGAAGCAGATCCATGCACTCCAGAACAGGCTGGAGAAAAATCTCTCCGGTCGCGCAAAGCCGGCCTCGGAAAGCATGGCTTCCACCGCAGCCTCGGATTCCGGCGGAACGGCCCCGTGGCGGATCTTGGCAAGCTTGGCCTCCACTTCGCCGCTGCTGGCCCCGGCCATGCGCCAGCGCGCCGCCCATGCTTCGAGGAACAGCGGTTTCGTTTCATAGGCGCTGCGATTGCATGCAACCACGAACGGAGCCCCGGGCTTGAGCCGCTTTGCGATCGAGCCGAGCACGGCCTTCTTTTCATCCTGGCTCGGCAGATGGTGCAGCACGCCGATCAAGCTTGCTCCGTCGAACGGGCGCTGCTGCGCAAGCTCATCCACGCCCCCCGAAAATGCTTCGACACGCGCCTCCAGGCCGGCCATCCGGATATTGGCCATTGCCAGATCCAGCATCGCCGGCGCGGGGTCCACGGCAACAAACGACCAGTGCGGCTCGAGCGCTGCGGCCGTCAATATTTCCTGCCCGGTACCGCCCGCCCCCACATTCAGGATGCGCCTCGCCCCGGAACCCAGGCTGGCGGACAGCAGGCAGGCCGCAAGCTCATGGCAGGCGTCATAGCCGGCCAGCGCGATGCGGCTTTGTATTGCGTACTCGGCTGCGCGATCGGCATCGAATTTCCGGGAAGAATCATGTAAGGCCATGGCCGCATTCTTTCCTGCATGCGCATGGCGCGGAGCCACGATTGGCGAATGCTCGGCTCGCCGTCCCAGACAGCGGCCTATTGCAGGAGCGGCATCTGCGCACGGCAAGCGAAGCCGGCAGCCGGTATCCGCATCACCTGGGCAAGCCCGGCATTCGGGCACTAAGGTCTGTGCTCGGATTCCACATGGCGCACGGCGGCCTTGGCCTGGCTGAGCATGTGGAAGTCCAAGATGCGCGTGGCCATGATGGTCTCCCACAGAAAGCCGCACAACGCCATGACAAAGGCCAGCACGCCGAACAGAAAGCTGAACACGGCATAGCGATGGCCACGGATGCCGTAGGCCTGATCCACGAACAGCAGGACGATGGTCAGCCCGATGCATACGCCGCACAGCGTCAGCAGCGCAATGGAGACGTTCGCCAGACGGCCGCGCTGCCGCAAGAAGTGCAGCTCGGTCAGGCTTCTGGCGATCAGTTCATGGTCGGTGGCACCGCGCAGTCCATCTTCCAGCTTGCGCGCGCGGTCGATGATGCGCGCCAGGCGCCCCGCCACCGACCCGATCATGCCGGCCACGGCCGTCAGAAAGAAGACCGGGGCGACAGCCAGCTGGATGCTGTGGGTGACGGTCTGGGCGTCTACGGACCAGATACTCATGGTGTCCTCAAATTCAGGTCATTCACGGCCTCTATTTTTATGCATGAAAGTCAGATCAGTTTTCACAAATACATCTCATAACTACCCAAATGGCTACTTTTTTGAAAGCGCAGGCCCACCCGCCTGTTCCGCAGGGAAAGATGCGCCGTCAGGCAGCCGGAGCCTGTGCCACAGCCTGAGCATCTCCAGCAGCAACGCGGGCGCACGGTCACGCCTGTAAACCGCGCCCAGCGGTGGCAGGCGGCCTTCGATCTGCACATCCAGCACCCGCACACGCCCCTGCGTGCGCAGACCCGGCAGGATGCTGCGCGGCACCAGGGAAACCGCGCCGGGCTGGGTCAACAGCCCTTCAAGAACGGGCAGCGACACCGTGGAGGCGGGAAACCATGAGGCGCCCTCCAGCACGGGAAGGACTTCTGCTTCCAGAATGTTGCGCACCGCTATGCCATAGCTGGGCAGTACCCAGCGCGCGCCCTTCAGCGCCTGCAGCGCGATATCGCGGCGGCCTGCCAGGGCATGGTTCGCATCGGCGATCACGACGGCCGCATCCAGCAGTAGGGGCTCGAAGACAAAGGCAGCCGGCAGCATGGCGGGCTGCCGACAGAAAACCGCATCCAGCCCCGACCCCATCAGCTGGGACAGCAAGTGCGCGCTGGCATCCTCGTGCACATCCACATGCACCTGCGGATGGGCTTCATAAAAGCGCGGCAGCAGCTGCGACAGCACCGACATGGCGGCGGCGGGAATCGCCCCCAGCCGCAGCGCCGCCGCCGCCCCACGCCGTATGGATGCAAGCGACTCGGACACCTCCTGCAAGCCGGCCAGCACGCCGTGCGCGGTATCGATCAGGGCCTGGCCCGCAACGGTGGGCCGCATGCCGCGGGCATGGCGCTCGAACAGCTTCATGTCCAGCACCCGCTCCAGTTCCGCCAGAGCCTGCGTGGCCGCCGACTGGCTCATATGCAGATGCGCAGCCGCCTGCACGACCGAGCCGCATTGCTGCAGGGCCACCAGCAACTGCAGTTGCCGCAAGCGCACCTGCTTGGTGAGCCTGGAAAAAAGCTGCCGCCCCTCAGGAGTGGCGGCATCGTCGCTGCGCTGCAGCTCGGGAAAAGGGAAACGATCGGGCATCGCGGGATCTAGGGTTTACACGGAATCTGTCTGCAAGACTCAGAGGAGCAGGCCTTGCAGCCATCGGCATAGCTTATAGCTCAACGCAATTTTCGTGGACTGCAACGGCGCTGGAATTTCTATATTTCGCACAGCAATAGCGCATCAAGCGTAGGCAACACAGTTCGTGGGCACACGCTTTTACCGATATCTTTCCGGAGCAGCTCATGTCCCCGACCTCACGCCCCCACCGCCCTCTTGGCCGCCTGTCCCTGCTGTCTATCGCCGCCGCAGGCGCGCTGCTCGGCCTGCCGTTTTCCCATTCGCTGGCGGCAGAGGCTTACCCCAGCAAGCCCGTCAAGCTCATCGTGCCTTTTGCCGCCGGTGGTTCCACGGACATCGTGGCGCGCGTGATCGCCGAGGGCCTGCGATCCACCCTGGGCCAGCCCGTGATCGTGGACAACAAGGGAGGCGCCGGAGGCCTGATCGGCAGCGAGGCCATTGCCCAGGCGGCACCCGACGGCTACACCCTCGGCATGGCCACGGTGAGCACAGCCACCATCAATCCCTCCCTGTACATGCGTGCCGCCAAGATCGAGGGCAAGCTGCTGCCCGTGGCCAATCTGGTGACCATGCCCTCGGTCTACATGGTCCATCCCAAGATGGGCGTCAGGGACTTCACGGGCTTCATGGCCAAGGTCAAAGCCCAGCCCGGCGCCTATAGCGCCGGCGTACCCGGCCTGGGCACGCTGGGCCACCTGATGCTGGCCTCGTTCAACGAAACCATGAAGACCGGGATCCAGATCGTTCCCTATCGCGGCAATGGGCCCGCGCTCAACGACGCACTGGCCGGCATGGTGCAAGTGATGGCAGACCAGTTGCCCTCGGCCATGCCGCAGATCAAGGGAGGCAAGCTGATTCCCATCGTGCTGGCGGGACAAAGCCGCTCGCCCGATCTGCCCCAGGTGCCTACCTTCAAGGAGCTGGGCTACCCCGAACTCAACGAACTGGGCATCAGCTGGTTCGGCCTGGTCGTTCCGGCCGGCACACCGGCACCCATCGTCAGGCAACTGCAGGAGGCCGCCGTCAAGGCAGTGCATCAGCCGGATGTGCAAAAGCACCTGAAGGCGCTGGGCGCCACCGCCACCGACATGGACCAGTCCCGTTTCCCGGCACAGATCGCGGCCGAGATCAGGCGCAACAAGGCCCTGCTGGACAAGGCAGGCGTCAAGCCCGAATGAGCAGCGCATCCAACCTCTACCCCATACCCCATGCACCCCTTAGACGCACTCCAGGACTTTTTCGCGCAGGAAACCCCTCGCATGACCGCGCTGGCCGACCGGATCTGGTCGCTGGCCGAGCTGCGCTACGCGGAGAATGCCTCGGTCCGGCTGCATATCGATGCCCTGGCACAGTCGGGCTTTCGTATCACGCGCGATGTGGCAGGCATTCCCACGGCTTTCATGGCCGAATGGGGCGACGCAGGGCCGGTGCTGGCATTCCTGGGCGAATATGACGCGCTGTCCGGGCTGAATCAGCAAAGCGGGGCACTGGTCTGCACACCTTCCACCGACAGTCCGGGCCTGGCCGGCCACGGCTGCGGCCACCACTTGCTGGGCACGTCGGCGCACTTTGCGGCCACCGCCCTGCAGCAGTATCTGCAGACCAGCGGCCACAAGGCCCGCATACGCTTCTATGGCTGTCCGGCCGAGGAAGGCGGCTCGGGCAAGACCTTCATGGCCCGCGCCGGCGTTTTCGACGATGTGGATGCAGCACTGACCTGGCACCCCGCGAGCTTCACCGGCGTGTTCAGCCAGAGTACGCTGGCCAACATCCAGGCCAGGTTCATCTTCCGCGGCAAAGCCTCCCATGCAGCCCACTCCCCCCACTTGGGCCGCAGCGCGCTGGACGCCGTGGAACTGATGAATGTGGGCGTGAACTATCTGCGCGAGCACATGCCTTCGGATGCGCGCGTTCACTATGCGATCACCGACTCGGGCGGACTCTCGCCCAACGTGGTGCAGGCCCGCGCCGAGGTGCTTTACCTGATCCGTGCCGCCCGCAATCACGAGGCTGCAGAACTCTATGCACGCGTGCAGAACGTAGCCAGGGGCGCCGCACTGATGACCGATTGCCAGGTCGAGGTGGTTTTCGACAAGGCCTGCTCCAACCTGCTGCAGAACAGCACGCTGAACCAGGTGATGTATGCCCAGATGCAGGCCTTAGGCCGGCTCGAGGTCGACGCGCGCCAGCACCAGCTCGCCAGCGACTTCCAGGCGACGCTGGACCGCAGTGACGTGGAGCAGGTCAGCCGGCCGCTGGCCAGCGTGCTGCGCGGCAAGGTGCCGGCAGTCTTCGAAGGCCTGGCTCCCTACGATCCGCAAGCCCGCGACATCATGTTCGGCTCCACCGACGTCGCCGATGTGAGCTGGGTCACGCCCACCGTGCAGGCCTGGGTGGCCTGCTACGCCTTCGGCACGCCCCTGCATTCGTGGCAGATGGTTTCGCAAGGCCAGTCGGGGCTGGCCCATGCAGGCATGGTGCATGCGGCCAAGATACTGGCCGCCACGGCCATCTCGCTGCTGGAGCAGCCCGAGCGTATTGCCCAAGCCAGGGCCGAGCTGCTGGAGCGCCGCGCGGGCCAACCCTATGTCTGCCCGATTCCGGCGGACGTGCCCCTGCCCTTTACCCGCACCTGACCGGCCACCACAGGTCGGCACGCGGCCAGCGCCGCGGCTTGACCCAGCACAAAGCCACCTGCCCGCTTCAAGGCCATAGTGCCCGCAGACCTCTGCCACTGACCAAGGAGCCGTGCATGAAGCTGATGATCGACCTTTTCTCCACCGACTATGGCCTGATGAGCTTGATCGTGATCCTGTGCATCCTCGTGATGGCCGTGTTCTTCACGCGCCTGTTCATGGGCAAGATGAAAAACGTGGCTCGGACACCGCTGGAGTGAGAGCAGGATCGATGGGCTGCGGGCGCTGCCGCAGCCCCTAGTTGCGCAAAAAAGGCCGGGAAAGATCCGGCCTTTTTTGTCGGAACAGCTGGCTGCTGCAGCCAATCCCCGCCTTCAGTAATGGGGCGGCAGTTCGTCGCGCAGATTGCGGGGCCCGCCCGGGCCGCCCTCCGGCACCTGGCGCTTAAGCTCGCGCACCTCATTGACGAGCAGATCGATCTGCTGCTGCTGGCGGTAGACCGTCATGTTGAGCTGCTCCAGCAGATCTTCGGTATAGCTGGCCTTGATCTCCAGCTCCGTCACGCGCTCCTGCAAATCCTCGGGACTCCTGTTCATGGCTGCATCGCCTTGGCCAGGCGGGCAATGCCTTCGCGGATCTTGTCCTCGTCGGCCGTGGCGAACGAGAGGCGGAATGCCGCACTGTCGGGGTTTTGCGCATAGAACGGCGCACCGGGCACAAAGGCCACGCCCTGCTCGATGGCCTTTTTGGCCAGCACGCCGGCATCGGCCAGCTGGCCGCGGGCACCCGTCAGGCGCACCCACAGGAACAGGCCGCCCTGGGGCTGGACGAATTCCACGGCATCGCCGAGCTGTTCGCGCAGCGCATCGCCCATGGCCTGGGCGCGCCTGGCATAGACCTCGCGCACATGGGCCAGCGTCCCGGGCATGGCGCCCGACTTCAGGTATTGCGCCGCCGTGGCCTGGGCAAAGGTGCTGGTGTGGGCATCGCTGAACTGCTTGCACATCACGGCGCGGGCCAGCAGCTCGGGGTTGGCGATCAGCCAGCCGATGCGCAGGCCGGGGCTGAGCACCTTGGACAGCGATCCGCAATGCGCCAGCCACTCGCGGCTGCCGGGCACTTCGCGGCTGAGCGCCAGCAGGCTGGCCGGAGGCGCTTCATTGAAATACAGGTCGCCATAGGGATCGTCCTCCACGACCAGCGTCTGGTACCTGACGGCCAGCTCCAGCACTTTCTTGCGGCGCTCCAGGCTCAGCGTGGCGCCGCTGGGATTGCCGAAGGTGGGAATCAGGTAGACCAGCCTGGGCTTGTGCTCGGCGATGAGCTTTTCCAGCTCGTCGGTCCTGACGCCATGCTCGTCCACGGGCGCGGAAATCACCTCGGCGCCGTAGAGGCGGAAGCACTGAATGGTGGCCAGGAAGGTCGGGCCTTCGACGATCACCTTGTCGCCCTCGCCCACCATGGTCTTGCCCAGCAGGTCCAGCGCCTGCTGGCTGCCCGTGGTCACGATGAGCTGCTCCGGCGCCACGTCGCTCACCCCCTTGCCTGCCATGAAGGCCGACAGCTGCTCGCGCAGCGGCTGGTAGCCCTCGGTGGCGCCGTACTGCAATGCCGCGCCCGCCTCCTGCTGCAGGGCCTGCGCCGATGCCGCGCTGATGCCGGCCACGTCGAACATCGCGCTGTCCGGGAAGCCGCCCGCAAAGCTGATGATGCCGGGCTTGCCCAGCAGCTTGAACAGCTCGCGGATCGCGGAGGTTTCTACATGGTTGAGTCGGTTGGCAAATTGCATGGTGAAACGGTGAAGGCACGCCAAAAACAGCAAGTCTGCCATTTTGGCGCATCCGACCGTGCCGCAAGGCGACAATGCGGGAATGAACAAGCGCGATATAGAGCCATTTTTCGCCGCGCTCAAGGCGGCCAATCCCTCTCCGCAGACCGAGCTCGAATACACCACGGTGTTCGAGCTGCTCACCGCCGTGCTGCTTTCGGCCCAGGCCACCGACGTGGGCGTGAACAAGGCCACGCGCAAGCTGTTTCCGGTCGCCAACACGCCCCAGGCCATTCTGGACCTGGGCCTGGAAGGGCTGGAGGGCTATATCAAGACCATCGGGCTGTACCGCAGCAAGGCCAAGCATCTGATGCAGACCTGCCGCATGCTGGTGGAACTGCACGGCGGCCAGGTGCCGCGCACGCGCGAGGAACTGGAAGCCTTGCCCGGCGTGGGCCGAAAGACGGCCAACGTGGTGCTCAATGTCGCCTTCGGCGAGTCCACCATGGCCGTGGACACGCACATTTTCCGTGTCAGCAACCGCACGGGACTGGCGCCGGGCAAGACGCCGCTGGCCGTGGAGATGCAGCTCCTCCAGCGCGTGCCGCCCGCCTACGCGGTGGATTCGCACCACTGGCTGATCCTGCTGGGCCGCTATGTCTGCCAGGCGCGCAAGCCGCGCTGCTGGGAATGCGTGGTGGCCCGGTACTGCGACTTCACGCCCAAGACACCTGCACCCTAGGCCGGCTGCAGCGGCTGCAGGCTTAGAAGTCTCCGGCCGCAATCGCCGTGCAGCATCGCCCCGCAGCCTTGGCGGCATAGAGCGCTGCATCGGCCCGGTGCAGCAGGTGCTGCAATGGTTCGCCCGGTTGCAGCTGGGCTACGCCCGCCGAGAAGGTGTAGGCCGGCACATCGGCATCGGACTGCATGGCGCGCAGCCGCTCCACCACCGCGACGGCGGCCTGCGCATCGGCACCTGGCAGCAGCAGCAGGAACTCTTCGCCGCCAAAGCGGCCCCAGCAGTCCCCGGGCCGCAGGTACTGCTGTGCCAGACGACAAAAATGCTGCAGCACGGCATCGCCGGCCTGATGGCCGTGGGCATCGTTGATGTGCTTGAAATGGTCGAGATCCAGCAGCACCGCCGTCAAGGCTTCGCCACTGGCCACATGGTCTGCCAGCGCCTGCTCGGCCAGTTCCAGGATGTGGCGCCGGTTGGGCACGCCCGTCAATGCGTCGGTGAGTGCGGCCTGCATGGCGCTGGCATGCGCATGGCGGATGGTCTGCTCGTTGTGCTTGAGCGCCGTGATATCGCTGGCGATCGTCAGCAACCAGCCGTCGGGCAGCAGCGTCTCGGTGAACTGTATCCAGCGGCCGTCCAGCAGGTCCGTCGTCACCTGGCGATGCGCCTGCTGGCGCCGCCGCGGAAGGATATCGGCCAGAAAGGCCTCGATGTCGCCGCAATCGATGCGTATGCCGAAGCCATGGTGGAAGCCGTGGCGCAGCACATCGGCAAACGCCACAGGCAAAGCCAGCCCGTGCAGAAAGGCCGCATCGAATGCCTCATTGGCATAGCACAGCCGGTCGTCGCGGTCGTACAGGGCCACCGGCATGGCCGTGCGGGCCAAGCCGGCCAGCAAGGCGGAGGCCTCGGGGAGCGCAAGCATATCGAAGGCGGTGGACATCGAAAGAAAAATGCGCTGAAACCTCAATGCACGCAATGGATTGCAGTCTGCCTGCTTGCTGCTGCCATATCAATGCGCAAGCGCGCCCTCGACGCCCGCCGATGCGAAACTGGCCATTTCACGCAGCACCGCACAGGCGGAGACCAGCAGGGGCCAGGCCAGCGCTGCGCCCGAGCCCTCGCCCAGGCGCATCTGCAGGTCGAGCAGCGGCCGCTCCGCAGCGTCTGCCAGCAGATGCGCCAGCATGCGCGCATGGCCGGGCTCGCCCGAGCAATGGGCAAACACGCAGCGATCCAGTATCGCAGGCTGCAGGCGGCTGGCCACCAGCACGGCGGCGCTGGTAATGAAGCCGTCGACCACGATGACCCGCCGTTCGCAGGCAGCCTGCAGCACCGCGCCCGCCATGGTGGCGATTTCCAGCCCCCCCCATGGCCGCCAAGACCTGCAGCGGCTCCCGCACCTGGGCATGGAAATCCAGCACCTGCCGCAGCACAGCCACCTTGCGGGCCAGGCCGGCGGCATCCAGTCCCGTGCCCTTGCCGGTCACCAGCTCTATCGGTTCATTGCACAGCCGCGCCAGCAGCAGCGAGGCGCTGGAAGTATTGCCTATGCCCATCTCGCCCAGCAGCAGGGCATTGCCGGGCAGCTTTCTGACCAGTTCCGCGCCATTGCGCAGCGCCAGCCGGCATTGCTCGGCCGTCATGGCCGGGCCCGTGCTGCAGTCCTGCGTGCCATAGGCCACCTTGCGGCGCCACAGGCGCGGCGCTCCGGCCTGCGGCAGCTTGTGCTCGGGATCCTGTGCGCGCGGGGCGAAATCCCGGGCCACCCCGCAGTCCACCACATTGAGCGCAATGCCATGCTGGCGCGACAGCACGCTGACCGCGGCGCCGCCCGCAAGGAAGTTCTCCACCATCTGCCAAGTCACGTCGACCGGATAGGCCGATACGCCACGCGCCGCCAGCCCGTGGTCGGCGGCAAACACCAGCATCTGCGGCGCCTGCAGCTGCGGCATCTCGGTGCCCAGGATGCGGGCCAGGCGCAGCGCCAGCGCTTCCAGCCGGCCCAGGGAACCGACCGGCTTGGTCTTGGAGTCCAGCCTGTGCTGCACACGCGCAGCAAGGTCTGCATCCTCGAGCGGAGGGACAACCGGGCAATTCCACAAATCCATGCAAGAGTGCGCCGGGGAATCGAAAGGGTCAGAGGTGTGAACGCGCGTCATGAAACCGAGGCCGCACGGCTTGGATCGCCCGCAGCCTGCAAATGCCAGCAAAATGCCGGGCCCTCGCAGGAAGGCCCGGCCCAGGCCGCAAGTATCGCGCGTCCGCAGCCCTTTATCGCCCAGAACGGATTTGCTATTGAATGGATAGCTTCTTACGCAAACCAATACTTATCTTCGGTGGATTTTGGCATTGAAACCCATATTCATATCGCGCAGCAAGCTATCAAATATGCAGCATACATTCCGTGTTCGCCTGCCAGGGCGTACACCGATGAAGGCAGCGGACACCCTCTTTACCGGCTGCTGCCCGTGCCGTTCGGCTGGCTGGGCATGGCGCCGGGCGAGGTATCTCCGGGCGCCTGCGCGGGCGGCACAGTGGCGCCGCTCGACGATGCGGGCGGATTCACCTGCGGCGCCGGCGCCTTGTTTCTGTCGCAGGCCGTGAGCGCCGCAGCCGCGGCCACGAGCACAAGAGGCGTAAGCAGTTTCATGTCTGACTCCTGCAATGGATGGAACACATTTCCATCCTAGGATGAGCAGCGCTTCGAAAATCCACGCAGGTTGCACTCGGCACATCCGGTTGCATCGGCATGCAACTGCTCCGCAAAGCAGCGGACGGTGAAGCTGCTGCGCAAGCCGCGCCTCCCATGCGGGCGCCAAGGCCAGGGTTGGGGCAGGTGCGCCGGCCAAGCCGTAAGAAGCGGCAGAAAACGTAACACCTTCATGCCTTCCGGGGAATGCAGGACGCCTGAGCCAGATCAGGAAGCCCGCAGCCAGGGCCTGAAAGCGCCGGTCTCCTACCTGCCTGCCGCCACCTGCTGCCTAGACTGCCGCATTTGTCTCACATTTCAGGAGTTGCCCATGAAAAAGCCCGCGCCGCCCATCCGCCCTCTCCTGGGCGCTTTGCTGGTGGGACTTTCCGGGATGGCGGCGCTCTCCAGCGCCTGGGCCTGCACCCGGCTGGTGTTTCACGGTGCCAGCGGCCAAGTGGTCACGGCCCGCTCCATGGACTGGAAAAGCGACATCGTCAGCAATCTCTGGGTGCTGCCGCGCGGCATGGAGCGCTCGGGCCAGGCTGGCCCGAACTCGCTGCACTGGACATCCAGGTATGGCAGCGTCATCACTTCGGGCTACGACATATCCACCACCGATGGAGTGAACGAAGCGGGGCTCAATGCCAACCTGCTGTGGCTGGTGGAATCCCAGTATCCGAGCTTCGACGCCAACAGCAAGCCGGGCCTGACCATTGCGGCCTGGGCGCAGTACGTGCTCGACAATTTCGCCACCGTCGGCGAGGCCGTGGCCGCGCTGGAAAAGCAGCCCTTCACCATCGTTTCCGACAACGTGCCCGGCGAGAACCGGCTGACCACGCTGCACCTGTCCATGTCGGACGCCAGCGGCGACAGCGCCATCGTCGAATACATAGGCGGCCGCCAGGTCATACACCATGGCCGCCAATACCAGGTGATGACCAACTCGCCCACCTTCGATCAGCAACTGGCGCTCAATGCCTACTGGAAGCAGATCGGCGGCACCACCATGCTGCCCGGCACCAACCGCGCGGCCGACCGTTTCGCGCGGGCCTCTTTCTACGTCGGCGCCATCCCCAAGGACCAGGACCCGAACAAGACCCTGGCCAGCGTCTTCAGCGTGATCCGCAACGTCTCCGTGCCCTACGGCCTCAATACGCCGGAGGAGCCCAACATCTCCTCCACGCGCTGGCGTACCGTCTTCGACCACCAGCGCAAGCTGTATTTCTTCGAGTCGGCCCTGACGCCCAATACCTTCTGGATCGACCTCAAGGCACTGGACTTCAGCGCGCAGACCGGCAAGGTACTCAAGCTGGACCTGGGTCCTAACCAGGACCACACCTTTTCGGGCGATGCCACGCAGCAATTCAGGCCCTCGGCGCCCTTCAGGTTCCTGGGCCTCTGATTGCCCATCATGCCTCTTGCATATAAGAGCTTTAAGTCTTATAATCGCAAAGTCGCTGCAGTCTAGCTTGCCTATGCAGCGGCCATCTGCACTCTCACAGCAGCATGCTGTGCCAATCGCCGCGCTTATCCCGTTCAAGCGTTCCGGCTGACACTCCAGTTCCACGGCAAGCCCGTTCTGTTCCCGGCGAATTTTCCGGGGCCAGGTTTTCTTTGCATCGGTTCCCCGGTGCAGGCTTTTTTTGATTTTCATGGCGCTGCCCCAAGCAAGGCGGATGCCATCGTTGACACGATGAATACCAAACAATATGCAGAGCGTGTCGGCAACTATGTTGTTACACCGCTCACCCAAACTACCGAATCCGGCCAGGTGGCCGCTGCGGTTTCCATCCGCCGCGGCGTCTATGACCGCGTTTTCAGCTTCATCAACCAGTTCGACAATGCCGCCACCGCAGCGCGCTACGCCTTGAAGGAAGGCCGCAGCATGGTGCTGAGCAACCAGCTGAACTGATCCCGTTTTTTGTACCCCCACTGAGGAGATCACCCATTGGCCAAAGAAGAACTGATTGAAATGCAAGGCGTCGTGGACGAAGTGCTGCCCGATTCGCGCTTTCGCGTCACGCTGGACAACGGTCACCAGCTGATCGCCTACACCGGCGGCAAGATGCGCAAGCACCGCATCCGCGTGCTGGCCGGCGACAAGGTCACGCTGGAAATGTCGCCTTACGACCTGAACAAGGGCCGCCTGACGTTCCGCCACATCGAGAACCGCTCGGGTGGCGGCGGTGCACCGCATCGCCCGCGCCACTGACACGCACTTCGGTCATGCCAAGCCCGCCATAGCGCGGGCTTTTTCATTGCGCGGCCCCGGTGCTGCCCGCCTTGGCACGGACATGGAAGGCTCCCCGGCGGCAAACGCCAGCGCTGCACCGGGAAATATCGCAGAACAAGAACGCAGACATCGCATTTCAAGCATATTGTCGGCTGTTCACCAAGCTGCCCCAGTCCAACAAGAAAAAGCAGCTTTCCCCTATGGGCGATCAGCGTCAGCAGCTCCCCTTTCTGCAGCGCCTGCGGCCTTGCATATGCGTCACCCCGCCCTGCGCTCAGTCCCGGCGCGGCAATGCACGCATTTCCCTGCCGCTTCCTGAATCGCCGCTTCCCCGGCAACGCCGGCAATCCCTGCGGAGAAAAATCGATATGCACGTGTCCTTTGGTGCGTACTACACCCTCATCCTGGCCGTTCTCGTGCTGCTGCTGGGCAAGCTCATGACCCGGCACATCCGCTTCCTGCGCGAGTTCAACATTCCCGAGCCCGTATCTGGCGGCCTCGTCGTGGCCGCGGCCATCTTCCTGCTGCACCAGATCACCGGTCTGACGCTGAGTTTCGAATCCGGCCTGCAGTCGGCCTTCATGCTGGTGTTCTTTTCCTCCATCGGCCTGAGCGCGAACTTCTCGAAGCTGCGCGAAGGCGGCACAGGCTTGCTGGTCTTCCTCGGCGTGATCGTGGTCTTCATCGTCATGCAAAACAGCGTGGGCGTGGGGCTGGCCACGCTGCTGGGGCTGGATCCGCTGATCGGCCTGATGGCCGGCTCCATCACGCTGGTGGGTGGCCACGGCACGGCCGGCGCATGGGGCGCCGTGCTCGAAAACCAGTACGGGCTCGGCGGCGCCACGGCGCTGGGCATTGCCTGCGCCACCTTCGGCCTGGTCATCGGCGGCCTGCTGGGCGGTCCTCTGGCCAAGCGTCTGATCACCCGCCACCAGCTCGCACGCCCTCTGACCGCGGCCGAGCAGCAGTCCGCCGACAGCATCGCCGTGGGCGAAGGCAGCCAAGTGGCCAACTTCGAATCCTCCAGCCATACCCCGCGCCTGATCACCACCGATGCAGCCGTGGAGACACTGGCCCTGTTCGCCGGCTGCCTGGCCTTTGCGGAATTCATGACCGGCATGACCCGGGGTACGGCCGTTCAGTTGCCGACCTTTGTCTGGGCCCTGGGCGGCGGCGTGGTCATCCGCAATGTGCTGGACCATGCCTTCGGCTTCAAGGTGTTCGACCGGGCCATCGACGTGTTCGGCAATGCCGCCCTGTCCATCTACCTGGCGATTGCCCTGCTTTCGCTCAAGCTGTGGGAGCTGGCCGATCTGGCCGGCCCCCTGATGGTCATCCTGGCTGCCCAGACCATAGTCATGGCCTTGTACGCAGGGTTTCTCACCTTCCGCATCATGGGCAGGAACTACGATGCCGCCGTGCTGGCCGCAGGCCACTGCGGCTTCGGCATGGGTGCCACCCCGACGGCCGTTGCCAACATGCAGGCCATCACCAACCAGTACGGCCCTTCGCACAAGGCCTTTCTCATCGTGCCGCTGGTCGGGGCCTTCTTCATCGACATCATCAATGCCTTCATCCTGCAAGGCATGATCAGCTGGCTGCGCTGACTGCCGAAAGCCTCTCCTGCATTGCACGATGCAGAGGCCGGCCGATCGCACATTGCCAGAGGCCGGGGCCGCCGCCTGCCATGCGTTGGCATAGCCTGCGCATCACCGCGGCCCCATGGCAATGCGCAATACCCGCATGGCGGGCTTTCGCCACGCAAGCGCCCACATGCTTCTGCTAGGCTGGAAGGCATGCGCAACATGCTCGACTTCAGTTCATGGCAAGGCATGCTCTCCACGCTGCTGGGCCTGGTTCTGGTGACATTCGTGGCCGTAGGCATCCGTCTGCTGGCCATGCAGCACATCCAGCAGCGCCGCGAACGCCAGAATCGCCAGATAAACGAGCGGCTCAAGACCCTGATTGCAGCCTACAAAACCCTGGGCGGCTCGTTCACCGGCAACCTGGCCGTGGATCCCCGCCACATGCGCGATTTGCGCATGCAGGCCGCCGAACAGCAGGGTGAGAGCGAAAACCCACCCCATTCCGAACGACGGCGCCGTATCCGCGATGCGGTCGAAGCCGCCTTGTCCGACGTGATTTTGCTGGGGACGGCGCAACAGGTCCGGCTGGCCGTGCAGGCGGCCAACGACATGGTGGCGGGCCGCCCTGTGGAGACTGCGGCGCTGGTGGTATCGCTACGCGACTTCATCCGCGACGTACTGGAACTGGACGCTGTGCCGGGCGATCTGGCCATACCCAGGCAAGGCCCCTTGCGCTCACCTTCTTCCACAGGTCGAGGCAGCAATACAGGCAGCAGCGCTCAGGGCAAAGGCAACGGACAAGGAGGAGCAGGCATGGCAACTGGCGGCACACTGGGCCTTGGCCTGGGGCACCCGGCCCTCGATGCAGCCCGCCAGCCTGGTATAGACCTGCACGACCCATAAGCTGCTGGATCAACCGCCTCCGCGCATCCGGCGGGATTCGCTCAGTACGGGACCGAACGTTGCCTTCGGCCGGGCCTGTGTCATGCGCGCTTCATATTGCCCCTTGACAATGGCAGGGCACAAATGCGTTGAATAAATGGGCCGTCACTCCATAACCGTCAACCCCGGAGCGCGCAATGACTTATCTTTACGCCGCCTGTCCAGCAATCCAGGCACCGCAGCATAAGATGATTGCTCCACTGCCTGCCCCTCTCTCGCCGGAAGAGGTTTTGCGCATTCTCTCGCAGAATCCGCCATCCAATGAGTTCAGTACCGAAGCCTTTTAGAAATTTTTCAGCGGCTTTTTTCGCTACAGGATATTTCCTCGCTTAATCCTGTCGTATTGAGCCACCATAAAAAAGGGCCTGAAGGCCCTTTTTTATGCTTTATTGCCCAAACCTGCGTTTGGCATCTTCGGTACAGGCATTTTTCGCATCGCCAGACAATGCGTCGCAGCGTTCCTTGGCGGCCTTGTAATCGGCTTCGCGCACCTTGTCGCTGGCATCCCTGCGTGTTTCGGCGACATCACCAGCCGTCGCCGAAGGGTTATTGCGCACATCGGCTACTTTTGCAGCCTCCAGCGCTTTGACATGGGCAGCCTTGGCATCCTTCTTGCAGACGTCTTTTTCATTGCCGGCAAGGTCATCGCATTTTTCCTTGGCAATCGCATAGTCTGCGTCGGCCTTGGTCTTGGCCACGTTCAGCCGGTTGCTCTCGCTGGCATCCGCTTGATATTTCAACTCGGCCAGCGCAACTTTTTCCTGCCCCTTGGCCTGTTCCTGGCACACATCCTTGGCATTGCCCTTGAGGGATTTGCACTGGTCCTTGGCCGTCTTGTATTCATTGCTGATGCGGTCCTTCTCTGCCTTCTGTTCGGCAGGCGTCAGGGCGAACGCCGAAGTAGCCAGCATCATCGCGGCGCAAGTGGTCACAATTCTGGAACTCAGTTGCATGGGAAACTCCTTTAAATGTCTTGATTTCCTCGCGCGAGGGCGAGGAAGCATATTGCGGTCAATGAGTCCACTCACTCATCGAAGCGGAAATCGGGATTGCGACTTTGCCAATCGGCCAGCTGTTTTTCAGCATCTTCCTTGGCGAGGCCTTGGCGCTCCTGGATTTTCCCAAGCAGCTGGGATTTCTTTCCGGCAATCACATCGATATCGTCATCGGTCAGCCGGCCCCATTGCTCGCGGATCTTGCCCTTGAATTGCTTCCAATTACCAACAATGCGATCTTCATTCATAGAACCTCCGATAGTTTTCCGAATTGATGTGGCCACCAATTCATTTAATGGAATTACTCGCCAACAAAAGGGAGTGAATTCACTTTAAACAACCTGAAGCAGGTTCCATGTCCGGCATGCAGCGCGAAGTCCGTCGGCATGAGCCTACACCGTTACATTATTCTTTCTATAGCGGTAACAGATTAATGAATGTGATTCACACCTGTTTACGAGTCTCCGGCAATCCGGCTTCCACCGGTATTGCAGATTCACGCATTCTTCAAGCGATTTAATGCCCAAACGCCGTACCCATATCATGGCGCGGCTGGTTGCCGACCAAGCCCATGCGATTGAGGCAAGATGCATGTTTTGCAGAAAGACTTTATGAGTGGATTCCTGTTCATGGGCGTGACCATCACGCCAGACTCCCGCCAAGGCGAAACACCGCAGTCCTGGCAACCGTCAGCCACTTTGCACAGTGCGGCAGGAAAAGAACTCGGCAGCGTCACCGATGCACGTTGCTTCGCCTCGAAAACCGAGGCCGACGAGGCCGCACTGCGTCTGGCGAGGCGCCACATTCGCGAACACCTGCACCAAGGATGATGCCCTGGCCGCTTGCCCAGAAGATGACGCGACAGACCTGCCCCCCCGGCAAAGCCGGCATGGGCGGGCTCTTCACAGACGCATGCTGCCAATCTATCGCAGGCTGAGCATGCTCACCCATCGGGCGAATTCCACGAACGAATAGCCACTGTCCACATCAAGCAGGAAGTGGATGATGCGCGTGGATCCGCCTGTGCCGAACTCCACCTCGATGTGATGGAGTGCCAGCAACTTCTCGATTTCATCCGCCAGGTCCCTGGCATGCTGCTGCGTGGTATCGAACACCACGTAACCGTGCACAAGCACATACAGGGCCATGTCGTACGACTTGAGGGCACCTGAGCCCAGCACCTCGATAGCAGGTCTGATCATGGGAGGTCCATGCATTCAACGAAACTTGTGGATCGACATGCGGCATGCCGATCCGCCGATGGCCGGCCACATCCATCCAGCCAGTCCCTGCATGCTCACCCGTTCATATGTAAATTCAATGAATTAATTAAAATCAATTGAAACGCACTATATAGATATGTATCCAAATAGGCGTTTGTGCAAATAAACACAATCCGGGAGAGCTCCCGTCACACCGCCTCAAAGGCGCGCGAGAGGTAGATTCGCGGCTCCATGCCGGCAGAAGCTGCCGGCGCGCCCTTCAGTTCCCCCGCATCAGCATGGCAGCCACCTGGCACAGAATGCCGAGGCTGGCAATCACGGCTGCCAGCACATTCACCATGTTCTGCTTGTGCAAAACATCGTCCATCAGCGCCTTGGGCTCGGTCAGGCAGCTCTCCGGGAAAGCCCCGGCGATCTTCAGCGAAAACAGCCACAGGGCACCGGACGCCACACCAAACAGAACCGCCGCGACATTCAATGCGCAAAGACAATCAGCCATACCATCTCCCGTTATCGGTAAGCATGGTAACGAACTGTTCCGGCGTTGCTAACCGTACTTCCCACAATGCAGAAGCCGCAGAGCGCGTTATAGGCGGCGAGACCGCTGGACTATGGCGTGCAAGGCCGGTGCATGCCCGCCAGACTCAACCAGGGGCCGCAAGGCTTGCCGCTCGATTGCCCAGCACCTCCCGGAAATGCGCAATGGTTCGCACCAACCCTTCCTCGAAAGAGATGCGCGGCCACCAGCCCAGATGCTGCCGGGCCACCGAAATATCCGGGCAACGCTGGCGCGGGTCATCCTCGGGTAGCGGCCGGTGGACCACGCGGCTGCGACTTCCCGTGAGGTGCAGGATGTGCCCGGCCAGATCCCGCATCGATATTTCATGGGGATTGCCCAGATTGACCGGGCCATTGATGGCACTGGACACCAGGCGCACCAGGCCTTCGATGGTGTCTTGCACAAAGCAGAAAGAACGGCTCTGCCGTCCGTCCCCATAAAGCGTGATGCATTCCCCCCTCAGCGCCTGGACGATGAAGTTGCTCACCACGCGCCCGTCACCAGGCAGCATCCTGGGCCCGTAGGTATTGAAAATGCGCGCCACGTGCACTGGCGTTGCGTACTTGCGCAGATAGTCGAAGCACAGGGTTTCCGCGCAGCGCTTGCCCTCGTCATAGCAGGCCCGCGGCCCCGTGATGCTTACGTGGCCCCGGTAGTCCTCGCTCTGCGGATGCACCAGCGGATCTCCATAGACCTCGCTGGTCGAGGCCTGCAGCATGGGCACACGGTGAGTGCGGGCGAGTTCGAGCATGCGCCACGTCCCGATAACGCTGGTCAGCGTGGTCTTGACGGGATCGCGCTGATAGAAGGGCGGGCTGGCCGGGCAGGCCAGGTTGAAGATGCATGAGGGGGTGATCTCGATGGGCGCAGTCACATCCCTGCAGAGCAGGACAAACCGCGGGTGGTTGAGCAGGGGGCCGACGTTGTCCAGGCTGCCGGAACTCAGGTTGTCGAGGGCCACGACATGATGTCCTTCGTCCAGCAGGCGCTCGCACAGGTGGCTGCCGAGAAAGCCTGCGCCTCCGGTCACCAGCACGGGGCGGCGGGACAGGGGGGGCAGCATCAGGCGCTCTCCTGCATACCCGGGCGTACCGGCTTTTCCAGCAGGAAGCTGCCAATCACCAGCGCATCGAGCGGCGTGCTCCAGAAGGCATTGAGGGCATCCTTGGGAGAACAGACGATGGGCTCCCCGCGCACATTGAAGGAGGTGTTGATCAGCACCGGAACGCCCGTCATCTGGCCGAATTGCTCCAGCACGGCATGGAACAGCGGATTGGTCTCGGCCGAGACGGTCTGCACGCGCGCCGTCAGGTCTTCGTGGCAGGCGGCCGGGATGCGCCGGGCCTGCGTCTCTTCCACATCATAGACGAACAGCATGAAGGGCGCCTGGCCGTTGTTGGCCGTGGCGGGTCGAAACCACTGGGCCAGTTGCTCCTGCTGCACCGCCGGTGCCACCGGACGGAAATCCTCCCGGTCCTTGAGCTCGTTGATCCGCGCCTGCATGGACGCCTCCAGCGGCGAAGCCAGAATGGAGCGTGCGCCCAGCGCCCGGGGCCCGAACTCCATGCGTCCCTGGAACCAGCCTATCACCTTGCCGGCGGCCAGCAAGCGAGCGGTGGTGGCAGCTACATCCGACAGCCGCACATAGTCCAGCTTGGACCAGCGCAGTTGCTGCTCTATTTCATCGTCGCTGTATTGCGGCCCCAGGTAGGCGTGGGACATGGTCCAGCGCCGCTCGCCCAGGGACATGGGGCCGCCGTCGAAGTAAACGGTCTCCTCCGTGGAGGCAACCACGGGGCTTTCGCTAGCCGTGCTGCGGCGCATGCGGGAGTCGACCCACAAGGCCGCACCCAGGGCCGTGCCCGAATCGCCGGCGGCAGGCTGCACCCAGACCTGGTCGAAGATGCCTCTGTCGCGCAGCCGCGCATTCATCACGCAGTTGAGCGCCACGCCGCCTGCCATGGCCAGCAGCGGCTGCCCCGAAGCGGAGCGCAGCCAGGCGGCGATTTCGAGCACCGTCTCTTCCAGCACCGTCTGCAGCGCCGCGGTCAGGTCGAAGTGACGCTGCTCCAGAGGTTCCCCGCGCTGGCGCGCCGGCCCGAAGCACTCCGCCAGATCGAGCGGCGCTATTTCATAGCGCCCGGCTTCATGAACACAGATGCTCTGCGACAGCACGCCGTGGTAGCGGGCGGGATTGCCCAGAGCGGCCAGGGCCATGACCTTGTATTCGTCCGAAGAATGCAGAAAGCCCAGGTACTGCGTGACCTGCTCGTACAGCAGCCCCAGCGAATGCGGCACCCGCACATCGCCCAGCGCCTCGTACTGCCCCTCGTAGTAGACCCCGTAAGTGGTGGAAGCGTCCTCGCCGCGGCCGTCCAGCGTCATCACCGCGCATTGCGCGAACGGGCTGGCCAGAAAGGCACTGGCCTGATGGCACAGATGATGGTCGATGAAATGGAAGCGGTAGGGCCCGTCAGGACGGACGTTGCGAAAGCGCTGGCGCAGATGGTGGGGTGCGCCGCTGGCCAGCTGCCGCGGCGCATTGATGATGTAGCTGGCGAACAGCGGATCCCACACGCTTTCCCACCCGTCGGCCGGCCTGGCCGAGGGCTCCAGCGGCAAGGTGATGGTTTCGCCTGCGGCCCGCGGGCCCATGAAGCGGCGGGGATCGAAGCTGTATGCCACATGGTCTATGTCGCTCAACTCGATCCCGCCCTGGCGCAGGCAATCGTCGATCGCATGGAAGGGCAGCTCCCAGGCGCTGAACGGAACAGGCCGTTTGGCATGCTTGATGCGGGTGAAGCGCTCTTCTTCGCTGGCGGCGACAACATGGCCGTCCTGGACCAGAACGGCGGAGCTGTCGTGGAAGGCGGCATTGATTCCGAGAGTGTTCATGAAGCTGAGGTCTGTGCAGTCGCGGTGCAGACCCGCGGCAATGCCCGTGCCTGAAAAACCTTTCGCGGATCGCGAAGCGCTCCGGAAGCCGACGCTATCTGCAGCAATTTTTGCCGCAGGCTTTCTTGCGGCTCGGCCGCGCCTGCAGGCTTCACCATGCCGGCGCCTGCCCACCTGCTACGGCCGGCACAGGAATTGCCGCGTCCATCCCATTTCCGGTGGACTGCACGCATTTGGCGTGGGACCCGTTTCCGCGCCGGGCGCAGGCCATGGAGCGAGCGGGCCCCTGGACTGGCCGCATGTCCCACAGAGTTAGGCAAAGAATGACAATTCCCAGCGTGTCGGTAGTGATACCTACATTCCAGCGCCCGGAGCTTCTGATCCGGTGCCTGCGCGCCCTGACGCTGCAGACCCTGGCCAAGGAGCGCTTTGAAGTGCTGGTGGTCGACGACGGGCACAGCGACGAAATACGCGAGCTGGTGGAGCGCGCGAGCGCCGAGCAACCGCTCGGTTTTCTGCGTTACCTGCGCCCCTCCCACGGCAAGGGTCCGGCTGCCGCCCGCAACTGCGGCTGGCACGCGGCGCGGGCCGAAATCATTGCCTTTACCGATGACGACACGCTTGCCGCGCGCGACTGGCTGGCCCAGGGGCTGCATGCCATGCGGCTGCACGGGTGGGCGGCCATGGCGGGGCGGGTGGTGGTCCCCTCACCCGCCAATCGCCTGGGAACGCGGCCCACGGACCATGAACGGATGACGCAGGGCCTGGAAAGCGCCGCATTCGTGACGGCCAATGCCTTTGTGCGCAAATCGGCCCTGGCCCAGGTCCAGGGCTTCGACGAGCGTTTCCAACGGGCCTGGCGCGAGGATGCAGACCTTCAGTTCCGCCTGGAAGCAGCCGGTGCAAGCCTGGGCCGCTGCGAGGCCGCGGTCGTAAGGCATCCGGTACGGCCGGAGCGCTGGGGCGTCTCGCTGCGGCAGCAGAAGAACGTGTACTTCGATGCACTGCTCTACCGCAAGCATCCCGCGCGCTACCGCAGCGAGATACGGGCCCGTCCACCCTGGGACTACTATGCGATCGCGAGCCTGACGGGACTGGCACTGGCCCTGGCCGCAGCCGGCGCATGGCCGGCCGCCCTGGCCTGCCTTGTGGCCGCACTGGCACTGGCATTGGCATTTGCGGTCCGGCGCCTGCGCACGACCTCCCATTCGCCGGCACATGTCGCGGAAATGCTTCTGACGTCCCTGGCCATTCCTTTTCTGTCGGTTTATTGGCGCCTCAGGGGAGCATGGCATTTCCGCGTATGGTTTCTATGACCAGGCCGGCCTTTTTCCACCAGGGACACCGCATTTCCCCTTCGAGAGCACTGGCGGCGGCAAAGAAAAAGCGCCTTCTGCCCGATGCAGAAGGCGCCCGCGCAAGGTTGCCGATGGCGGTACGCCGTCAGCGCACGCCCGCTTCCACACCCGCCCGGCCCTGGGCTCTTACATTGGCATGGGTGGCCGCGTCCGTAGCGGCATCCACCGCGGAATTGGCAGAACTTCGCAGCTGGGCCTGGCCGCGCTGCACGGCACCCGCCGCCTTGTGGCCGGCGCTTGCTGCCGCATGGCCGGTCGCGGAAGCGGCACCGGCGGCTCCAGAACCGATGCCATCGACTGCCGCGCCCGGCGCCACCGCAGCTGCGCCGCGAGTTTCCGCAGCCGCACCGCCGCCGCTTTGCTCCATGGCACGCGCCCGGGTATCGCCCTGGATGCCGGCATTGGCGCCGATGCTGACACCGACTCCCCCGACATTCACACCCGTATCGGCTCCGGCACCAAGACCTACGCCCACACCTGCTGCGTGGGCCGCCATACCGCCGACCACCGCCGTGGCAAGCACCATCACCGCTGGAATGGAACGCAGAGAAAACTTCGTCATGTAATAGCTCCTGGGCTGTTGAACACGGATGCAGTCTAGAGCGCAAGGCTGTTACATCCCCATCCCGAGATGTTGGACTTGTAACCAGGCTGGCGTACCCGCCCTGCAGCACGCAAACACCTGTTTACGCAATAGCCCATGCCGTCCTTCGCTTTGCTGCTCCTGCACTGTGCGGCTCCACCAGGTCACCATGGCCTTGCAGTCCTTTTTGTGTAGCGACGCGTTTTTTCCATAGCAGCTACCGCAGTCAGCATGCGAGTTTCAAAATGAAAGCACTTTGTAGTGCCCTGTAGTCAGGCGCCAGTCGCTCTTTTTTCAGGAGCAATCTTTCGACGCCTGCATGGATGCCATCTGGCGATTCCTGCCCGTTTTGGCCAATCAACCTCTTGCCAAAGGCAGACCTTTGCCTGGGCATCGAACTGCATCAGCACATGGCGACAAATGCCCTCCGCGCGCATCCAGGCAATCCGTACCTGCATTTCGAACACCAGGGATTTCTCGTCCGCCACGGTATTCGCGACCTGATATTCGATGCCGGCATCGGCTGATTCATACCGCTCGGGAATTCCGGATACGCACCGGGCTCGGCTCTGCCGGCCATGGGTTTCAACGACAGGTGGCGGCCCCGGGCATTGCAGGACGGTGTCCTGCGTCAGCACGGTGCATAACGAAGTTTTTTCCGGCTTCAGTCCAGCACTGCATGCGCAATCGGATATTGCGGTTTTGCCTCGTCATCATGGAGCAAGAATGAAAGTGATATTGCATGGTAGGGTTGCCCGGTCACTTCAGAGCAACCCATCAGGAAATGGATATTCATGCAAAGCAGTCCCACCGAGGCATTTCTCTACACCAGCAGGCTCGCATCGGATGCGGGCATCGACTGCGTTGCAGACATCGTCAAAACCGCACGGGCTTTCAATTCGGAAAATCACATCACTGGCGTGCTGATATTTGACGGCGAGCGTTTCTGCCAATACATCGAGGGGCCGAAAGCCTCTCTGGACGCTCTGATCCAGCGCATCGCCGCCGATTCCCGGCATTGCGAGTTCAATCCCCAATACCGCCAAAACACCGGCAACCGACGCCTGTTCGCCAACTGGTCCATGGCCTATGCCATGGTGGAAGACGAAGAAATACTGCAGGAGCTCTCCGCCCTGGAAGGCGAGAACGCAATGGGCCGGCTGAACGAAATGCTGCCCCTGCTGGATATGGCCTGAACCACCCATCAGGCACTTGCACAGATAAAGCACAAACCCGCCGACGCGGGTTCTTGTCAGCGGCCTTGGGCTTCTCCGAGGGAGGTCACCTCTGGTAACCGGAGCCGTCGGGCTTCCATCCCCGGCCACTGTCGTCAAACCGTGGATCCTGATTGCCACGCTCGCCGTTGGTGGACCAGCCGCGGCCGCTGTCGTCGAAACGGGGATCCTTGGTGCCCCGGTCATTGTTCGTTGTCCGGCCACGGCCGCGCTCATCGAAGCGGCGATCCTGGCGATAGCGGTCCGCAAGGTCTCTGTCCCGGTACCGATATCCATCGCGGTAGCCATAAGCTTCCTGGTAGCCATAGCCGCGATCAGGTCCGTAGCCCACGCAACCGGACAAAAGCATTGCCACGGCTGAAAAGGCAAGCAGCGTTTTCATAACAGTCCTTTCCGTCTGAACATGGACAGTTTATGCAGAGGGCGCCTGCCGCAGCTTGTTCATTTGTTACCTTGCTCCGCGCCTGCCTTACCCCGGGCAAGCTCCGGCGCCAGGCAGGCAGCCGGCAGCACCATGAACGCGGTTCCGGACAACGCCGGGACAGGCAGAGTAGTCAGGTTGTCACAGCTTGGCGCTCTGTACTTCCGCACCGAAGAGGGAGTGACCTGTCCCAATACATGTAGCCACGCACATACGGACCCCTAGAGGCTCTCATTTTTGTATGTTTTGGTAACATCATGATTTACAATCGACGAATACAGGCCGATAGATCATGTGGAAGCATCTGCCCAGGCAGAGCCCCCTCTCCATCGCGGTGGCTTGTACCGTTTTACGCCGGGCTTGGGGCTCCCTCCACTATTTTTCATTCCCAGGCGTGCCTGTAGTGGCACCGGCTCTTTACAAAAGGCCCGCAGCATGCGCTCGCGGGCCTTTTTCCTGGAGTCGGCCCTGCATGCCTGTCCGTTCCCGGCAGAAGTACTGATGCATCATTTTTTTGTTTCATTTAGAAACAAACATGCCGATACTCAAGGAAACCGTTCACCCACCATGAAAGGCCCTGGACATGAGGTACTGCATCATCAAGGTCGCCGGAGCCTGCTATTCAGCCCTGTTCCCCAGCACCTGCGCCGCAGCCGCCGATGCGATGCGGCGCTATCCCCACGCCACCAGGATCAGTGTTCGCGTGCCGCAGGTGGCAGCGCATGCCTCCTGTCAGGTACCGGCCATGCGGCCGCATTTTCATGCGTCCTGTCAGCACCGGACCTCTTGAACTCAATGCGTGGAGCAGTCGCTCGCCGGGGCAGGACGCAAGCCCCGAAAGACGGATACCAAGCCTATTCCTGCTCGACCAGCAGGACACGCCTCAGATCGATCCCCAGGTCCTGCGCCTTTTCCAGCAAAGCCTTGAGCTTGTCCGCGGGGATCTGCTTGCTGCGCGACAGCAGCCAGAAATACTCCGGGCTGCTGCCGACGACCAGGGCGGTCTGGTAGCCGTCGTCCAGGCTCACCACGTTATAGCCGCCATAGAACGGCCCGAAGAATGACACCTTGAGCGCCGCAATGGAAGGATCGCCCAGAAAGCGCGCCCTGCCCTCGGACTCGCGCCATTCCTGCCTGGAGACATCGAAGCCGCGATTGACCACCTTGACCGTCCCGTCGTCGTTCAGCGTGTAGTGCGCCGATGTCCGTGTCAGCCCCTTCTCGAACCGGTGATCGATGCGGGCCAGCTCATACCATGTGCCCATATATCGCCTGGCATCAAAACCGGCGATAGGCTTGACGCCGACGGGCACGGAGACGGCACAGCCGGACACGGCGATTGCCGTGCCTGCCGTGATCGCTGCAAAAGTGGCGATCCGCAAAAAAGAGCTTCTTGGTAAACGCATTTTTCTGCTCGCAGTTGACAGTGGTAGACATGCCATTCAAGCACCTCCCGCCCGGCCAACCAAGCAACATGGCTTTTCATGAGGCAGCGGATCGCGGCAGCCTTTGTTCCTGGCATGCCGGCAGGCGCCGAATATTGCCAGCTATGCCAACTGCTCTGCAGAGCATCTGGGCGCCCCGGGGAATATCACGCTCAGGCTCTTGCAGGCCAGAACATCTCCCGCACCTGAGGCGAGCAGTACGGCAGCGCAAGCGCCACCCCATACAGGGCGCTACCCAGTGTGGCGGTCGAGTAGCCCAGGCCGGACATCGCCAGCGGCGGTGCAAAGCAGAGAAAGCCCCACGTTGCAGCACCCATCCACAAGGAAAACCGGGGGCCCCAGCTTCTGGTACGCAGCAGCCCGTACCAGGAGGCCATACCCAGCATGAAGAGAGCAATCAGGGCGAGGAGATAGACCCAGTCCATCACGCTCATCTCCGTGTCCCACCAGAGGCCGGCGACAAATGCCTCCAGCGGCTCGGGAATGAGGGCGAATGCCATCTCGGCGACCATCCCCACAATCGGCAATGCCACGGAACCGACCACGATTGCCTGATACGTCGACTTTTTCATATCCCTCCCAATGAATCGGGGCGGATGGTAGCAAAGCGCGCAAGCCGCGGAAAACGAAGACAGGCTGCACCCATGGGGCTTTGAGTGCGCGAAAATCCGGATATCCAGATATCGATCTGACGCAAGGAGTACCCCATGCCCGAATCTGGTTGGAAAATGCTTTTGTTGCTGTTCTGCGCAGCGGGCATTGCCTACCTGGCCTTCCAGCTCCTCAACGCATCCCACGAAGAAAGAGCCAACGGTGGCTATAACGGCGCATCGACCGTTGGCCCGCAGATCGTCTCCAGGGCTGCTTGGGCCGCAGCACCCCAGCAGGCGCAGGCTTAGGCTGCTGGATGCAGCCAGGCCCGCCCACCTTGACATTCATCAAGAAACAGCGGCAATTTGCAGCCAGGGCATTGCAGGCCGCGCGGCGCAGTAGGAATATTCGCTTACCGATATTCGGCGCAGCGGGCGATCACGCCCTCTGCATCACCCCAGGAGGCCAGCTATGTTCAAACATGTGCTTATTCCTACGGACGGCTCGAAACTCTCGCAGGCCGCACTTCGTTCAGGCATCCAGCTCGCCAAGGAACAAGGCGCCCAGGTGACCGCGCTGCATGTAATGCCTGACTATGCGGTCATGATCTACGGTGCGGACGCGCTGCTGACGTGCAACGCTGCCGAATTCGAGAAAAGCGCGCAGCTGGAAGCCGACAGGGTCCTGCAGTTCGCGGAAAACCTAGCCAGGGAACAGGGCGTGCCCTGCAGAACCGTGCGGGTGACCAATGTCTCGGTCCACCAAGCCATCGTCAAGGAGGCCCGGGACAGCCGGTGCGACCTGATCTGCATGGCATCCCACGGCCGCAAGGGCATCACCGGCATTTTGCTGGGCAGCGAAACCCAGCGCGTTCTGGTCAACAGCAACATTCCGGTCCTGGTGCACCGCCCCGCCTAGCTGCGCCCTGTGCCGCCATCCGCCTGATTGCCTGTCAGTGGAGTTCAGGAACGCACATGGCCAGAACCACAAGACGAAGCGAAGCCGGCGCCGCAGCCTTCTTCCTGGAACTTGCGTCACCCCTTGCGGAATCGGTGATCGCGCAGGCCCGGGAAATTGCCAGCGAGCCTTGCGCCGAAGGCTTTCATCAGCTGCGCGTGTCGATGCGCAGCCTGCAGTCGCTATGGTGGTTCTATCGCCCCATGATGGACGCAAGAGAATATGCCCGGCAGAGAAGCATCTTCCAATCCGTCGCGGGCGCCGCCGGCCGTGTTCGCGACCATGACATCCTGCTCGCATTGCTGAACCTGCGCATGAAAGACACAGCTCTGCCCGCTTCCCAGATATCGGCGGCTCGCCAAGCCGCCGTGGAAGACGTCAAGGACCAGCTGTCACCTTCCGCCCTGCAGCCGCTGCTGCAGGAAATCCTGCGGCAGGCCTCCACCTCTGTGGCTGCGGGACAGCAAAAAGAAACCCTTAAAGCCTTTGCAGAGATTCGCGTTGCCAAAGCCGAAAAGCTGCTGCGTAAAAGACTCCAACAGGCATTGGCAGCCAAGAAGCCGGACCTGGCGGCATTTCACGATGTCAGAAAGGCCGGCAAGAAGGCCCGCTGCCTGTTGGAGCTTCTGGCCCCGGCCTTGTCCGGCGATCAACGAAAAACGCTGCGTCGCCTCAGGCAGACCTTGAAGTCGCTCGGTGAATTGAATGATGTCGTGGCCAGCGAAAAACTCCTGCGCGAAAACCCGTTGCTGTGGCCCTCCAAGAACAGCAAGCCGGCAAAGATGGGGCATTGGCTCGAAAAAGAACGCAAGCGCCGCGCCAGCGCCTCGGCCCAGCTGCTACGCAAGAAATGGGCCAAGACCTTGCAATAGCGAGTGCATGCTTACATCGGCAGCACTGGCATCTGCCGATAACGGGCTGGCCGACACGCCAGGCATCGCCATAGGCGCTTGATCTGCTCGACCGTCCCGGCCCTGAACCCTTCGAGGTATCCCGCTCATTCATGGCGCCTCGTGTCGAGCCCATGGGGAGGCAAGGAAATCTCCACAAAGCTCGAGGTATGCAACCGATTCCGGGCCTATCACGATGTGTCCATTCGGCTGTCCCCCTCTTTTGACGGCAGTTCAAGTCGGTGAAGACTGACGCATGCCTTAGCGCCTGTTTTGCAGAATCCTTCCATGCTCGCTACACATGAGTCTGCCAACGGCACGCGCCAGGACTTGATCGTATTGACGGACAAGGGCCTGTACTGCGAGGCCGGCGACTTCTACATCGACGCGTGGAAGCCGGTTCACCGCACTTTTGTCACGCACGGACATTCGGACCACGCGCATGACGGCATGGGCGAGTACATCTGCAGCCCCACCACCGAGCCCATCTTGCGCTGGCGTCTGGGTGAGCAGAACATCAGGCCTCTGCCCTTCGGCACCCCCATCCGCATGGGCGAGGTTCAGGTATCCCTGCATCCGGCCGGGCACATCCTGGGCTCGGCCCAGGTACGGGTCGAACGCGCCGGCGAAGTCTGGGTCTTCACGGGCGACTTCAAGCGGGAGCCCGATCCGACCTGCGAGCCCTTCGAGCAGGTGCGCTGCGACAGCCTGATCTGCGAGGCGACCTTCGCCTATCCCGTGTACGCATGGCCTTCCACCATGCAGGAGGTGCAGCGGGTGCTGCACTGGATAGCCCATTGCCGCGAGCAAGGCAAGGCCGCCATCCTGTATGCGTACAGCCTGGGAAAATCGCAGCGCGTGCTCGCGGGCCTGGACGGACGGCTCGATGCGCCCGTGCTCCTGCATGGTGCGATAGCGCGCGGCGTCGAGGTCTACCGGCAGGCCGGCATCACGCTGGCGCCCACGGAGCTGGTGAGCGAGGTGCCGCCGGACACGGACTTCGCGGGCCGCCTCGTGCTCGCGCCTCCCTCGGCGCAGGATTCGGCATGGTGCCGGCGCTTTCGCAGCTTCGAGCAGGCCCTGGCCTCGGGCTGGATGCAGCTGCGCGGCAACCGCCGCCGGCGCAATGTGCAGCGCGGCTTCGTGATCTCGGACCACGCCGACTGGCAGGACCTGATCGACACCATCGACCAGAGCGGCGCGCGGCGCGTCATCGCCACGCACGGAAACACGGACGCCCTGATTCCCTACCTGCAGGAGCGCGGCATCCGCGCCGAGCGGCTCAGGACTGCCTATGGCGACGAGGAAGAGGCGGTGGAATGAACCGTTTCGTGCAGCTGTACCAGGCACTGGACGAGGCTGCGGGCACGCGCGACCGCGAGCTCGCCCTGCAGCACTATTTCTCCAGCGTTGACGCGGCCGAGGCCAGCTGGGCCGTGTATGTGCTGGGCGGCGGCAAGGTGAACACCGGAAAGAACCGCATCGCCAAGACGACCGAACTGCGCGAGTGGGCCAGCGAGCTCACCCAATGGCCGGCTTGGCTGGTGGACGACAGCTACCGCCAGGTGGGAGACCTGGCGGAGACGCTGGCCTTGCTGGTCGCCGCCTGGCAAAAGCGTGGCGCCGGCCGGGCCGGTGCCCCGGAGACTCAAGAGCCGCCCATCCCGCAGCCGGTGCTGCCCCCTGCAGGCCAGGCTCCGATGGAATTCGCCTTCCGGGTTCCCGACAACGACAGCCGCCTTGACGAATGGACACAGCTGTTCCTCCTGCCCCTGGTGCCGCTCGACGCCACCAGCCGCAAGCTGGCGATACAGGCCGCCTGGCAGCAGCTGGACACGCCATCCCGGTTCGTGTTCAACAAGCTGCTCACCGGTTCCTTGCGCGCAGGCGTCTCCAGGCGCACGCTGCAAAACAGTCTTGCGCCGCTGGCCGGCATCTCGCCGGCCGACATGGCCCATCGAATGGTGGGCGAATGGCAGCCCAGCGCGCAGGCCTTCGAGGCCCTGATGAACGCGGGCACCAATGCCCAGTTGCGCGACAAGCCCTATCCGTTCTACCTGGCTTCGCCGCTTGCGCAGGAGCCCGCGGAGCTGGGCGATCCGCGCGACTGGCTGGTGGAGTGGAAGTGGGACGGCATTCGCGTGCAGCTGGTCCACCGCAAGGGGCATGCACCCTACCTCTGGTCGCGGGGCGAGGAGCGGCTGGACGGGCGTTTTCCCGAACTGGAGGAAGCCGCCTCCCGGCTGCCTGCAGACCTGGTGCTCGATGGCGAGCTGCTGGCCTGGGACCACGAGCTGCAGCGGCCCCGCGGCTTTGTGGCCCTGCAAAGCCGCATTCAAAAGCGCAAGCCTTCGGCACGCCTGCTGCAGACCGTGCCGGCCCGCATTCTGTTCTACGATCTCCTGGAGCTCGATGGCCAGGACCTGCGCGAGAAACCGTTGCGCGAGCGCCGGGCGCAGCTGGCCCGGCTGCTCGAGCAGGCCCGCTCGCCCGCCCTCGGCCTGTCGCCCCGGGTGGACTTCGACAACTGGGAGGAGCTTCCCGCCCTGAGGGAGAAGGCCCCGCAGCTTCAGGCCGAGGGCCTGATGCTCAAGTCCCTGTCCTCGCCCTACCGCCAGGGGCGGCGGCGGGGCGACTGGTGGAAGTGGAAGGTCGACGCCTTCACGATCGACGCCGTGCTCATCTACGCGCAAAGCGGCAGCGGCCGCAGAAGCACGCTGCACACCGACTACACCTTCGCGGTCTGGAAGGAGGACACGCTGGTGCCCGTGGCCAAGGCCTATTCGGGCCTGACCGATGCCGAAATCCTGCGGCTGGACAAATGGATACGCAGCCACACGCTGGAGCGCTTCGGCCCCGTGCGCTCGGTCACGCCCGCGCTGGTCTTCGAGATCGCCTTCGAAGGCGTGAACCGCTCCACGCGCCACAAGTCGGGCGTGGCGGTGCGCTTTCCGCGCATCCTGCGCTGGCGCGAAGACAAGACGGCGCGCGACGCCGACCATTTGAGCGCCTTGCTGGAGCTTTGCGATGAATAGGCGCGAAAGCCGCCCTTCCGCGGCCCCACCTGGCCGTCCGAATCCGCCCAGCGCGCGGGCCCTGCAGCGCGCGGGCTGGCGATGGCGCGAATGGCTAGGCAGCCAGGGCATAGCGCCCGCAGTGTTCCAGCAACAGGCCTGGCGGGCGTATGCCGCGGGCAAGAGCGGCCTGATCTCGGCCCCCACGGGCCGGGGCAAGACCCTGGCCGCGCTGGGCGGGCCGCTGATCCAGGCCATGGCCGAGGAACAGACGCCCCGCACTGCGGCCGTGCAAGGCTTTCGCATGCTCTGGATCACCCCCCTGCGGGCCCTGGCCAGCGACACGCGGGAACGGATCACGCAGCCCGTCGCGGCCATGCTGCCGCATTGGCAGGTCGCCATGCGCACCGGCGATGCCGGCGCGCGCGACAAGCGCCTGAGCGACACAGGCAAGGCCCAGCTGCTGGTGATCACGCCCGAGTCCCTGGCCATCCTGCTCAGCCACGAGCGCAGCCATGCGCAGTTCATGGACTTGCGCTGCATCATCGTGGATGAATGGCACGAGCTGCTGCCCAGCAAGCGCGGCGTGCTGCTGCAGCTCAATCTGGCGCGCATCCAGGCGCTCGCGCCGCAAGCCCGGGTATGGGCGCTGTCGGCCACCATCGGCAATCTCCGGCAGGCCGGCGATGTGCTGCTCAGCGCCTGGAGCGGCGCCCGGCCCGAACTCATACAGGATGCGCGGCCCAAGCCCTTTCACCTGCACACCATTGCGCCGCCGCTGCACACGCGCCTGCCCTGGGCAGGGCACCTGGGCCTGGCCAATCTGGGCGAAGTCGCGAAGCTGGTCTTCGGCACGCGCAGCAGCATCGTGTTCACCAATACGCGCGCGCAGGCCGAGCTGTGGCACACCGCGCTGGCCAGCATCTGGGCCGAAGACGCCGCCACGCTGGCCATCCATCACGGGTCACTGGACCAGCAGGTGCGCCTGGACGTGGAACAGCGGCTGCGCGCGGGAACGCTGCGCTGCGTCGTGGCCACCAGCAGCCTGGATCTGGGGGTGGACTTTCCGGCCGTGGACAGGGTCATACAGGTCGGCGGCGCGCGCTCGGTCGCCCGCATGGTGCAGCGCGCGGGCCGGGCCAGGCACCGCCCGGGCACGGCCGTGCATGTGGATGCCGTCGCCACCCAGGCCCTGGAGCTGGCCGAGTTCGCAGCCGTGCGCGAACTCGCGCAGGCGCAGATCTACGAGAACCGCGAGCCGCTGTCGCTGTGCTTCGATGTGCTGAGCCAGCATGCGATGAGCATGGCTCTGGCGGGAGGCTTTGACGCGCGGCAGCTGTACGACGAAGTCCGCCGCACCGCCGCCTTCCGCGAATTGAGCCCGGCGCAGTGGAATTCCGTCCTTGCCTTTCTCGAGCACGGCAGCGACTCGCTGGTCCAGTACCCGCAGTACGAGCGCCTGCAATGCAGCCAGGGCTTTTGCACGCCGGCCAATGCCGCCGTCTCGCGCATGCACCGCATGGGCATAGGCACCATCACGGCACACGGCGCCGTCAGCGTCCAGTACCTGCGCGGCGCAAGGCTGGGCACGGTCGACGAGTCCTTCATTGCGCGCCTGAACCGGGGCGACGTGTTCAATTTCGCGGGCCGCAGCCTGCAGCTCATCCGCCTGGAAAACCAGACCGCATGGGTTAGAAGAAGCGCCGGGGCCGGCGCACACACGGCCACCTGGTCGGGCTCGCTGATGCCCATGTCCTCCCGGCTGGGAGCGCGCATGCAAAAGCTCATGTACGAGGCTGCGCGCTCCAGCGCGCAGGGCGAGGTCCCGCCCACGCGCGAGCTTCAGTGGCTCGTGCCCATCCTCAGCCTGCAGGCCCAGCGCTCCCTGGTTCCCGACGAGGGGCAGCTGCTCATCGAGCAGGTAGGGACGCAGCAGGACGGCAAGGCACGCCCCTTGTTCTTCTATCCTTTTGCGGGCCGGGTCGCGCATGAAGGCCTGGCCGTGCTGATCGCGACGCGCCTGGCCCAGCTGCACGCCAACACCTTCTCCTGGGCGTGCAACGAAATAGGCCTGATGATTCAGCCCGCCCTTCCCATATCGGCGCAGGATGTGGACTGGCGGGAGATCTTCAGGACCGGGGATCTGAACGACGACCTGCGGACCGCGGTGAACTTCGGCGAACTGGCGCGCAAGCGCTTCAAGGAGGTGGCACAGATTGCCGGACTGGTTCAAACGCGCGTGCCGGGCAAAAAAAAGCCGCGCCAGCAATCGGCAGCTCCAGGTCTCCGCCGGCCTGCTGTTCGACGTACTGAGCAAATATGACCCCGAGCACCTGCTGCTGCGCCAGGCCCGGCAGGAGGCCCTGGAGCAGGAGCTGCATCTGCCCACCATGGAACGGGTGCTCGCCCACATGGAGCGTTGCGAGATCATGCTGAAGCATCCCGCAAGGCACACGCCGTTTTCCTTCGGGCTTTCCGCGGAAAGCTTTCGCGGACACGTGAGCAACGAGACATGGAATGACCGCGTGCGCCGCATGTGCGAACAGCAGGAGCGGGACGCGGAAACCGGCGCGGCCGGACGCAGGGCCGCGAAAAGCCCCGGCAAGCACCTTGACAAGCACGCCAAGCCGGCGGCGCAAGGCAGGCAATGACCCACCACATGCCATTTCCGGACATCTATCCCGCCGATCCGCCCCTCGCACCGCCTGCGGCGCCGGTGGCCGCCGACATCGCAGGGATCCGGCTGCTCATCCTGGCCGAGCGCGCCCTGTTCTGGCCCGATGAAAGCCTGCTGGTCATCGCCGACCTGCACCTGGGCAAGAGCGACATCTTCCGGCGCCACGGCATTGCCGTGCCGCATGCGGTGCAGCGCCAGGACTTGCAGCGCCTGCACCGCGTTCTGCGGCAGTGGCGGCCCCGGGAGCTGGTCATTCTGGGAGACTTCGTGCATGGCCGCTTCCTGGGCGAGGAAACCATGGAACTCTGGCAGGCCTTGCGCCATGCCAACGCGACGACCCGCTTCATACTCACGCGCGGCAACCACGATGCCCACCTGAAATCCGAGGCGCTGCTTCTGGACGCCGTGCACGAACGCCTGCAGCGCCAGCAGGTGCTCCTGACGCACGAACCCGTCATAGAGCAGGCACCGGACTTCAGGCTCAATATCCACGGCCACATCCACCCTGCCTTGCGGGTCGCGCAGCTCGGCCGCAAGCTGCCCTGCCTGGCCTACGCGCCGCCGTATCTGAACCTGCCCGCATTTTCCGAGTTCACCGGCTCGGGTCCGTTTTACCGCGAGCCGCGCCACGCATGGCTGTTTCCGGACAGCGAGTCGCCGCCCATTGCCCTGTTCTGAAGAATTGTCCGCTCCGCTCTGTCCAGGAGCCTCTAGCCTCGGCAACAGTCCAACTACCGGATAGAGAAGCGCCCCGGCTTCGAGCAGCATGCAGATTGCCCACGCTTCAGCAGGCCATTTCTCCCATTCAGCAGACGTATGCGATGGCTCGGCGTGGTTCCCGGGCCGCTTGCCGGGAAAGCGCCTCAACCCTGCATGGCAGCCCCATGGGACGAAATCATGAGTACGAATTCTTCCATTCGCTGCCCGTGCGCAACGGAGCGCATTGCTCGAGGACACGCGGATATCCCCCATCTCCGCCCAGGCGCCAGAAAGCTCGGTGGATTGGTGCCACTGACCAGGGCCACCGCAGTCGCGGCCGGCACCAGCGGGCTGGGGGTCATTGTCGGATAAAAGCCTTTTTCAAGATCCTGCCGATGAGTACCGTCCCAAGCAACCTGCTACGCCAACCACCCGCAAGATGGGCGATATCGTGCTTCCATGCACTGCTGCAACCGCCTCCTGGAACGACCGCACAACGGCCAACGCCGCAGTGGCGACGAAGAACGCCAAGGAAAAGCGCATGGCATCACCAACGAATGGGAATCTGCACCTCATTCCGCGGGCTCAGGCCGAAGCCACAGCCAAAGGAGCACGCAGGCCATGATGCCCACTGCCAGCGCGGCCAGCCATAGCTTCTTGGCCAGGTAGAACACCAGCACTGCGCTGAGAGCCATGCTGGCCGTCGCAGTCCATTTCACGCGACGGCTTACCAAGCCTCCGGCATCCCAGTTGCGCAGCATGGGGCCGAACGTGGGGTGAGCATAAAGCCAGCCGTGGAGTTTCGGGGAACTGCGCACTGCTGCCCAGGCAGCCATCAGGATGAATACCGTCGTGGGCATGCCGGGAACCACGGCACCTATCAACCCCAGAACCAGGCAAACCACTGCAAAAACTGTCAAGAGACAGCGCACAGGCCAGGAGAGCGTGACGGCGCCCACGTCTTTTTTCTCGGGGGGTGTTTCGGACATTGAGCAAGAATCGACCATGCGTCGGAAATTGGGTGCACGCGGTGTACTGCGTAACAAGCCATTGTTGCGCAGTACCAGCGTCCAGACCATGACGATGCCATCGCCTCGCGGGAACGGCCCGGTCGTCCAGGTTATCCCACCCGGCCTTGGGGCCTATACCTAGGCAGCGCCCGCCTGGCGCGCACGCCACACCTCCGGTGCACAGCCAAAGCGCGCGCCGAACCAGCGTGTAAACGCGCTGTGGCTGCTGTAGCCGAGCATGGCCGCAATCTGGCCGATGCTGTAGTGCGGGTTGACTACATAGCGCCGGGCCAGATCGTGACGCACCTCTTCCAGCAGACCGGTGAAGCTCAGGCCCTCGCCATCGAGCTCGCGCTGCAGCGTGCGCATGCTGCGCCCCAATCCCTGGGCCACGCAAAGACAGGTGGCATTGCCCGAGGGCAGCATGAGATAAATGGCCTTGCGCACCTGCTGGCCCGTGGACGCCTGCTTTCCCTTGAGCGTCGTCTCCACCACGGTCTTGGCATAGCGGACCAGCACGGGGTCGGCAAGGGGATTGGGTTCGTCCAGGTCTTTGGCGCGGCAGACGATGCCGTTGAACTCGGCGTCGAACTCCACGCGGCAGCGAAACAGCCGCTTGTGCAGGCTGGGATCTGCGGGCGCCGCATGGCTGAAACAGACGCGCTGGGGCATCCAGCGGTCCTTGAGCAGGGCCTCGCACATGCGAAACAGCACGCCTATGGCCAGCTCGATGGATTGGCGCATGGGATCGGGCGACACGAAATCCTCGCGCAGGATCACGACGCTGCCGGCATCCTCCATGTGAATCAGCAGCGATTCATTGAGCAGGTGGACATGCGCTATCAGCGTGGTGATCACATGGCGCAGGGTCGGCTGGTGCAGCAGCAGCAGGCTGATCACGCCGAAATTGGACAGCTGGCGGGACTGCGCCATGCGCAGCCCGAAGGACTCGCAGCCCGTAGAGGCTGCTGCATCCTCCAGCAGGCGCGAGGCCATCGAGACATCGATCAGCTGATCCTGCTCCCGGAGCATGGCCGGGCGCAGGCCGGCCTGGCGCAGCGCCGTTTCGGGATCGCCGCCAAGCTCCCGCAAGACCTCGGGGAAATGCGTCAAAGCCGCCGCACGCACCAAAGTGACCATTGCTGCCCTCCTGCCTGGGCGGTCATTCTGGCATGAAATACAAAACGGCTGGCATGAAATGCAAAGCATGAAAGGCCCTGCTCTTTCTACAGTAGGCCCACCGGACGACCTGGAACACAACAGTCCGGACATACAACAGCGATAGGAGACAACTATGCGCATAGAGCCCCTTACCTGCGCCATCGGTGCAGAACTCATGGGCGTCAGCCTGGCCGACGCAGCCCGCGACGATGCCCTCTTTGCGGAGATCAAGGCCGCCCTGCTCCGGCACAAGGTCCTGTTCCTGCGCGACCAGGAGATCACGCGCGCCGAGCACGTGGCCTTTGCACGCCGCTTCGGCGAGCTCGAAGACCATCCGGTGGCCGGCAGCGACCCCGAACATCCCGGCCTGGTGCGCATCTACAAGAACCCCGATCAACCCAACGACCGCTACGAGAATTCCTGGCACTGCGATGGCACCTGGCGCGAGGCCCCGGCCATGGGCGCCGTGCTGCGCTGCGTGGAGTGCCCGCCCGTAGGCGGCGACACCATGTGGGCCAACATGGCCCTGGCCTATGAGCGGCTGCCCCGGACGATCAAGGACCTGATCGATCCGCTGCGCGCCCGCCACAGCATCGAATGCACCTTCGGCGCGGCCATGCCCACCGAAAAGCGCCTGGCCCTCAGGGCCCAGTTCCCGGACGCGGAGCACCCCGTGGTGCGTACTCACCCCGAGACCGGCGAGAAAGTGCTGTTCGTCAACGGTTTCACCACCCACTTCACCAACTTCCACACCCCGGCCAATGTGCGGGTGGGACAGGACTTCACGCGCGGCGCGGCTGACCTGCTGCAGTACCTGATCAGCCAGGCCGCCATTCCCGAATACCAGGTGCGCTGGCGCTGGAAGCCGGGCAGCGTGGCCATCTGGGACAACCGCGCCACGCAGCACTATGCGGTGATGGACTACCCGCCCTGCCACCGCAAGATGGAGCGCGCCGGAATCATCGGCACGCCTACGTTCTGAGCCCTTTCTGCACCTATTCACGGAGACAACCATGAACTTCCTCGACGGCCACCTGTTCCCAGAAAACCAGCAGCCCCTGATCATCACCGCCGCACCCTACGCGCCTTCGTGGCTGCCGTCCGATTTCCCCGGAGAAATCGCCGTGACCATGGAGGAGCAGATCCAGAAGGCCGTGGACTGCTACAACGCCGGCGCCCAGGTGCTGCACCTGCATGTGCGCGAGCTCGACGGCAAGGGCAGCAAGCGCCTCTCGAAGTTCAATGAACTGATCGCCGGCGTGCGCGAGCGCGTGCCCGAGATGATCATCCAGGTGGGCGGCTCGATCAGCTTCGCGCCCGAGACCGAAGGCGCCGCCGCCAAGTGGCTTTCCGACGACACGCGCCACATGCTGGCCGAACTCGATCCCAAGCCCGACCAGGTGACGGTGACCATCAACACCTCGCAGATGAACATCCTCGAGCAGTTCGATGCGCGTGACATCCAGGGCACCTCGATGGAAGACCCGGCCGTGTTCAACGCCTACAAGGAAATGACCGTGCCGGCCCAGCCAGGATGGGCCGAGGAGCATATCCGCCGCCTGTCGGCCGCCGGCATCCAGAGCGCCTTCCAGTGCTACAACATCAACAGCTTCGAGTCGGTCGAGCGGTTGATGCGCCGCGGCATCTACAAGGGCCCGCTGGTGCTCAACTGGGTGGCCATCGGCGGCGGCATGGACGCACCCAGCATCTACAGCCTGGCCAACTTCGTGCGCGCCGTGCCCGACGGCGCCGTGCTGACGGTGGAAAGCTCGGTACTCAACGTGCTGCCGGTCAACATCATGGGCATTGCCATGGGCCTGCACGTGCGCTGCGGCACCGAGGACAATCTCTGGAACCAGACGCGTACCCGCAAGATGGGCACGGTGGAGCAGATCGAGCAGCTGGTGCGCATTGCCAAGGAATGCAGCCGCCCCATCGCCACGCCCCGGCAGGCGCGCGAAATCTGCCAGATCGGCGTGTTCTACGATACCGTGGAAGAGACACTGGAAAAGAACGGCTTTGCGCCCAACCGCAACGGCGGCCAGCAAGGCTTTCTGCGCAAGGTTGCCTGAAACGGGAGCGCGCGATGAAACGCATTGCATCTCTCCTGCCCATCGCGCTGGCTGCGGCGCTGCAGGCCGGCAGCGCGCTGGCCTTCTCCGACAAGCCGGTCAAGCTCATCGTGCCCGCCCCGCCGGGCGGCACCATCGACGTCTTCGCGCGCATCATCAGCGACCAGCTCGCGCAGGAGATCAAGCAGCCTGTCATCGTCGAGAACCGGCCCGGCGCCGGCGGAGCCATCGCCGTCAAGTACATGCTGGCCCAGCCTGCCGACGGCAGCACCCTGCTGGTCACGGTCACCAATATCCTGACCGAGGTGCCGCATGTGCTCAAGGTGGGCTTCGACCCCATGAAGGACGTCAAGCCCGTGGCCCAGATGGCGCGCTCGGTGATGCTGTTCGTCGCCTCGCCGCAATTCCCGGCCAGGGATGCCAGGGAGGCCATCGCCTACGTGAAGGCCAACCCGGGCAAGATCTCCTTCGCCTCCTACAGCCAGGGAACGGCCTCGCAATATGCGGGCGCCATCCTCAACAGGAAGGCCCAGCTCGACATGGAGCATGTGGCGTTTCCGGGCTCGGCGCCCGCACTGGCCCAGGTCATGGGCAACCAGATACCGCTGATGTTCGACGGATCAGTCACCTCCAAGCCGCTGATACCCAGCGGCAAGATCAAGCTGCTGGGCGTGGCCTACAAGAGCCGCCTGCCCGACTACCCCAACGTACCGACCATGGCCGAGCTGGGCTACCCGGAAATCGACTTCAGCAACTGGGCCGGCGTCTTCGCCTCCGCCAGCACACCGCGCCCGCTGATGGAGAAGATGTACACCGTGCTGGCCAGGGTCAACGCCCTGCCGGCCGTGCGCGAACGCTATGCGGGCACAGGCTTTGAAATGATCCAGGAAAAGCGCACGCAGGAACAGCTGGCAGCCGATCTGCGCGCCGAGTTCGAGCGCAACGCCGAGATCGTCAAGACCTTCGGCATCAAGCTCAACTGACATGCAGGCGACTGTTCTCATCGTCCCGGGCCTGCGCGACCATGTGGAGACCCACTGGCAGACGCTGCTGGCGGCGCAGCTGCCGCGCGTGCATACCGTGCCGCCCATGGGCCGCAGCGGCGCAGGGCTGGACCGCGCGGCGCGCGTGCAGGCCATCGAGCAGGCAGCCCGGGCCATCTCCGGCCCCCTCGTGATCGTGGCGCACAGCGGTGGCTGCCCCATGGTGGCGCACTGGGCCGCGCAGACCAGCCGTCCCGTCAAGGGCGCGCTGCTGGCCACGCCGCCCGAACTGGACCGCCCCATGCCCGAGGGCTATCCGCCGCTGCAGGCGCTGAAGGACGGCGGCTGGCTGCCCGTGCCCCTGCAGGCCCTGCCCTTTCCCAGCATCGTCGCGGCCAGCCGCAACGATCCGCTGGCGCGCTTTGCCCAGGTGGAGCAGATGGCGAGCGCCTGGGGAAGCCGCCTGGTGGACCTGGGCGAAGTGGGCCACCTCAACCCCGCATCGGGCTACGGCGAATGGCCGCGCGCGCATGAATTCATTGCCGAACTCTCGGCCTGAGAACACGACATCAAGGAGACAGACACCATGGTCAAAGCCATACGCTTTTACGAAACCGGCGGCCCCGAAGTCCTGAAGTACGAGGACGTCGCCGTGGGCGAGCCCGGACCGGGCCAGGCGCGCGTGCGTCACAGCTATATCGCGCTCAACTTCATCGATATCTATTTCCGCACCGGCCGCTATCCGCTGGCCCTGCCGGAAGGCGCTGGCTCCGGCCTGGGCTCGGACGCCGTCGGCGTGGTCGAGGCCGTGGGTCCCGGCGTGGACTACCTCCAGCCCGGCGACCGCGTGGGCTACCTGATCGGCCCCCAGGGCGCGTACTCGCAGGCCCGCGTGATGCCGGCCGAAGTGCTGATCCCCCTGCCCGACGGCATCAGCGACCGCACCGCAGCCACCCTGATGATGAAGGGCATGACGGCGCAGTACCTGTTCCGCCAGGTCTATCCGCTCAAGGGCGGCGAAACCATCCTCTACCACGCGGCAGCCGGCGGCGTGGGCCTGATCGCCTGCCAGTGGGCGCGCGCCCTGGGCGTCACCATGATAGGCACCGTGAGCACCGACGAGAAGGCCGAGATCGCCAAGGCCAACGGCTGCGCCCACACCATCGTGACCTCGCGCGAGAACATCGTCGAGCGCGTCAAGGAAATCACCGACGGAAAGGGCGTGCCCGTGGTCTACGACTCGGTGGGCAAGGACACGCTGATGGACTCGCTCGACTGCCTGCAGCCGCGCGGCCACTTCGTGAGCAACGGCACCTCCTCGGGCTCGGTGGTGGTGGATTCTCAGCTGCTCGCGCAAAAGGGTTCGATCTGGATGACGCGGCCCGCCATGGTGCACTACATCCACCCGCGCGCCCACATGCTGGACATGGCCAGGGAACTGTTCGACCACGTGCTGGCCGGCGACATCGTCAGCGAGCCCCAGCAGACCTTTGCCCTGGCAGACGCAGCCGAGGCGCACCGCGCGCTCGAATCGCGCAAGACCACCGGCTCCACCGTGCTCGTGCCCTGATCCGGAGGCTTGCGATGAATGGCTTGATGATGGATAGGCCGCTGCTGATCTCCGGCCTGCTCACCCATGCGCAGCAGCAGCATGCGGAGCGCGAGATCGTGTCGCGCCGCGTCGAAGGCGATGTGCACCGCTACACCTATGGCGACATGGGCCGGCGCGCGCGCCGGCTGGCCAATGCGCTGGCGGCGCGCGGCATCGCCCGGGGCGAGCGCGTGGCCACGCTGGCCTGGAACGGCTACCGCCACATGGAGCTGTACTACGCCGTCTCGGGTTCGGGCGCCGTGCTGCACACCATCAACCCGCGCCTGCATGCGGACCAGGTGGCCTGGATCGCCGACCATGCCGAGGACCGGATCCTGTTCTTCGACCTCACCTTCCTGCCGCTGGTCGAGGCCATCGCCTCGCGCGCCTCCACCATCCGGGCCTTCGTCGCCATGACGGACCGGGAGCACATGCCGGTCTCCACCGCCCTTCCCGGCCTGCTGTGCTACGAGGACCTGCTGGCCGCGCAGACCGACCGCTTCGACTGGCCCGACCTGGACGAGCGCAGCGCCTCCTCGCTGTGCTATACCTCGGGCACCACGGGCAACCCCAAGGGCGTGCTCTACAGCCACCGCTCCACGCTGCTGCATGCCTATGCCGCGGCCCTGCCCGATGCGCTCAACTACTCCAGCCACGACACCGTGCTGCCCGTGGTGCCCATGTTCCATGTGAATGCCTGGGGCATTCCGTACATCGCGGCCATGGTCGGCGCCAAGCTGGTGTTTCCCGGCCCCTGGCTCGACGGCAAATCGCTCTACGAGCTGTTCGAGGCCGAAGGCGTCACGGTCTCCGCCGGCGTGCCCACTGTCTGGCAGGGGCTGCTGGCCCATGTGCAGGGCCACGGCCTGCGCTTTGGCAGCATGCGCCGCACTATCATCGGCGGCTCGGCCTGCCCGCCGGCCATGATCGAGGCCTTCCAGCAGCAGCACGATGTGCAGGTCATCCACGCCTGGGGCATGACCGAGACCAGCCCGCTGGGCAGCGTAAGCCGGCTCACGCCGCGCCAGGCGGCACTGGAGGCCTCGCAGCGCCAGGCCCTGCAGGCCAAGCAGGGGCGCGCCGTGTTCGGCGTGGAAATGAAGATCGTCGATGCCGCGGGCCAGCGTCTGCCGCAGGACGGCCGCACGCCGGGCGAACTCATGGTGCGCGGTCCCTGGATCGCGAGCGGCTACTTCCGCGGCGAAGGCGCGAGCCCGCTGGTGGACGGCTGGTTCCCGACCGGCGACGTGGCGACCATCGACGCCGACGGCTTCATGCACATCACCGACCGCAGCAAGGACGTGATCAAGTCCGGCGGCGAATGGATCAGCTCCATCGACATCGAGAACATCGCCATGGCCCACCCTGCCGTGGCCATGGCGGCCTGCATCGGCGTGCGCCACCCGAAATGGGACGAGCGGCCGCTGCTCGTGGTCGTGAAAAGGCCCGGCCACGAACTGTCGCGCGACGAACTGCTGGCCTTCTTCGCCGGCCGGGTAGCCAAGTGGTGGACCCCGGACGACGTGTTGTTCGTCGACCAGATTCCGCTCGGCGGCACCGGCAAGATGCAGAAGAACCTGCTGCGCGAAGCCTACCGCGACCATTTGCTGACACCCGCGTAAACGCTGCCGCCAGAGCAGCGCCGCACAAACACCGGAGACAAGCGCCATGGCAATGGATTTGCAAATGGCCGACCCCGGCCGCCCCAACCCCGACGGCTACCTGTTCGGGCGGGGCCCGGCCTGGTTCGCGCTGATCATGACCGTGGCGCTGATGATGGTCGACTACATCGACCGCCAGGTCATCGTCTCGCTGTTCCCCCACCTCAAGCAGGCCTGGGGGCTGTCGGATAAGCAGCTGGGCTCGCTGGTGTCGGCGGTCTCGATCACCGTGGCCGTGGGCGCCATGCCCATTGCGCTGTGGGCGGACCGGCACAGCCGCGTCAAAAGCATTTTCCTCATGGCCATGCTGTGGAGCCTGGCCTGCATCTCCTGCATGTTCACGCGCAGCTACGGCCAGTTGCTGGCAGCGCGCGCCGTCGTCGGGGCGGGCGAGGCCGGCTATGGCTCGGTGGGCTCGGCGCTGATCGCCAGCCACTTTCCGGCCCGCATGCGCGGCACGCTGATGGCGGTCTTCTTCTCCGTGGGCTCGCTGGGCTCGGTGCTGGGCGTGATGCTGGGCGGTGTCATCGCCAGCCACTGGGGCTGGCAGGCCGCCTTCGGCGTGGTCGGCGTGCCCGGGCTGGCCTTGTCCCTGCTCTACATCTTCGTACGCGACTACCGCACCGTGCAGCTCACCCCGCGGCTGGACCGGGCGACGCAGACCCCCGCCAGCATGGCCCGCGCCATCGCGGCGGCGCTGGCGCGCTCGCCCACCATGCTCTGGGTGAGCCTGGGCGGCTCGGCCCAGGTCATCGTGCTGTCCACAGTCTGGGCCTGGCTGCCCAGCTACCTGAACCGCGCCCAGGGCCTGGCGCCGGCACAGGCTGCGGTCAACGCCGCGCTGGTCGTGCTGTGCGGCGCGGCTGGCGCCGTGCTCACGGGCGCACTGGTGGACCGAGCCGGCCGCCGGCGCCAGCGCGGCAAGCTCCTTGTCCTGGCCCTGCTGTGCCTGCTGTCCATGGCCGTGCTGATACCGGCGTTCGCCGCACCCGGCAGGGCGTTGTCGCACCACCAGCAGCTGGCCTGGATCGCTGCAGGGGGCCTGCTCATGACCTGCTCCACCGGCCCCGTCGTGGCCATCGTGATCGACGTCATTCACCCTGGCATACGCGCCACCGGCAGCGCGGTACTGGCCTTCTTCCTCAATCTGTTCGGCCTGGCAGCCGGCCCCTTCATTGCCGGCATGCTGTCGGACGCATGGACCCTGCCCCGGGCCATGGCAGCCATGCCCGCGTTCTCGGTACTGGCCGCGCTGTGCTTTCTGGTCGCCGCGCGCAGCTATGAAGCCGACGTACAGCGCACCCGCGACCAGGTCCGGGCCGAGGAAGCCGCCGGCGCCTGCAATACATCCCTCCGGAAGCAGACCCCATGAACCATGCCATTGCCCGCAGCCGCGCGCTGTTTCCCGGCGTGATCGCCTGCGCCGTGGTCGCTGCCGCCGCGTCCTTTCTGTCGCAGCACTACGGCGCACCCGTGATGCTGTTCGCGCTGATGCTGGGCATGGCGATGAACTTCCTGTCCGGCCAGGGGCCATGCAAGCCCGGCATAGAGTTCACCGCGCGCCAGCTGCTGCGCTGGGGCGTGGCGCTGCTGGGCCTGCGCATCACGGGCGCGCAGGTGGTGTCGCTGGGCTGGCAGCCGGTGCTGGTGGTCGCCGTGTCGCTGGTGCTGACCATCGGGCTGTCGATGATCGTGGCCAGGCTGATGGGCTTCAACATCCTGTTCGGCCTGCTCAGCGGCGGCGCCACGGCCATCTGCGGCGCCTCGGCGGCCCTGGCGCTGTCGGCGGCGCTGCCGCCGCACCCGCTCAAGGAGCGGGCCACGCTGTTCACCGTGGTGGGCGTTTCGGCCCTGTCCACCTTTACCATGATTCTCTACCCCATGCTGGCACGCTCCCTGGGGCTGGACACGCAGACGGCCGGCATTTTCCTGGGCGCCACCATCCATGACGTGGCCCAGGTGGTGGGCGCGGGCTACGGCATGTCCCAGCAAGTCGGCGACACGGCCACGCTGGTCAAGCTGATGCGCGTGGCCACGCTGCTGCCGGTCATCCTATTCGCCGTGGCCTTCACGCGCGCCACGGGCCGTGCCGGCGACGGTCCCCGCCCCCCGCTGCTGCCCTGGTTCACCGTCGGCTTCGCGGCGCTGGTGGCGCTCAACAGCACGGGCTGGCTGCCCAAGGCCCTGGCCCAGGCGGGCAGCGGCCTCTCCGGCTGGTTGCTGGTGGCGGCCATGGCCGCCATCGGCATGAAGACCCAGCTGCGCGAGCTGGCCACCGTGGGGCTCAGGCCCGTGGTGCTGATGGTAGGCGAGACGGTCTTTCTGGCCGGGCTGGCCCTGGCGTTGCTGCGCTGGCCGCATTGATGAAGGAATGCAAGGAGGCCGCACCATGGGTATGCCACCGAGCAGCAGCCGTCTGATCCGAAGCGCCAGCCTTGGCGGCTATGCCGACCTGATGCGCTCGCTGGGCCATGATCCGTCCACCCTGCTGCGCGCGGCCGGGCTGTCGGCACGCCTGCTGGACAACCCGGAAACCCGCATCCCCATCCACAGCGTGCGCGTGCTGCTGGAAACCGCGGCCCGCACCACGGGCGTGGAGGACTTTGCGCTGCGGCTGGCGGCGCGGCGCAGCTTTTCCGACCTGGGCCCCATCAGCCTGGTGCTCAAGGACGAGCCCACGCCGCGCCAGGCGCTGGACAGCCTGTGCCGCTACCTGAAGCTGCTCAGCGCCGGCATGATCGTGCGCATAGAGGACGCCGGCGCCAATGTGCTCATCCGCCAGGAGCTGATGCCGATTGCGGGCCTGGCGACCCGCCAGTCCATGGAGCTGACGGTCGCCATGATGTTCCGCATCCTGCGCGAGCTGATAGGCCCGCAGTGGAGGCCGCTGCAGGTGAGCTTCATGCACCGGGCGCCGGCGGACCTGGCCGCGCACCGCGCCTTTTTTGGCCTTTCGCCCCTGTTCGACCAGGCCTGGAACGGCATGGTCTGCTCGCTGGCCGATCTGCAGCTGCTGCGCACGCAGGGCGACCCCGGCGTGGCGCGCTTTGCGCGCGACTACCTCGAGACCGCACTGGACCGCCGCACCGAAGGCATGCAGGCCGCCTGCACGGAGCTGATCGTGGCCTTGCTGCCCGGTGGCCGCTGCACGGCCCAGCAGGTGGCGCGGCACCTGGGCGTGGACCGGCGCACGCTGCACCGGCACCTGAGCGCCGAAGGGCAGAGCTTTTCGGAGCTGCTCAACCGCATCCGTACCGAGCTGGCGCTGCGCCATCTGCAGGAAAGCAATCTGCCCCTGGGCGAAGTGGCCAGCCTGCTGGGCTTTTCCATACCCAGCAGCTTTTGCCACTGGTTCCGGGCCAGCTTCGGCGCCAGCGTCTCAGACTGGCGCAGACAGCGGGCCGGACAGGAAGGGCAATCGCATCTAAATTTTCAGTAAAAACAAGGCAGTGTCTGGGCGTACTTCCGTGTGTGCCGCCGGCGGCAGAGACCGGGACTCGCCCCGGCCTCTGTCTCTAAAACCGGCAAAAAGGGCTGATTTAGATGCGATTGCCTTGGCCGGACAGGGCGATCCCCCGGCCGATCACCCGGCGCATGGCGCTCCATAGCACGTCGGCCGGCTGGGCGCCGGACAGCGCATAGGCGCGGTTGAACACGAAGAAGGGTACGCCCTGCGCGGCAGCTTCCATTGCCGGTTCTTCCTGGGCAAAAGGGCCGGCCGGATCGACACCCTGTTCGGCCGCGATGGCCGCCAGCACATCCGCATCGCCCAGGTTTTCGCCGCGCGTGAAATAGCCCTCGAACAGCCGCGCGAGCAAGGCGTCGAAGGCATCGGCCGCCAGTTGCGCCCGACCGGCGGCCAGCAGGCGATGCGCATCGGCGGTGTTCGGGAAGACGGTGATGCGCGTATAGTCGATGGGCGCGCCCGCGCGGCGGGCGGCGTCCTGCACCTGCGCCCGGCGCGCCAGCACCGCCTCGCGGCTGCCCAGGCGCTGCTCGTAGAAGGCATCGAAGGGCAATCCCTGCGGCGGCACCTGCGCAATCAGCTGCACGGAATGCCAGGTGGTCTGCACCTGCAGGCCGGGGTCGGTCCGGCGCAGGCACTGCACGGCCTGGTCCAGGTGGTGCTTGCCTATCCAGCACCAGGGGCAGACCAGGTCGAACCACACTTCGACCGAAAGCGTTGCTGCCTGCGTCATGGCGGTCAGGCCGTGAAAACCTTGCGCAGAAAGCCCTGGTTGCCGCCGTTGCGGTTGGGCGCGAAGCCGTTGGCGGCCAGGCTTTCTTCCACCGTGTCGTAGAACACGCCGATCTGGCTGATCTCGCGCGCCTCCTTGGCGGTGGCGATGGGGCGGCCGAACTCCTCGGAGATGCGCACCAGCTGCTCGATCTGCGACACCGTGCTGGCCTTGGCGCTGCGCTTCTGGTTCCACAGGCAGTCCTCGGTGCCGCAGCGCACGTGCAGACCGGCGGCGATGCCCCACATGTTCACGGGCAGCACGTTGCGCACGTTGCTCTCCACCGTCAGCACCGCGCCGTCGGGCACGGCGCGCACGAAGTTGGCCAGGCTGTAGATGCTGGGCGCGTCCATGCCGCCGCCGATGGCCACCCAGTTCATCACCAGCGGGCCCATGTACACGCCCTTGCGCATCAGCCGCTCGACCGACTCGAAGCTGTTGATGTTGTAGCACTGGAAGGCGCTCTGGATGCCGGCCTTGGTCAGGCGGCGGATGTGCTCCTCGACCCAGCCGGGCTGCGAGGGCACGGTCATTTCCTTGTAGGCGTTGAAAATGGCCGGGATCTCGCGCGAGGTGCCTTTGAAGTCCGCATCCTCGGCCTGTTCGGTCACGTTCATCTGCGAGGTGTTCACGGTCACCGTCACCTGGTCGGGCACGGGCTCCAGCTCGGCCAGCATGTGGCGCGTGTCGTCGCTGAGCCACTTGGCGGCCGCCCCCTCGTTCTCGGGGGCGAAGCTGATGGAGCCGCCCACCTGGATGATCATTTCCGGCACGGCCTTGCGCACGCCGGCGATCAGCTCGTTGAACTTGGACAGGCGCTTGCTGCCCTTGCCGTCCAGTTCGCGCACATGCAGGTGCAGCACCGTCGCACCCGCGTTGTAGCAGTCCACGGCCTTCTGGATCTGCTCTTCCATGGTGACCGGAATGTCTTCGGGAAAGTCGGATGGCAGCCAGCCCGGCGCATAGGGTGCGGCGGTGATGATCAGGGGCTGCTGGTTTTCGGGGAACAGGTGGCCGTCGAGGAAGTTCATGGCTGCGCTCCAAAGAGAATATTTGAATGAAATAGGCCTCTAGCGCCCGTCTTACAAGCGCTGCAAGCTATGGTTTTTGATCAGTACGGAATGTCGCCGACGATCCCCGCGCGCTCCATCTTGCGCGGCGCGGGGAAGTAGTCGTTGCAGGCATAGTGCTGGGTGCTGCGGTTGTCCCAGACCACGATGTCGCCCGGCTTCCACGACCAGCGCACCTGGTATTCAGGGATGCTGGCGCGGCTGGTCAGGTAGTTGAGCAGCAGCGACGCGCCGGGCGATTTGTCGATGCCGTGGCGCACGTTGTCGGGCGTGCTCCAGTTGACGAAGTGCGAGGTGAAGCCCGCGCCCACGAACAGCACCTTCTCGCCCGTCTCGGGGTGGGTGCGCACCACGGGGTGCTCGGCGGCGGGGTGTTCGGCCACCAGCCTGGCGCGCGCCTCGGGCGTCATCACCGCGCCGAAGCTGTGCTCGATGCTGGCCTTGGCGCGCAGGGGGGCGATCTGGTCCTTGATGTACTGCGGCAGTTCTTCGTAAGCCTTGACCATGTTCACCCAGATCGTGTCGCCGCCGATCTCCGGGCACTCGATGCAGCGCAGCACCGCCCCCATGGCCGGGTTCGGGCGCCACAGGCCGTCGCAGTGGTAGACGTTCTCGTAGCTGTGCGGGTTGTCGCTGCGGTAGATGCGCACCAGGCCGGGGTGGTCGGGGTCGCTGCCGACCACGGGATGGTCTTCGAGCGGACCGAAGCAGCGCGCGAAAGCCACGTGCTCGGCGCGCGTGATGTCCTGGCCGCGGAAGAACAGCACGCGGTGCTTGAGCAGCGCGGAGCGGATCTCCGCGAACCGCTCCGCGCTGCGCGCGGCTTCTCCCAGGTGGATTCCCGAGATTTCGGCGCCTATGGCCGGGGTGAGTTGTCGGATGTGCATGGCCCTTGTCTCCTGTGCGGGGTTCAGGGCGTGTTCACGATCTATCGTGAAGGAGTGCAGGATGTGGATCGGGATGGGCTGCCAGGCGCGAACCGCAGCAATAGCTGTGCTATTGCGAGGATTTGCAACAAAGCAGACCGCCCGGCTCCGCGCCTGTACACCTGCGAGGAGATCGCGAACACGCTCTCAGTTCACGGTGATGCCGTATTTCTTGACGATGCCGGCGTTGCGCTCGGACATGGCCCGGGTTTCGCGCTGCAGCGCGGCCGTATCGGTGATGACCTCGGGCTCCAGGCCCACGTCGGAGAGCTTTTGCTGCACCGCGGGCGCCTTGGCCACTTTCTCGATGGCGATGTGCAGGCGGGCCAGCACGTCGGCAGGCAGCCTGGCCGGGGCGATCAGGCCCACCCAGCCCCGGAACTGCAGGTCGGGATAGCCCAGCTCGGTCGTGGTCGGCACATTGGGCAGGTGGCGCGAGCGCTGCGGCCCCGAGAAGGCATAGGCCCGCAGCTTGCCGGCCTTGATCAGGGGCACCGAAGTGAGCATGCCGTCGAACATCACGTCCACCTGGCCGCCCAGCACGGCCTGCAGCGCCGGCGGCGAACCGGGGTAGCCCACGTGCTGCATGTCCAGGCCCGCCTTGTCGCTGAGCACCAGGCCCGCGTACTGCGACACGGTTCCGGGGCTGTAGCTGGCAAAGCTGGTCTGGCCCTTGCGGGTCTTGAGCTGCGCCAGCAGGCTCTGAAAATCCTGCGCGGGATAGCTGGCGGCCGTCACCAGCACCACGCCCGAACGCGCGAACGAGGCCACGGGCACGACGTCCTTGAGCGGGTCGAACGAGGTCTTGATGACGTGGGGAATCTCGGCCAGCAGATTGCTCGCGCCGACCAGCAGCGTCTGCCCGTCCGCAGGGGCCGACAGCAGGGCCTGCATGCCGATCATGCCGCCCGCGCCGGGCTTGTTCTCCACCACCACGGTCTGGCCGGTGTCGCTGGACAGCTGCTGCCCCACCACGCGGGCCACGATGTCCATGGTGCCGCCCGGCGGCGCGGGCACGATGAGCTTGATCGGCTGGGCGGCCCAGGCCGCACCGCAGGCCAGAGCGCAGCCCGCAAGCAGCGCCAGGGTTCGTCGCTTCATATCCATGTCTCCGTTCTTGGTTGGCTTGGCTTCAGAACGTTGACGGTCTCCACGCCGCCGGGCTGGAGCGCAATCGGGATGAGTCCGAAGCGGCGGCTCGCGGCTTGCACCAGGGTGCAAGCCGCGAGCCGGCGCGAAGAAATCGCCCGATGGCGTCCCCCTTCGGGTCCGTCGCTTTGCGGCGCGAGGAGATTGTCAACACGCCCTCAGTATCCGGAGCCACCGCGCCGCTGATTTGCTTTACCGGGACATGAACTTGCTTTGTTGGGACAAATCCGTTGCAACCCTGAGTTGCTGCCCCCGCCGATGGCATGAAGTGCACAGCATCTGGCATGGATTGCCAAAGGGCGCCGCGGCTCCTTTCCTAGAGTGCAGTCACGCGGACCCCACCGCGTCACCTATAACGAAATGGAGACATGATTCATGCAACGCCTTGCCTTCTGTTCCCTCAGCCTTTGCACGCTGCTCGCCACCGGTACTGCCTGCGCGCAAACCTCGGTCACCCTGTTCGGCGTCATGGACGCGAGCATCAGCCGCTACAGCGTGCGCAGCGAATCGTGGGATGCAGGCCCCGCGCGCTCGGTCCGGCAGAGCACCTGGGCGCTGTCGCCGTCGGGCAATCTGGCCAGCCGCATCGGCATCCGCGCCACGGAAGACCTCGGCGGCGGCCTTGCGGCCGGCATTTGGCTGGAAGCCCCGGTCACCAACGACACCGGGGGCGGCGCGCTGAACTTCGGCCGCCGCTCCACGGTCAGCCTCTCGGGCCGGCTGGGCGAACTGCGCCTGGGGCGCGACCACACGCCCTCCTTCCTGAACGACTGGGCGTTCGATCCCTTCACCTCCAACGGCGTGGGGCTCAACCTGATTGCCGTGGTCAACAGCAATCTGGCCACGGCCCGCGCGCTGGCCACCCAGACCACGGGCAGCCTCACGGACCGGCTGCTGGGCGGCGGCCTCTCGGCCGGCACCGACAACTATCTGCGCGCCAGCAATACCATCGGCTACCACCTGCCCGCAGGCCTGGGCGGCGTGTACGGCCAGGCCATGTATGCCTTTGCGGAAAACTCCAGCCAGCGCGGCCGCTATGCGGGCGCGCGCCTGGGCTGGGCCGGCGGCCCGACCGACGTGGCCGTGGCCTACGGCGAGAGCACGCTGGGCAATGCCGGCGCCAGCGCCGAAAAGATCAAGTCGCTGAACCTGGGTGGAAGCTACGATTTCGGCTCCGCCAAGGTCCTCGGCGAATGGTCCGACGTGCGCAACGAGCGCCATGACGCCGCCACGCTCGCCTCCGTCAGCGACCGCTACCAGGGTCTCCTGGCCGGCATCACCATTCCGGTGGGGGTCCACATGGTGCGCGCCTCCTATTCGCGTGTGCAGTTCAGGAGCGGCCAGGGCACGGGCGACTCGTCCGTCAACAAGCTGGCGCTGGGCTATGTGCACAACCTGTCCAAGCGCACGGCGCTGTACACCACCATCTCGCGCATCAGCGTGGGCAACGGCCAGAACAATCCCGGCATCATGGGCGCCACGCCGCTGGTCGTGAGCAGCCCGATCATCATGCCCCAGCCCTCCTATGTCACCACGGGCGGCATGCGGCCGGCTGGCGCCCTGGGCTTCGACATGGGCCTGCGCATGATGTTCTGAGTCTCGGGCAGGTGCGCAGATCGGTGCGGACCGCCGAGGGCAACGACCGTTGCTTCATCCGGCACGCGCACTCCGCCTGCCCGGCATGCCTGTCCGCTGAGCCGAGTCTGCGCATGGCTGCAAACCGTCGGACCGGAGAGTTCCGCCGGGACGCGCAGCTGCCGCAAAGGCTGCGGCAGTCCACTTACCGTGCCGCTGCCGCACCCTGCTGGCGCGGGAGCCGGGGATGGCGCTCAAAGCCCGCCATTGCGGCTGATCGCGCACAGCTTGGGCGAATCGGCGGACAGATCCATGATGGCGTACTTTTCCATGGAAACGATAAAGGCAAAAAAAGGCGTATACCCCTCGCTGGAATCCGTCTTGACTTCACCGCAGATATGGAAGGCTCCCTTTTCCTTCTTGTCTTCAAACACTTCCAGATTCTTGATATCGGCTATGCCATGGCCTTTGAGCTTTTCTGCCAGTGCGCTTCTCAGCACGGACTGGCTGATCTCCGGCACCCCTTCAGCCAGTGCGGCCCCACCACAGGCCAGGGACAGAAAAAGAGCCGCCAAGGATTTGCGCATTACCTCTCCCGATGGGTGATTTTTCAATAGCGGCTGCAGCAAGCAGCCGCGAAAGTTTTTTGTTGAGGAGAGCAATCTAATTCATTTCGCATGCGTTGATGAGGAATCCTGCTCCCGCCGCGCGCATTCTTGACTTGGGTCAAACCGGAATCCGGCGCCTTCTAGCGCCTGCCTGCACGGTCCTTGGATCGGCTACTGCGCCTGCAGCGCCAGGCCCACCAGCCGGTAGCCCACCTGCAGCTCGGTCTGCAGATGCTGCGGCTGGGCCGGGTCGGCCTCTATCTTCTGGCGCAGATTGGCCATGTGCACGCGCAGATAGTGGGGCCGGTCCAGATATTCCGGCCCCCAGACCTGCAGCAGCAGCTGGCGGTGCGTCAGCACCCGGCCCTGCCCGGCAATCAGCGCCGCCAGCAGGCGGAACTCTATGGGGGTGAGATGCACGGCCTGCGCTCCCCGCCACACCTCGTGCGTGGCCAGATCGACCACCACTTCGCCGAAGCGCGCGCGGCTGGACGGCGCAGCCTCGGCCGGCAGCTGCTGGCGCCTGCGCAGCAGCACGCGCAGCCGCGCCAGCAGCTCGGGCACGCCAAAGGGCTTGGTCAGGTAGTCGTCGGCACCGGCATCGAGGGCTGCGACCTTTTCCTCCTCCCGGTCCCGCGCCGACAGCACCAGCACGGGCAAGGGGCTCCAGCTGCGCAGTTCCGCAATCACACTCTTGCCGTCGGCATCGGGCAGGCCCAGGTCCAGCACCACCACATCGGGCTGGCGGCTGGCCGCCTCGATCAGGCCGCGCCGTGCCGTCTCCGCCTCGAACACCTGCCAGCCTTCGTCCTCCAGGGCCAGGCGGACAAAGCGGCGTATCGCCAGGTCATCTTCGATCAGTAAAACGCGGTGGGCGGCAGTCATGGGAAAGTCGGTTCAGTCATCCAGCGCGGGTTGTTCCGGAACGGGCAGGCGGATGGTGAAGATCGTACCCGGCCCGGGGTGGGCCGAGGCGGCCTCCAGCCGCCCACCATGGGCTTCGACGATGCGCTGCGCCAGCGTCAGCCCCAGGCCCATGCCGGAGACCGTGGACTCGACCACACCCCGGGTGAAGGGCTCGAACAGCATGTCCGCATCCAGATGCCGGGGCAGGCCCGGGCCGTCGTCCTGCAGCGTCAGCAGACAGACATCGCCGTCGGGCCCGTGCTGCACCTGGCCGGTCAGCACCAGCGTCGTTCCGGGCGGAGTGTACTTGGCGGCATTGTCCAGCAGATTGACCAGCACGCGCTCCATCAGTACCGCATCCACATGCAGCAGCGGCAGCCCGGTGGGCAGATCGGTGCGCACCACATGTGCCGCCAGGCGGTCGTGCATCTGCCGCAGCGCGCTGCCCGCCAGTTCCTCGACGGGCAGCCACTCGCGCTTGAGGTGCACACCGCCCTGCTGCAGGCGCGCCATGGCCAGCAGATTGTCCACCAGTTGCTGCAGCGTCTGTGCCTGATCGCGGATCTGCACCAGCATGTCCGCCGCCGGGCCCGCCGGTACCCGCGGCAGGGCCGCCTGGGCCGCGCCCAGGATGCCGGTCAGCGGTGTGCGCAGATCGTGCGACACGGCCGACAGCAGGGTGTTGCGCAGCCGCTCGCCTTCCATGGCCACCTGGGTCTGCTGCGCCACCTCGACGAAGTGCACGCGTTCCAGCGCCAGCGCAATCTGGCTGGCACAGGCATCCAGCAGCCGGCGCTCCTCCGGCACATCCAGCTGCCGGGGCTTGCGCAGCTGCAGCACCAGCACGCCGCGCACGCGCACCGGCGCCATCAGCGGCACATACAGGGCCGGCGATGCGGGCAGCGTGTCCGTCCCCTGCCCGGCCGGCTGGCCGTGCTCCATGCTCCAGCGCGCAATGCTGGCATCCATCACGCCCTGGCTGCCGGCCACGGCGTGCAGGTTCTCCTGGGCGTCGGGCAGCTGCAGGCCCGCCTGCGCATCGAACACCCCCGAAACCGTGGTCAGCGCAATTTGCGCCACCTGCTCCTGCGTGAGTGCGCCCGACAGGTCGCGTGCCAGCCGCGCCAGCGCCCCGGCGCGCCGCTCGCGTTCGGCCGCCACGCGCGCCTCGTGGCGCAGCCGCGCCATGAGCTGGCCGCAGACCAGCGCCACGCCCAGCATCAGGCTGAACGTGAACAGGTATTGCGTGTCGTTGACCGAGAAGGAGTCGCGCGGCGGCACGAAAAAGTAGTCAAAGCAAAGCACGGCCAGCAAGGCGGCCCATGCGCCGGGTCCGCGCCCCCAGCGCAGGGCCGAGAGCACGACCACCAGCAGGAACAGCATGACGACGTTGGCCGGCTCGAACACCTGCAGCAGCAGCTCGGCCACTGCGGTGGCGGCAAAGCAGGCCAGGGTCGCACCCACATAGCCCACCCATGCAATTGGCTTGCGATCCGCGATGGGCTTGCGCACAGCGCTCTCATTCTTGGGCAACGGCGGAGACAGCACCAGTACATCCAGCCCCGGGTCCAGCCGCGCAATCTGCTCGGGCAGGCTGGCCGCCGTCCAGGGCAGCCAGCGCGACACGCGGCGCGGCATGCGGGCCAGCACCAGGTGGCTGGCATTGCGCTCGCGCGCAAAGGCCACCAGGGCCTGCGCCACGTTGGCGCCGGGAATCGTGGCCGTGTCGGCCCCCAGGCGCGCGGCCAGGGCCAGGGTCTTGAGCACGCCCTCCTGCGCCCGGCGCGGCCGGTGCTGGCGCTCGGGCGCATCCACGTAGACCACCATCCAGTCGGCTTCCAGCCGCCGCGCCAGGCGTGCGACCTGACGCACCAGCGCATCGTCGCCGGCGTGGCCGCCCACACCCACCAGCAGCCGCTCGCGTGCAGGCCAGACATCGCCGATGGAACGCTCGCGCCGGTAGTCGCGCATATCCTCGTCGACACGGTCGGCCGTGCGCCGCAGCGCCAGCTCGCGCAGCGCCAGCAGATTGCCCAGGCGGAAGAAATTGTGCGAGGCGCGCTCGGCCTGCTCCAGCGGATAGACCTTGCCCGCCTTGAGGCGCCTCAGCAGCTCCTCCGGCGGGATGTCGACCACGATGACTTCGTCGGCGTTGTCGAAAATCCGGTCTGGCACGGTTTCATGTACCTTGATGCCCACGATGCCGCCCACCACATCGTTGAGGCTTTCAAGGTGCTGCACATTGAGCGTGGTCCAGACATTGATGCCGGCAGCCAGCAGTTCCTCCACATCCTGGCAACGCTTGGGATGGCGGGCGCCCGGCACATTGCTGTGCGCCAGTTCGTCCAGCAGCAGTATCTCGGGATGGCGCCGCAGCGCGGCATCGAGATCGAACTCGGACAGTTGCCGCCCCTGGTAGGGCAGATGCCGGCGCGGCAACTGTTCGAGGCCGTGCAGCTGCTGCTCGGTCTCGGCCCGGCCATGCGTTTCCACCAGGCCCACCAGCACTTCGTGCCCTGCCTGGCGTTCGCGCTGCGCAGCCGCCAGCATGGCATAGGTCTTGCCTACGCCGGCGTTGGAGCCGAAGTAAATGCGCAGCTTGCCGCGCGCGGCAAGCTGCTGCTCGGCCTGCAGTTGGGCGACCAGCGCGTCGGGATCGGGGCGCGGGGCAAGCGGTGGGGAATGGGTCATGGGCATCGGGTCATCAGCGTATCACTGGCGGGTGGGGAAAAAGGCAGATGCACGGCTCAGAAGCCCGCGCTCAGGCCCAGCACCAGGCCGCTGCGCCCCAGGCTGCGCAGGCGCCCCTCGCTGTTGGCTGCACTGTAGTAGCGGGCATCGGCCGATGTCCCCACCCAGGCTGCCGATGCCGTCCACACCCCCCAGGTCTTGGCCAGGGACACACGCCAGTCGGCGTAGGAAACCTCGCCGTAGTTGCGCACCAGGGTATAGCCGCCATGCACGCCCAGCGTGGCCCAGCCGCCCAGCGGATGCTGGTAGTTCAGGTCCAGGTACTGGCTGCCCCGGCTGCTGCCCGCCGGTGCGAGCGCCGTGGCAAAGGCCGAGCCGGCCGTGCTCTCGCGCAGGCCGAAATACGGCGTCAGCGCCAGCGACCATTTGATGTTGAAGCCACCATGCGTGGCGCCCAGATAGGCTTCCGTGGTGTCAAAGCGCTTGCTGCCGCCGTCCGGCGTTGCCAGCCTTGCGCCCGGGTAGCGGTAGTGCAGCAGGCCGGCATCCAGCTGCCAGCCGGGCGCCACGTCGCCGCGCCAGCCGCCATAGATATCGTTCTCCAGCCCTTCGCCGCGGCCATAGCTGTGGGTGGACACGTTGGTCAACGAGGTGCCCAGATAGAAGCCCCGCGGCAGCGCCAGCTCCACCCCGCCCTGCACGGCGGCGGCGCCCCAGGTTTGCGAGATGCCGCGAAAGCGGTAGTCGGACAGCAGGCTCAGGCTGCCGGTGATGGGCAGACCGGCCTGCGCCTTGACCTGCACTGCTTCAGGCATGGCGGCCCGGTCCGGTTTTTCCTGAGCTGCCGCGATGTGCGGCAACAGAAATCCAGAGGTTGCCAGCAGCGCTGCCGCTGACAGGACGCGGGAAGATACATGCGAAGTCACACGTGAAGCCACGAAAGATTCTTGGAAAGATTTGCACATGATGGGAAAACGAGAGACAGGACTCCCCTTCTCTGCAGGGGCAGCCCGAAGAAGCCTGAGGAGAAAGGGCAAGCACCCGCTACAGCCCCTGCCAGCGGAGCCATAGCGGCAGCGCTCAAACCAGGCCCAGAACCGTGAGGAACATGTCGATGAGCTTGATGCCCACGAACGGCACGATGAGACCGCCCAGGCCGTAGATCAGCATGTTCTGGCGCAGCAGCGCGGCCGCGCCCACGGCGCGGTAGCGCACGCCGCGCAGGGCCAGGGGCACGAGGGCGATGATGATCAGTGCGTTGAAGATCACGGCGCTCAGGATGGCCGAGTCGGCGCTGTGCAGCTGCATCACGTTGAGCGAGGCCAGCTGTGGATAGGTACCCACGAAGGCGGCCGGAATGATGGCGAAATACTTGGCCACGTCGTTGGCGATGCTGAAGGTGGTCAGCGCACCGCGTGTCATCAGCATCTGCTTGCCGGTTTCCACCACCTCGATGAGCTTGGTCGGGTTGCTGTCCAGGTCCACCATGTTGCCGGCCTCCTTGGCTGCCTGGGTGCCGCTGTTCATGGCCACGGCCACGTCGGCCTGGGCCAGGGCCGGGGCATCGTTGGTACCGTCGCCGGTCATGGCCACCAGGCGGCCCGCAGCCTGGTGGCTGCGGATCAGGCGCAGCTTGTCCTCGGGCGTGGCCTCGGCCAGGTAGTCGTCCACACCGGCCTCGGCGGCGATGGCCGCCGCCGTCAAGGGGTTGTCGCCGGTAATCATCACGGTCTTGATACCCATGCGGCGCAGCTCGGCAAAGCGCTCGCGCATGCCGGGCTTGACGACATCCTTGAGCTCGATCGTACCCAGCACGCGGGCTCCGTCGGCCACCACCAGCGGTGTGCTGCCCTTGCGCGAGACATTGTCCACCGCCTGCGATACGGCGGCGGGGAACTGCCCGCCCAGGGCCTCGACATGGCGCCGCACCGCATCGGCTGCCCCCTTGCGCAAATGGCGCTGCCCCTGGGGGGTGGACAGGTCCACGCCGCTCATGCGCGTCTGCGCGGTAAAGGGCACGAACTCGGCCTGCAGCTCGGTGGCGCTACGCTCGGCCAGACCGTGGCGCTCCCTGGCCAGGGCTACCACGCTGCGGCCCTCGGGCGTCTCGTCGGCAATCGAGGCCAGCTGTGCAGCCTCGGCCAGCTGCTGCACCGACACCCCGGGCGCCGGCACGAAGTCGCTGGCCTGGCGGTTGCCCAGCGTGATGGTGCCGGTCTTGTCCAGCAGCAGCACGTCCACGTCGCCCGCAGCCTCCACGGCGCGGCCCGAGGTGGCGATCACATTGGCCTGCATCATGCGGCTCATGCCGGCCACGCCGATGGCCGACAGCAGGCCTCCGATGGTCGTGGGAATCAGGCACACCAGCAGCGCCACCAGCACGGCAATACCGACCACGGAACCCGCGCCCGCCTGCCCCACGGCAAAGGCCGAGAACGGCCACAGCGTGACGATGACCATCAGGAAAACCAGCGTCAGGCCCACCAGCAGAATGGTCAACGCCAGCTCGTTGGGCGTCTTCTGGCGCTTGGCCGATTCAACCATGGAGATCATGCGGTCCAGGAAGGACTCGCCAGGGTTCACTGTCACCTCCACCACCAGCCAGTCCGACAGCACCCGTGTGCCGCCGGTGACCGAGGAGAAGTCGCCGCCCGCCTCGCGGATCACGGGGGCCGATTCGCCGGTGATGGCGCTTTCGTCCACCGAGGCCACGCCCTCGATCACCGTGCCGTCCAGCGCAATCGTGTCGCCGGCCTCCACGAAGATGACCACGCCCTTGCGCAGATCGCTGGCGCGCTCTGGAATCCAGGAACTGCCGAAATGCGGCTGCAACAGCACCTTGGCCACGGTATCGCGCTTCATGCTGCGCAGGCTGGCCGCCTGGGCGCGGCTGCGGCCTTCGGCCAGAGCTTCGGCGAAGTTGGCAAACAGCACCGTGAACCACAACCACAGCGCAATCGCCAGCGCAAAACCTGCGCCTTCGTTGTCTGCGGCAGACGCAGGCTCGCGCAGGTCCTGCAACCACAGCAGCGTGGTCAGGATGGCGCCCAGATAGACCACGAACATCACGGGATTGGCCCACTGCGTGCGCGGCGAGAGCTTGCGCACCGCGTCAAGCAGGGCCTCGCGCACCAGGCGAGGCTCGAACAGGCTGGCGCCTGCCTTTACTTTATGGCTGTTCATGGCTTACTCCTTTGCGGCGGACTGCAGCGCATCCAGCGCCAGGTTCAGTTGCAGCACGTTCACACGCGGCTCGCCCAGCAGGCCCAGCGTGCGCCCCTGCGTGTTCTGCTCCACGAGATGCCGCACCTGCTCTTGCGACAGATTGCGCTCCCGAGCCACACGCGGCAGCTGCAGCACGGCGTTGGCCACCGAGATATGCGGGTCCAGCCCCGAGGCCGAAGCAGTCACCGCATCCACCGGAACCGGGGCATCGGCGGCCAGGCCGTTGTCGGCCCGGTACTGCGCCACGCGGGCGGCCACGGCCTCGGCCAGATCCTTGTGCGTGGCGCCCTGGTTGCTGCCGCCGGACAGGCCGGCGTTATAGGGGGCAGCCACGCTGGCGCCTTCCTTGGCGGGGTCGGGCGCCGTCGTGGCGCTGGGCCGCCCGTGAAAATAGGCGGGGCCCGCGAACTGCTGGCCGATCAGGGCCGAGCCCACGACCTGGCCGTTGCGCTCTATCAGGCTGCCGTTGGCCGCATGCGGCAACAGGGCCTGGGCCACGCCGGTGGTCGCCAGCGGATAGGCAATGCCGGCCACCAGCATCACGGCCACGGCCGCGCGCACGCTGCTGGCCGCGAGGCTGCCCCAGGAGGCTGGAGATGCTTCGGCATCCGCCACCAAAGTCGCAGGAGTGGAGATAGAAAGAGAAGAGGATTTCATGATCTTGCTTCCAACGGATTTATCTGTAATTCCTGGCACCGCCCGTAGCGCCTGAAACACGCGCCCTCCATGTAAGGGCAGCCGAGCAAGGGCCGCCCCGCAGCGAGGGCTGCGTCCCCCTGCCCGCATGGCCCAGCCATGCGAGAGCGGGGGGGAAGGCGCGAAGCGACTCAGGGGGGGTGTCATGCATAGAGCTGTCCGACCAGCATTTGAAGGTGTTCGACGATGGGCCCCAGGGCTAGCGCCGGCAGGAAGGTGAGGCCGCCCACCACCAGCACCACGAACACGAGCAGACCCATGAACAGCGGCGAGGCCGTGGGGAAAGTGCCGGGGCCCGCAGGCACCGTGGTCTTGGCCGCCATGCTGCCGGCCACGGCCAGCATGGGCAGCAGCGTGAGAAAGCGCCCCACGATCATGGCCAGGCCCAGCGTGACGTTGAAAAACGGCGTGTTGGCGTTCAGCCCCGCGAAGGCTGAGCCGTTGTTGGCCGTGGCCGAGGCATAGGCATAGAGAATTTCGGAGAAGCCATGCGGGCCATGGTTGTTGAGGCTGGCGGAAGCGTCCGGCCAGAGCAGGGCCAGCGCCGTGAAGCCCAGCATGCTGGCCGGCTGTGCCAGCACCGAGAGCATGACCAGCTTGATCTCTCGCACCTCGATCTTCTTGCCCAGGAACTCGGGCGTGCGGCCTATCATCATGCCGGCAAGGAAGACCGTGAGGATGGCGTACTGGATCAGGTTGATCAGGCCCACGCCGTCGCCGCCGAACACGCAGTTGAGCATCATCAGCGCCAGCGGCGTGATGCCGCCCAGCGGCGTGAGCGAATCGTGCATGGCATCGACCGAACCCGTGGTGGCCGCCGTGGTGGCCGTCACGAACAAGGAGGTATCGGCAATGCCGAAGCGCAGCTCCTTGCCTTCCATGTTGCCGCCGCTCTGCGTGAGGCTCCACTGCTGGTCGGCACCCGCATGCACCAGCAGGCCGCTGCCTTGCTGCTCCGCCACGAACACCAGGCTCAGAAAGCCTATGAACATCGCCATGCAGGCGCCATACAGCACCCAGCCCTGGCGACGGCGCAGCAGCATGGAGCCGAAGGCATAGGTCATACTGGCCGGAATCAGCATCATGCCCAGAATGTGCAGCACATTGGTCAGCGGCGTGGGGTTCTCGAACGGGTGGGCGGCATTCGCATTGAAGAAGCCGCCGCCATTGGTGCCCAGGTGCTTGATGCTTTCCAGGCTGGCCACGGGCCCCGTCAACAGCTGCTGGCGCGCGCCTTCCAGCGTGGTGGCCCAGGTCTCGGCATGCAGCGTCTGCGGAATGCCCTGCCAGACATAGACCAGGGCCAGCACAAACGACAGCGGCAGCAGCACGCGCCAGAACACGCGCACATAGTCCACCCAGTAATTGCCGATGTCCTTGCTGCTGGAACGGGCCAGGCCTCTTACAAATCCTGCGCCGGCCGCCACGCCCGTGGTGGCACCGGCAAACATCAGAAAGGTGATGACCGCCATCTGCGTGGCATTGGTGAGACTGCTCTCGCCCGCATAGGCCTGCCAGTTGGTATTGGTGACGAACGAGGCCACGGTGTTGAAGGCCAGATCGGGCGCCTGGGCCGCAATCTGCAGCGGATTCAGCGGCAGCCAGCCCTGCAGGCGCAGGATCAGATAGCCCAGCAGCATCATGGCCGCGTTGGACAGCAGCAGGGCCGCGCCATAGCGCTGCCAGCCCATGTGTTCGCCGGGGTTCACGCCCAAGGCGCGGTAGCTGAGCCGCTCCAGCCAGGTGTGATGGTCGCTGGTAAAGCAGCGCGCCAGCCACTGGCCCATGGGAATGGCCAGCAGCGTCAGGACCGCGAGCACCGCGGCAAATTCCATCCAGGGTAACCACATGATGTGCTCCCTTTCAGATGCGCGTCAGCGCACGTACAAAGCCCAGCAGGCCGACAAAGCAGGCGACCGTCAGGCTCACGAAAACAAGGTCTTGCAGCACTTGCATGGCAGCACCTCAGAAATTTTCGGGGCGCAGCAGCGCATAGCCCAGATAGGCAAACAGCCCTAGCGCCGTGACGGCGGCCAGGATCTCGATCCAGTTGGTGGTCATTCATTTCCTCCCGCAGAACGTCATTGCTCTGCCAACGATGGAGGAAATGTAGAAATTCGCCCGTCAAGAGCGGATAGAGATTGGGAGCGACCACATCAAGACGGCGTAAAGACCTGCTCCTGCCTGCATTGCGCAATGCCCTGCAACGGGATTGCAAGGGTCAGCTCAATGGACTAGCGGGAATTGAACCCACCCGGGCGCCGCGCCGCGCAGCGCTTTGCGGGCTTGCGTGCGATTCGGGTGCGAATCGCCCTATCCCGCAGGACACTTGCAGCCACCTCTGTTCAAGATTAACTCAGCCCCTCCCCTGATGCGCTAACGACAAGCATCCCCGGTCACGAAATGCCGCAGGGTATGCGCAGCTGCCTCAGCCAGAAGCTGACCCGGGACGGTTACGATCGTGAGCGAAAAGAGAGGCAGATGGCGAACGCATTCACGATCTATTGGGGTGCCACAGGCTGGCATGGCTATGTCCCTGGTGACCCACTATTGGGAGCCGGTAACTCGGACTTTATCGGCAAGATAAGTCCCGGCGACCGTGTATATGTGACAAACATCGCAGGAGGCGTCCTGCGCTTACTTGGAGCCTTCACGGTAGACCGGATCACCACTGCATCCGAGGGTCGACCTCCTGGAGTGACCTGGGAGGCCAAAGAATATCTTTGGCCCGAGGCCAGCTCGGCTACCAGTTTTGCGTTTCGCGCGCTATCGCTCGAGCTGGTCACCAGTCTGCGCTTCGAAGGCGGTGCAGACCAAGTGGCGATGGATCGGCACGCACCTGGAAAAGTCGAGCGCAACGCAATGCGAGCGATACGACGGTTGACCCCCGCGTCTGCGCAAGCTCTGGAAGAGGCGCTTACCACTGCCGCCGTCGTACCGGATACCCCCGCGGACAAACGCAGCCGCGAGCGCCTTCCGGCCGAACTACTGAGACAGGTTACCCCCGATCTGATCTTTGCGAGTATTGCGGCTCTACTGAACGGCGCGCTGCACGAATTCGGAGAATCCACCGACTACGACCTCATTACCGACGAAGGTTTGCGCCTTCCTCCGAAAGCAGTCTTCGGCCTCGCTCTTGCGCGCGCACTCCATCGACAGATCTTGCCGAAACACTTTTCTGCCGGCGAGGGCTCGGCATGCTTCCGGCTGCTACGGGAGGCCGGATACCACATCGTTCCTAAAGGCGAGATGGTGCCGGCAGACATAGAAAATGATCCTGATACGAACGAGATATCTCTCGATACCTATCCCGAAGGAGGCAAATTGCTAAGGCAGCACATTGGCCGCGAACGCAAACCTGCTGCAGCCCTGGCAAAGAAGGCAGACTTCATCAAGAAGCATGGCCGGCTATTCTGCGAAAGATGCCAGGCCGACCCCGTCGAGATTTTCGGCTCCGAACACGGCGAAGCCTGCATCGAGGTTCACCATGCACGCGTTCAGGTGAGTCACATGCCTGAAAACCACCAAACTCGGCTAGAAGACCTGCAATGTCTCTGTGCCAACTGCCATCGCTTCGTGCATCGTTTGCTTCGCCGAGGGCTGCCGATCACTGCGAACTGATTAGCAGGTCACTGCACTGGCCATACCGGGCCCGCGCATGCCACCCTCCGCTGCAACTGAAAAAGTCTAGGTCTGAACCGGCCAGCCCATCGACACGGCCGCGCATACCGGCGTAATCTCTCTTCTGTCGACACCCACCGCCCCGGCAAGGCGGCGTGCCATCCTGACCTGCGCACCCGGGAGAGTTGCATGAAAAGCCTACACCCCATGCTCTCGGCGGCCGGCCTCCTGGGTTTTCTCTTGGGAGGCAGCGCCATGGCCCAGTCCAGCAGCAGCAGCGCACAGTCCAGCGCAAGCAGCGTCAACGGCAGCTCGTACAGCGGCCAGATCACCGGCAACGGCATTGCGCAATACGGGCTGGACACCCGGCCCCATCGGCAGCTGACCGTCCGACTCGATGCCGACAACCCCAACACCCGCATGAAGATCACCCAGGACGGCGCCGCAGATCCGTCGTGCCAGGGCACCGCCACTCCCAACGTCTGCAGCTTCCGTACCGAACCAGGCGCTAGCTATCGCGTGCAGGTCTATCTGGCGCGCGACGCTGCGCAGCGCGGCGAAAGCGCGCGCTTTTCGCTTGCCGTCGAGCAAGGCAGCTGACATAGGCCACGGCGGCGAGCCCGGTTCCCGGAACTGCCCATATTGCCGCTCACACCCCGTTGCGTTAGCCTGCACGCTCCACTATTGCTCAGGAGCCTGCCATGTCCCGTCGTTTGGTTCTTTCCGCCAGCACCGCCATTGCGGCTGCCGCACTGATTGTGGGTTGCGGCGCCATGGGGGCGTCGGGCGGCAACCCCATGAGCTTTTTCATCACCAGCACCAACCCTGGCAAGGGTGGCGACCTGGGCGGGCTGGCCGGGGCCGACCGCTACTGCCAGTCGCTGGCCGCCAGCGTGGGCGCAGGCAACAAGACATGGCACGCCTACCTGAGCAATGCTGCGCTGAACGGACAACCTGCGGTGAATGCGCGCGACCGCATCGGCAACGGGCCGTGGCGCAACGCCAAGGGCGTGGTCATTGCCACCAGCGTGGCCGACCTGCACAGCGCCAATGCCAAAGTCGGCAAGGACACCTCACTGACCGAGAAGGGCGAAGTCGTCTCGGGCTTTGGCGATGAGGTCAACCGCCACGACATCCTCACCGGTTCGCGCCCTGACGGCACCCTGGCCGTGCCCGAGCCCGGCAAAGACACCACCTGCGGCAACTGGACCAAGAGCGACGGCGGCTCCGCCATCGTGGGCCACCACGACCACCAGGGCACCAACCCCGACCCTGTGGCCAATGCCTCGTGGAACTCATCGCACGGCACGCGCGGCTGCAGCATCGAGCAGCTCCAGCAAAGCGGCAGCGCCGGGCTGATGTACTGCTTTGCGACCAACTGACCTGGGTGAAAGCGCGGGCCTGCGCCCGCGCCTCGCTTGGGCACCATGCCGCTCTCAATCCATTCAAACCCCTTGAGTTCGTTTTGACCTCTTGATGAAAAACAAACTCCACATGCCTTCACTCCCAAGAGTTAGGCGCATTTGACACACAAATCATCGCCGCTCAATTTAAGTGAGTGACCAGAAGCGATCTTTGGTTTAATCAGGCGCGATAACAACACTGAAAGAGATTGAATGGCTTCGTGCGCGTACTGCAATACCCGAATTCTTTTTGGCGGAAAGCGAGACGGCGATCGTCGCTACTGCAACGAGAAATGCCTGCACCAAGGGCTACTTTCCGACGCTGCAAGCCAGCTCTCCCCCGCCGATGTCAAAGCCCATATCTTTCGGGTTCACAGAGGCAACTGCCCCAAGTGTGACGGCCCCGGCCCGGTGGATGTGCATACCTCTTACCGCGTGTATTCCGTCGTCATGATGACATCGTGGTCGAGCCGGCCGTTGGTGGCTTGCGCACGATGTGGCACCAAGCAAAAAATCGGAGACACGGTTTTTTCATTGTTTCTGGGCTGGTGGGGCCTGCCTTGGGGTATCTTGATGACGCCTGTGCAACTCACCAGAAATCTGATGGCCTTTGGCAAAACCCCAGACCCTGAGACGCCCTCGCCCGCGCTGGAGCAAGTGCTGAGAAGCCATTTGGCGGCGCAGCTCCTTGCCAATCAGCAACAAGCGGCGCTTTCGCAAAGCGCCCAGCCCGGCAACAGGTAGTGACGGCGCTGCCCGCGGCCGCTGTTTAAATCTGATTAGCGCCCCAGAAAAGCGCCTGCTAACGCACAAAGGCAATGTAGCTCTCTACATTGCCTTTTTCTTTGGTTTATTACAGTTACCCAACATCGCACTGCGGGCCGGGGTTAATGCATCAGTAACTAATTTTTACATGTAATATCCCGCATTTAACCATCTAACTACTGGAGTAAATTTTCCGATATATCAACCAGTATCATATATGTCTGCAGCTAAAAATTTGCAAATCACAGACAAATATAATAATGATTATTTAAAATAATATAACCACCCTCTTCTTCATCACAATTAAAAATCGTTTCATTAAATTAATTGTAATATAAAATGCCATATCAACCTTACTGGAAATCAGAATTTCAAAATCTCCTAACTTCTTTAAAAGGCCAAGGAAACCTTGTCAGCTGGCAAGAGGTTTCAGATAAAATAGAATCTTCGGATTATAAAATATGGGAATACGTGTACGAATACAAACTAAGAAATCCAGCTGCGTCAATAATCATATTCTCATCTATCTACAAGCAGGATGATCGCTCCAGAGACATTAATAGCGATGCTGTCCGGATAATTTATGAATGGCGAACTAAGAGCGGTAAAATTTATTCAAAAATTTCTAAGAAGTATCGTGTTGACTCGTTATTCAAAAATCTCAAAGAAGAACTAATAAAAGCATCAAACAAAAGTTTTGAATTGCAACAATATGAATGGACAGATTCCATAAAAGATACCGACGCAAGATAAGCAAATCCCCAATACATAACCCATATTAATTTTAAAATGGCCATAAAACACACTTACAATGGGAAACATCTTAAATTACATAAGTCTTATAAGTCCCCAGAATGGGGCAAAGACACGGTTCTAGTGACCGATACTTGGGATTATGTATCCTTATGGCTAAAACGTAATGGGATGAAGGATGCTCTTTTTTTTTGGGAGCAAGCAAGAGCATTTTCCGAAGCAACCGAATCTTTACCAAAAACTTCCGCACCTCTAACCGCATATTACTGCTTCTTAAATGCAGCAAAATGTCTCCTCACCGTAAAAGGAATTACCTTCAAAGAACAACATGGGGTTTCTGGCTGGAGCAAACCGGGAAGGGTCAGCCTCTCCAAAGAGATTGTTAAATTAAAAAACAATGGCATATTACCCGAATTATGCCGCTATTACGGAGAAACAGTAAATAATAACACCTACAGTATCAAAGACATATTTTACAATCTACCTTTCATTCACAGAGCGTATCACCTAACTTTCACATCAGAGCAAGAATTATTTTTACCCATAAAAGAACCAGAGTATGTACACGCCCCTAGCTCTGCAAGATCATGGTTTACAGCAGTTTTAGATCAACACTATGTACACGGGCAGACCGCTGCAATTTTGCCGCCAACATTTGAGAAAGATGCCGGAGACTCTTCTTGTTACCGTCTAAGAAGAAAAAAAAGGTTTTCTTGGCAGAGAGGCGCAGCAAACCAAATAGCAAACCTAGCTGCTCTAACAAAATATCACCAAGACACAAGAAAATATGTTCTTTATATCTATGGACCAATGAGGCTTTGGTATTTAAAAAGAAATAAAAGAAACCTCACCTCATTTATTGAAAGACACTCAATCCCCTTAATTTTTGCTGCAATGCATAGGCTTAGTGAACTTGCACGATATAAGCCAGAATATTTAGCAAAACACTTTGACAGTCAACACAACTGGCTTTTAAGTGAATTTATTCAAACAGCGCCCTCTCAGTTTCTTGATGAAATATCAGCTGAAATTACCGGTCAAGAATTCATGGTTCCCGGGCGTGCAATGAGATAGCAAAAAAATCAATCATGGCAGCATGCTGCTATACTACCAATGCCTCGCAAGAGGTGGAGCGTAAGAACTCCTAAGGTACAGCGGAAGAACCGCATCCGATAACTGGCGGTTTTTTTGCGCCCGGACATTGCACGCCTGCACTCTTGCAGACGGTTGATTTATGGCCGGGAGGGCGACGGATACAAGACCCGAAAGGGGAAGAAGTCCGCCTGGCTGTACCCAGGTTCTTAACCTCCCGGCCGCCTTGTTGCAGTGCGTAAGAACGCTGCGATAAGGCGCTTCAAAAGTCTCGTACAGGAGCAGCACCATGTCTCAGCCCGCACTGGCTATCTCTCCCGCCGTCACCATCGTTGACGGAATCCCCATCACTCTCAGCACCGATCTGGCCAGCCACTTTGGCAAACGCCATGACGACGTGTTGCGCGGCATTCGCAATCTCTGCGCTCAGTTGCCCGAAGGGGGTGTCCGCAATTTTGCGGAGACCTCAGTCACCGACGAGCAAAACGGGCAAGCCTACCCCGCCTACCGCCTAACCCGCGACGGCTTTACGTTGCTGGCCATGGGCTTTACGGGCAAGAAGGCGCTGGCCTTCAAGCTGGCCTATATCGACGCCTTTAACCGCATGGAGGCCGCGCTGCACCAACCTGCGGACACACAGCGCATGGAGCTGGCCTTTTCTCTGGCCGCAGAGGCCGCGGCGCAGGTGCACCGCACGGTGTTCAATGCGGTGATGGAAGGTGACGCAGACGAGTGGCAGCACAGCCGCTATCTGCTGAACCTGAACTACGACAGCCAGGGCCGCCCCACCCTGCCCCATGCCCAGCCGATTGCGACCGACCAGATGGTGGTGTCCTTCAACAGCCTGACGCAGCGCATCGCCGACGGCGAGATCATGAGCGCGACCGATGCGCAACTAGCCACGCTGGCAACGGCCTGCACCCAGCGCCTGACCCAACGCGCCCAGCACCGCGAAAAGCAGGCCGCCCGGCCCGGCCTGCCCAATCTGCCCGCCGACCAGCAACCCGCACAGGGCCTGCTGCGCATGACCTTCAAGTAGTCCGTTTTTGATAGCTATCAGCGCTTGCAAGATATGGGCTAGCGCCGAAAAATCCTAAAACAATAGGGTCGCCGACACCCTGCTGTTTTAGGGGTGCTGCCTGTGCGGCAGTGAACGGGGGCTTGACTCATGCCTGACATTTCTAAGCTGCCTACACGGTAGTGAACTCCCGGACTTGGTTCTCCATGACAGTCGTGGCTTCTCACGGCTTATTACAACGGCCTTGTTACCAGAGGTAGGACGCACGGAAGCGGCTCAGAGATCGGAATGGTCAGGGGGCTCCACACGCTGTAACAGCATCTCGACGCAGGCTGATAGCTTTACAAGGCAAGCAGTCCATTCTTGGATGCAGCCCCCAGAGGGTCTAGCGTGAATTCCTGACCTTAACAACCACAGAGAGAAAGGGAGCCCTATGCAAAAGCACTCTGCCCATTTGAATCCAGCCCAAGAACGAAGCTACACCCCCGCGTTCAGGGGTGTTTCCCAAGCTGTCACCCAGGGCGACACCATGGACGTGGCCCGGAGCATGCCCGGTAATGCACCGGCCACCCCCATAAAATTTTATTTCGAGCCCGGACACGGACTGCCCCAGGCAGGGCCGAAAGCAGCGAGCACAAGCAAAGGCAAAAGAGAGCCCCGCATGCGCCGCGAAGATGCAAAACCCCAAGTTCTAAAACTCTGGCGCCAGTGGTCAAATGCTCTGGGCGCTGTCGGCGCCGTGCCTCCTGAAGGGAAAGCAGTGCATCTCTTTTGGGCCTACCTGAAAGCGCGGCATCCGCATGTCGTGGACTTTGCCAGCTTAGACCACTATGGGGAAGTCAAGCAATGGCTGGCAGAAGACGCACAGCCCGACTGAGAGAACCAAGCAGAAACAAGAAAAGCCTTGGCGCCCTATGACGCCGAGGCTTTATTCATTGCAGCGGCGCTGGGCAGATAGTCAGCGCAAACCACAGGGATGGGCACATTGACCCGCTGCAGAGCGACATGCACCGGGGCGCGCTGGCAGCCGGCCAGACTCACCAAAGCGATCAGCAACACGGCCCGCCGATCAGCTATGAGGATTTTGTGCGCCGCAGAGGTGTAAGGTTGCTGAAGTAATTGCCCGCAAATGCAAAAGAGCCCCGACACCACAAGGCATCGGGACTCTTTGTCTAAGCTGCCTACACGGCAGTGAACGCATTGCGCTGCACATCCATTTTTCTTGCATTGCACTGGGCAGCCGAAATCTACGGCCGCGCCCCATTGTCGAGGCAGGCCGCAGCCTTGCACTACAAGGCCTCGGGCATCGACAACGAGAAAGCCTTCAAGCAGCGGCTGCTGGAACTCATCCAGACCAGCCCGACCTTTCCGCTACCGGCAGATTTCCGCATGGAGCAGGCCCGAGAGCCGGCCGCCACCGGCACGGCTGCCGGCACCTGACGCGCAGCACCGCACACACACCCCGAGCCCACCAGCCAGCGCTGCGTGGGCTTTTTCTTTTTGCCATTCACCGGAGACCTCCCATGCAAGCAGCCCGCATCACCATGCCCAGCGTGCCCTGCACCAGCAAGGCGTTCCAGTACAGCAATGCCGTCAGCACCGACGTGGCCGCCACTTTTGCCAGGGCGCGCGAACAGCTGGCCGCCCAGGCGGCGCTGCAGGCCCCGGCGCCTCGCCCGCCCCGCCAGCGTCCGGCTTTGATGCCCGTGCGCCGCGTGCGTGCCGGCACGGCCGGCCACCTCACCCAGCCCCTGTTCTGACGAGGCCGCGCCATGCACACCTTTGTTCTCACCTGCGGCGCCGTGTCCATCCTGCACCGCGCGCGCTCCATGGCCGAGGCCTTCGACCACGGCTTTGCCGAGCTGGGCCACCTGGGCAAGGCCATCAGCTGCATCTGCCAGCGCGGGGCATGCCGATGACGAAATACCGCCTTGTCACCGCAGCAGCCGTCGCCGCGTGGCTGCTGATTGCGGGCTTCTGCATCGCCCTGGCTTGGATCCACCTCGAGGCCGCCGCGCCCCTGATTCCATGACGCCCCACGACACCGTGCTGCACGAGCTGCAGCACCGCGACCGTCAGCGCAGCCGCCTGCTGCGCGCTATGGAAAGCAAAGCGGCTACCGCCAGCCCGGCAAAGCTATCGGCATCAAACTACTTTTAAACGCAGCTAGAGCGGGCGCAGCGCGCTCACAAATTCATGGCCAGAAAGCATGAATTTATACATAGATGAATCAAAAATAGACTTTTAACAATATCTATGCATCAAACATGAATACGGGAAACAGTGGAACCGGCTGTTATCGCACACGAACAATGCTGCAGAGACAAAAATGATTCATAGATTTACATGTTTTTGTCAAAACACTAATATCTATGCATGCCACGCCAGAACACACCGCCCGCAGACTACCCGCAAGCCGTGCTCCAGCAGATCGAGCAGCTTGCGCAAAACATCGTCATCGCCCGCAAGCGGCGCGGCGAGTCGCAGGCGCAGTGGGCCAGGAAGCTGGGCATATCACAGCCCACCATGGCGCGCATCGAGCGCGGCGACCCGTCCGTCGCCATGGCCTCGTACGTGATGTGCATGTGGCTGATCAATCAGGCCGGTGGGCTGGCCGACCTGATCGCGCCGCAAAACGACCATGCAGCGCTGGAGAAGGAAGTGGCCAAGGTGAGAGCCAAGCGCAAGCCTGCTGCCAAGCCGGCTCATGCAGCCAAGCCCGCGCCCCTGCCTCCGGTTGCGTTTGGAAAGCCGCAGGCTTTGGTATCCACCCCAGCCAACACCTCGCCCGCAGGAGCTGGCTTGGCCGCCCTTCTGGCTGGCTCGAAGCCCAATAAAAAATGACCCAGCCCGCCATCCCCAACGTCTCGCCACGCACCTACGTGCCGCAAGACCAGCTCTATGTGTGGGCCATGGTCAACCCCGCGGCGTCCACGCTGGTGGGCGAGGTCAGCCTCTCGCAGCTGGTGGCCGACTGCGCCACTTTTACCTACACGCCGGACTGGTGGAACTTTGCGCTCAGCGAAGACATGCCCATCGTGCAAGGGCAAGTCTTCAGCACGGGCGAGAGAAGCACCGCCCCCGGCGCGATCGACGACGCCCGCCCGGACCGCTGGGGCGAGCGCATCATCCGCCACATCGACCGGCCTGCCCGCCTGTCCATTCTGGAAATGCTGCTCTTCGCGGGCGACGACCGCTTTGGCGCGCTGGGCGTGTCCACCTCGGCAGAGCAGTACATTCCCCGCTACCTCGGGCCCTATCCGCAGCTGAAGGATCTGGCCCAACTGGCCGCCGCGGTGGAAGACGTGCAGACCCAGGCTCCGATCACCGCAGAGATACAGCGCCTTATCCAGCCCGGCGTCACCCTCGGCGGCGCGCGGCCCAAGGCATTGCTGCAGACGGATAACGGCCCCTGCGTCATCAAGTTCAGCGAGCTGGACGACCCCGTGGACACCCCGCTCATCGAGCACGCCACCATGACGCTAGCCGCCCAGGCCGGCATGCACGTGGCCGACACCGCCGTGCTGCCACTGCCGCCACGCTACGGCAAGGCGCGGCACGCACTCACCATCGAGCGGTTCGACCGCCTGGGCCCCTACCGCGTGCATTGCCAGTCCGCCCACACCGCCCTGCGCGCTGCGGGTCTGGAGCAAAGCTACGGCAATCTGGCCACCATCCTGCTGCGCCTAGGCCACCCGGACCGACAGGCCGCCATGCGCGAGGAGCTGTTCAAACGCATGGTCTTCAACATCCTCACGGACAACACCGACGACCACGAGCGCAACCACAGCATCAGCCTCAACCTGGCAGACGGCTACTACGACCTCACGCCCGCCTACGACGTCGTGCCCAGCCTGCAAAACCTGGGCTATCAGGCACTCATCGTGGGCACCGCAGGCTCCGAATCCAGCCTTGAAAACGCGCTTACCCAGATCAACGAGTACGGCATCAAAATGCCCCGCGCCGTCGAGCTGATACGGCAAGTGGCCGCCGTCGTCGATCGCTGGGCCACGCACTTCACGGCCCTGGGCGTCAGCCCGTCCGACATGGAGCTGCTCGCCGCCAGCATCGACCGCGATGCGCTCAGATCGCAGAGGCAGGCCTTTTTGTAGATTTAGTACACGGGTTTTAACGAATTTACAAAACCACCGGTTTTTTATAGAATCGCGGGGCACTCTCCAGGTGAAGCATAGCTTCACCTGGAGAGTGCCGAGAAGGCCCGCCAAATGCGGGCTTTTTTATTCCTGTTTAGCGGCGTCGCGCCGAGCACGTACCTCATCGATCTGCTGAGGCAAGGTGTACAGATAGGTAAGCAGAAAAAACGTCAAGTGATGCATCTGCTCGGCCATCTCTTCAGTGGCATCCTCAAGGCCATGCAGTGCCTCGTTGCCGTCAAGCCGCAACTCATGCGCCCAAGCCTGAAGGGCTGGGGTAATACGTTGCTCCGCAGCCAGCTTGTCGATTCGCTTTTCCAGCATCCTCGCCTCAATCTCCGGCGCAAATTCTTTCAGCGCGATCTCTAAGCAGCGCCGATAACTACCGCACGCAGCATTCCAGTGCTTGGCATTGCGGATCTTCAAAGCCTCCATGAAGTTCTTGGCAACCCTATCGGGCAGTGACTCAGGAATATTCAGAGACTGCTTTGACGGCCATGTTCCCAGCGATGTGAAACCGCGATCGCTCAGCAGATTGCCATGCGTTTTCAAGATGTAGTTAGCTTGCGCCGCTTCTGCACGGAACGATGCCAGCACAGGTTCATCACATCCAGCACATAACGCCAAAACAGAAGTTTTTCCGGGCACCAGATGCCCCACTGCCTGCATGACGCTAAACGTCATATTTTCCGCCCCGCAATGCGGGCACTGCATTACCAAAACTGCCATGAACACCCTTAATTCAATCGTGACTGACGACAACGCCATTTCGGATGTACTGAATTCTGATGGCGGATTCAAGTTGCGGCAACTGGTGGACTTGTACCGCACGGCCCCCGACAGGGATGCTTTTGTTTGCACCCTCTGCATGCGGTTGCTACTGGAGCACCAACGGCACCTCCTCAAGTCAAACCTCCCAAAATAAAAGGCCCGCAAGGTTCCAGACCCGGCGGGCTTTTTTAGTTCACCCAGAGGTCTTGATGACCGACACCTCAGACCGCGACGAACTGGTGCGACTGGCGGGTGAGCAGCCCCTGCTCAGCCGAGACATGCACAACCTCAACGCCGAGTAACAGCACGACCTGCTGACCCTTCGCAATCTGCCCACCGATATGGATCTGCATGCCGACTGGCAAGCCAAAGGCTCGGCCTTACTGGACAGACTTCGCGACCAACAGCAGCAAATGAGCAGAGTCCACCAGCGACTGGCAGAACTCACTGACATTAACAATATTGCCCACTATTAATTTTCATCCCCCACCGCTGTCAAAATTGTTAGTAATTTTTTGACAAAGATCGAAAATCCATTAATCATCATTGAATAATATTATTTATATTCTCTAAAGAATCAACGTTAACTCTTTTTACTTTAATATTATATTTCTTTGAAATTAAAATATCATTTATTTCACTTTCAAAATCAGAGCTACAATTATTCGGGACAAGTACCCCCTCCACTGATTTATTCAAATCAGGAATATCCACAATAAATCCATTTTCATCTTTATATTTAAATATATCTTTTACAAATGGGAAATTTCCACCCCTAAAGTTATAATTCCGCATTGAATTCAAGCAAGCCATTTCCGGTAGGATATTTTTATTTCCAAAAATCAATTTTTTTATATCAATGCATATTCTTTCCTCTTTCTCCCACCTATAATCTTCATGCTTGGTGAAAAATGCATTTCTTGCTCTTGATTTGTCATTTACATAATCAACAACTTTAAACTCCCAAGAGGTTAACAAGTTTTTCCTCAGCAAAATATCCATTGTAAAAGGGCTGATTACAATGATTGCCCCATCAATATTATTTTCAATACCAGAATATTCACTCCACATCTTCCTAGACATAATTTCGCTTTTATGCCAGCTCTGTATGAAATTAAAACCCTTATCAAAGTTCATAAGTTCTTCAGTTAGGGACTTCGCCTTGACCTTAGGAACAGGAGCGCCGAGCATTCCACTATCATTCATGATTTTCAGAATTTGCTCCTGCAATGGCCCAAAATGCTGAAATTCCCCCTCTGTTTTATCTTCAAATTCACTTATTTTTCTAAAGTAAAGACCTTCCGTCAAAAAACTCACCAACTTCCTCTTTGTCACGTATTTCTGCAGATACATAATTCCCCTCAATAATTTACTCAAGATAGGCAATCGCCATTAAATTTCACCATATATTTCCTCATTTGACGGAAAAATTTCTATTAGCCTAGCCTCCGTTTCAACCAAGATATTTACAGTGCGCAAGATATCAGCAATATATAACAATTCATCCCTCCAATCACTTAACTTAGATTCAAATCTCTGGTTATTTTTCTCATAAAAATCCACATCAAACCTAGAGACATCCAATTGAATAGATTTAATTTTCCCTATCGCGTAAGATATTCTCTGGCCGATTAAATCAGGGATAATTGAAAAATATCGGGCATGCAGTGAATCATCCAAGAAATTTTCATACTGCTTAAACCATTCGGTAAATTCTGAAAACAATTCCGAAATATTATTTTCTTGCATCCCAACCGAATCTAAAGCAAAAATATATCGATAAGCACAAGTTCTGACATCGTCTTCGAAATCCTTAAGAATTGGATAAATACGAATAAGATATAAACGAGCCTCTCTTTTTTTTCTATCTTGATCTTTTCCATCCATAATCTTATGATGAATGAGCGGGAAAAGTGCTGCCCCTAAAATTGCAAGAATTGAGCCAATTGCCTGTACCCAACCGGATAAGTTATTTTTTCCACCAATCCAATCAATAAATTCATCACCCACAGCTGCCCACAAAAACCAAAGCGCAAAAAATCCAATCAGCACCCCGCCACCAATCGCGGCTTGCGTGCTGGTCATTGGAATGGATTGAGCTGTCTTCTTTATCTTTGCCACGCCTGCCTCCATAGAAAACTAGCAGGTTACACGACTCGTAACGAGTTGTTGACACATTGGAGGCTGGCTGCGCTACACTCCATCTCGTCACGCCAGTAAAGCGTGATCGGGATTGGCGTCCTGAAACAATCTAGCGGTGACAACAAAGCCGCACCTGAACCGCAGTCGTGCGGCTTTGTCGTCTGTGGCCCCAGTTTTATGGTGGCTCGGAGGGGGAGCCGCGAGGCTCGCCGGTTTGCCGCAGGGTTGTCCGGTACGCCAACCTCTTCGAGTCACCGCCCTTTGGTTGGTGTCAAAGGCGGTGGTTGTAGCAAACGCACAACTCACGGAGGCCGCAATGGCTGACATCACCCCCTTCAACTTTGGCACACATGCCGTTCGCGTCACCACACGCATAGCAGTTTTCATAGCTGCCAGCGCTTTCTGTATAAGCGCTGGAGCCCGATTTCATTCACATCCCCAGCCCGCCCGGCCCACGCCGCACGGGCTTTTTTCATGGCCAAGACAGGAGGCATGCATACGCCATACCGAAACCCTTTTCCTCAGCCGTACCCCGCCGCAGGCCAGCACGGCGCTGTGCGGCGCTTTTTAGCTGCAGTTGCTGCTGCCCGCACCTCATGGCCATTACCGAATCTATAGCCCGGCAGCAGCGCATGCCATCGCCCGAACATACGGGCCAGAGCTCAATGACATCGACACCTGCTCGCTCACAGGGCCGCAAAATGCCGCTGACACCGCCTTGAAAACGTCTATCTAAAAATTTAATGAGAAAAACTTTTAGAAATAATATCAGCTAACTCCTTAGTATTATTTGATTTTCTCGCAGAATCAGAACACTCCCTTAATTCATCCAAAATTTCAGCATTGAATTCCATTTCTCCATCTGCTCTTTCATGATAAACGCCAAAAAATCCTGCTATTGTAACTATATCTGATATAAATTGTCCAAGAGAGCCTATACTATGCCGTGCCAAATATTTATATTTCTCAGAATTTTTTGAATCTAAATCATTAACAAAATTCAATACAGGATCAGCATAATAACTAAAGGCAAGATCCACAACATCACCCTTATAATTTCGATCAGCTGCTTCAACAAGCAGTACTGACACCAGATCGACCTCATAAGAAGTAGCAAAAAATATATTCTTCAATATAAGTTCAATGTTACCCGAAGAAGCATCAAAAGATTTTGCCTTAGATAAATCTGATTTAGATGAAATCTTTAAACTCTCAATAACATCTTTAATATTCTCATTTCCTTGACGCTGCCCTTCCTTTATATGGGATATCTCATTCTTTAGATCATCAATTTTATTAACACTAAGACTTAGATCCGAGCCGATCCTATCAAGTTTATCAGCCGATTCGGTCACAGAATTTAATTGACCCTCAACTGAAATAACAAACGCATCAAGCTCTGCTTGTGTCTTTTTCATTGCATCGATATGCGCCTCCAGTGCCGCATTAGATTTCTTTCCAGTTTCATTTTGATAAAATCCATAAACAATAGCTAAAACAGCAAGGATTAATGAAGTTATCGTTGAGGCAAAAGAAACATAATTAATAACAGATTGCTCACCATTAAATGAATAAGAAATATTTAATATCCATGCTTCGGCCATTAAGAAAATGGCGATAATCATTAACCACTCTCTTCTAGAGAAATTATTCTTTTCAGTTGACATAGCTTATTTCTTGTGAAGCAAATTGATCAGACACACGAACACCAAAACAACATGTTACAACATGCGTTTTGCAGCGTCCTTGCCTGAATCGCTTAAACTACATCGGTCACGCCAGTAAAGCGTGATCAGGGTTGGAAGCCTGAATACCGTTTGCGGCGACAAAGCCGCACCTGAACCGCAGTCGTGCGGCTTTGTCGTCTGTGGCCCCAGTTTTATGGTGGCTCGGAGGGGGAGCCGCGAGGCTCGCCGGTTTGCGCAAGCGGTCCCGGTCTTCCAACCCCTTCGAGTCACCGCCATTTGGTTGGAAGCAAGCGGCGGTGGTTGTTGCAAGAATGACCGCAAGGAGGCCGTAATGGCTGACACCCTCAATGCACGCGCTGCTGCGCTGTCTTTTCACTCCACCACCTTCGGTATCGTTGACCACCAAGGGCAGCCTTGGCTCAAGGCCAACGAGATTGCCCAGGCTCTTGGGTACGCCGATGAGAGCGCGATCAACCGCATCTATGCACGGCGCTCCGACGAGTTCACAGAGAAGATGACCTTGACGGTCAATTTGACCGTCAAGGGTTTCGGCAATGGGAACAGCGAAAAGGAAGTGCGTATCTTCAGCCTGCGCGGCGCGCACCTCCTGGCCATGTTTGCCCGCACGACGGTAGCCAAGGAGTTTCGGGCGTGGGTGCTGGACTTGCTTGAACAGCAGGCCGACGACAACACCCTGCAACGCGATGTTCACCTTGTCGAGCATGCCCACCAGCTGGCCCATGCGGCCACGCTACAGGTCTATCAGGCGGTGTTTGATGCGGTGATGCTGGAGGGCGAAGCGCCCCACTCCACGCGCATGTTGCTGTCCTTTACCCGCGGCGCGGGCGGTGCAATGAACCCGTATGTGCAGCCCATCGAGGCCGGTGCCATGGTGATGACGTTGGCCCAGCTGACCCAGGCCGTGCGTACCGACCTGATCGTGAGCGATACCACTCTGGCCCGGCTGGCGGCAGCCTGCACCCAGCGCATGGCCACGCGGGCCGAGCTGCAGGCCCTGCAGCACCACGGCGGCGCCCAGGGCCTGCCCGGCCAACAAAGCCAGCTGCAACTGAGATAGCAGTTTTCATAGCTGCCAGCGCTTTCTGCATAAGCGCTGGAGACCGATTTCATTCACATCCCCAGCCCGCCCGGCCCATGCCGCGCGGGCTTTTTGTTTTTCATCGAAGGAGCACAGCCCATGAAAGAACCCGCCCCAAAAGTCGCCTCCGCAGCGGCCGCCGAAGATGTCGCTGGCTACCCGACCCAGTGGGTGCTGGCCTCCAAATACGAGGAGATGACCGGCGTGACCCGCGAGGCCGTGAAGCAGCGCAAGAAAAGCGGCGTCTGGAAGGAAGGCCTGCAAGTGGCCGTGATCTCCCGTCGCCTTTACGTCAACCTCAAAGCCGCAGACCAATGGATCAACGACCAGCTTTCCAAACGCCGCCCGGCGTAAAAATCCGCAAGTTCGCCTCGGGCGATCGCATCCAGATCGCCTTCACCTGGGAGGGCAAGGAATGCCGCGAGCTGCTGCCCGCCGCGCCCGTCAACAAGTCCAGCCTGCTGCGCGCCACGGTGTTGCGGGACGAGATCCGCATGAAGATCAAGGCCGGCAGCTTTGTCTATGCCGACTATTTCCCGGACAGCCCGCGCGCCGCGGCATCCCGAAAAGGCTCGACAAAAATGGAGAAGCTGCTGTACCGGCAGCTCGACATCTACGAGCGGCAGGTGGGCAACGGCAAACTGTCCCCGGCCACGTACCGGGGCTATGCCAAGGCCATCAACGGCACGCGCATGCGCCGCTGGCACGGGGTGGAGGTGCGCGATGTCACCCCCGCCCTGCTGCGCGAGTGGATCTCCGCCATGGAGTGCACGAGCAAGGCCATACGCAACACGCTGATTCCGCTGCGCAGCGTGTTCGAGGATGCGCTGAACGACGAGCTGATCGAGCTGAATCCGTTCGACCGCATTGCCCTGGCCAAGCTGATCCGCCAGACCAGCAAGGCCAGCGACTATGTGATTCAGCCCTTCACCCAGACCGAGCGCACGGCGCTGCTGCAGGCCTGCCGCAGCGACGAACGGCCCACCATCCAATACTGGCTGAACACCGGGCTGCGCCCCGGCGAACTGCAGGCCCAGGAATGGGCACATGTGGATCAGGAAAGGCGCATCGCCCGCGTGGTGCAGAACCAGGTGGTCGGGGTGATCAAGTCGCCCAAGACGCTGGCCGGCATTCGGGACATCGATCTCAACGACGAGGCTCTGCAAGCGCTGCGCGCCCAGCAAGACATCAGCCAGAGCCGCGGCCCCCGGATCTGGCTGAATCCGCGCACCCTGAAGCCGTGGGACAACGATGCCCAGGTGCGCAAAACGCTGTGGCTGCCGCTGATGGAGCGTGCCGGCATCCCCTACCGCAACCCCTACCAGCTGCGACACACCTACGCATCCACCCTGCTGACGGCCGGCGCCAACCCCTGGTATGTGGCCCAGCAGCTGGGGCACGAGGATGTGGAGATGGTGTTTCGCACCTACGGGAAATTCATCCGGGAGGATTACCAGAGGCCCCGGGCAGAATTGCAGATCGTGAAGGAAGACTGACCGGTGCGATTCGCGTGCGAAATCGGTGCGATTTTCAAGACACCGCGCCACCCTTTCAGGCATGAAAAAACCGCCACACCCTGGGGATTCCAGAGTGTGGCGGTGTCTTGGATGGGCTGGCGTCTATTGAATCTCATCTCAAAATCATTACAAAATAAGATTTTTCACCTTTTAAAAATGACTCTATACCCCCAGTTGTACCCCCACTTCACGTTTGCTACCCACACGAGAATGGGAGGCGGTCTCGCAATCATCTCTGTTCGAGGCTTACAGTTCTGTAAACTGAAGGGGCTCGCGTTGAGTTCACCAGTAATAGTGCCCGCAACCACGGCATTGTTGTTCGGCTGAACAAAAGAAGTCACGATGCACAGCGCAGAAAGCCTCTCCTGCCTTATTACGCAAGATAGCCCTGGCTTGAGAGCCTTCGTTTACCTTGGGGCCGATGAGGGCCTGCCGTAGCAGCTCCCCACAATCTGGTCATTTTTGTGCGCAGGCAACGCTAGCGCCTTTGCCGCAAACGTTTCCGGTGCCAAGCCAAATACTTTCGATGCGCATCGCTGAGCCAGCGCAGCCCCATGCCTGGTTTTAGTCCCAATTGATCACAAATTACACCAGAAAGAGCTGGTGACCTCACGATCTCTCCTGTGTCATCAAAACTGATCCAAAAACGGTCGAACAATGCATCCAAGTTGGCAATCAACAGAAAGCCATTGAACACATCCAGCCGCTCGGCATCGTTAGCGCACTCTGCCCAGGGTTTGGCGTGGCTGGCGCGCAGAACCGCAGACAGGTCCAAGCCGGTTACAGCGCAAGCGCCGCCCCAATAGTCCAGCATGGCTGCGCGGAATTTTTGCTGCCCAACCCGTTGACGCACCAGGCGCTCTACTTCGGTACCAGCAAACCCAGCAGGCAACTGATCCAACTGGTGGAACACGGCGGCCTCAAAGTCCTGTGCCGCCTGGCTGGGCAAAGCACGTGCCAAACTCGCGCTGCGGTCCAGCAGTGCCGCCAGCGCTGCTTCATTGTTAGCTACAAAACCGCCCGCATGCAGCGCGTGGGCAAATGAGCGCTGCATCTCAGGCAGCAGCGCTGGGGTGGCTGCTTGCAGGTGCAGCAAATAGTCTCCCTCTGGTAGCGCCGAGACCTGCGCACGTGCCGCGTGCCTTGCCGATGCAAGCGTCACACCCTCCGGCCCACTGGCCAGCACATACTCAAAACCATAGTCGTGGCCGGCTTTTTCGACCAAGGCACGTTGCAGCGGATTCATGGGCAATGCAGCAGTATTGGACGAGACATCCTTAGCACGGAGCGCTGGCCACCAGTCAAACCATTTGCAATCTGCCGTTTGCTCTGTGTGAATCTGTCCATGCCCTCATTCCTCACGCCAACGGCGTTTGCTCCGCACCCACGCGGCGGCGAAGCAAAAGGCCGTCCTCACTGTCCGAAGAAAGCCTGAGGCGCTCAAAGGGTTTGAATGCCTCGGCGGGCTCTGTCGAGGTGGTGACAATGTACTGGAAGGCATTGCTTTCGCCCGACCCCACATGGCCAAGCAGAGCCCACAGCATGGATTCGCTCATCTCCGCCTCTCGCGGCGAGTCATGCAGAAGAAAGCCTGGATGAAAGCTATCCGGAGAGGTGCTGTCCATCAGGCAGGCAATGTCTCCAGCCAGTATTTCGAGCACCTTGAAGGTCGTCGAGTGCATGGGCCCCATCTGGAACGGGCGGTTGCGGTGCTTGTCGTCATCGCTAAGCACGCCCCAGTGAAAAGAGGGCAGTGACTTGGCAACGGCGTGCATCGCGGCGCTGATGACCTGGCGGCGCCCCGCCACTGCATCGTGCTCTTTGACGACCTTGATATGAAGCTGGCCATGGCGGCGCTGGGCCGATTCCAGTTGACGCTCCAGCTTGTCGATTTCCGGCGAGGTTGACTTGCCTGTGGCAATGTCTTCATACAGTTCATAGTCCTTGATGGCATCGCTGAGAAGCTGGTCGGCGGACAGGGACTGTGCATGCCTTGTCGTCAGCGCGGCATCCTGCTGATCAATGGATGTCAGTTGCTCATTCATGGGAGCCGTTTCGGCCTCCAGCTCGGCCAGTCGGCGGCGCAGAGGCAGCAGTTCGCTTTCAAGCGTTTCTTTGGAGCGCTGGTGTTGTGTGATGCGCTGCCTTCGGTCAATCTGCGTCTGCTCGATTCGCTCCATCACGTGGCTGCAGTCCCTGAGCAAGCGGCTTCCAGCATCGCAGCGCGTGGGTAGCAGTTGCTGCAAAGATGAGGCTTCTTTCTGTAGCCTCTCTACCTCTTGCATATCACCAGCTGCAAATGCTTCGTCTTGCCCGATCCTGTTGGTCAGAAGATCAATGCCCGCTTTCAGCGGCGCACGCTTCTCCATCCATGCCTGGCGCTGTGCTGCGAGTTCTTGCCGTTCGGCGTCGATAGCCACCAGTTCCTGTTGATAGGCCTGATGCCTTTGCTTGGCAATACCAATCAGGTTGGGGTGTTCAAGCAAGCCATTTTGCCGGAACGGCATTTGAGAAGAGACGTTCAAGTGGCGGGTCAGTTGACGGCGCACGTGCTTCAACAAGCGTGCGGGCTCCTCGCGCAGCGCTTGCAAATCCGCTTTGTGCTTCTCCAGCGTTTTCGCTGTGCCGTCTAGTTCGCGCAACGTGGTGCTATCGGGCAGCAGGCCAAGCACGATTTGCATCAATGCGGCAGGTGATTTGGCGGGCCAACTGAAGCCCGATCCGTCCGCACGCCACTGGTAGTAACTGTGATATCGGGCGTTCTGGTCGCGCGAGCACCAGGCCAGAATCTGATGCCATTCGATGGACTGCTCGGATCCAGGCAGCTTTTGCACGGGTAGTATCTCCACCAGATGCCGCCGCATCGCGGCCTGGTAGGCGGCGAATTCATTCTCTGCGTTATTCGCGGCCAGTTGTCGCCAGTCCGCTGTACGCGATGCACGGTATTGCTTCTGGTGCAGCCAGGGCTTCAGCACTGTCCAGGTTTCACCACCAACGTGCACGCGCGCGGCAACGGCACCCTCTTTCAACTCGCGGCTGCGCAGCAGTTCATCGCGCAAAGTGGAGCCATCGGACCACAGCGGATCATCCAGCACAAAGCGCAGCAACTGACAGAACGCAGTTTTACCCACGCCGTGCCCAGAGCTACCCATACCCGGCGGCGACACGATCAAGTTCAGCCCGCGCTGCAAGGGGATTTCGCGCAGGGGTTGGGTGGCTGTGAGCGAATCCAGTAACCATAGCGTTTCCACCCACAAACGGGGCCGGAGGACTGGATTAGGTGCGAAGATGCTGACGTCGTTCATCGGATTACCCTTGTTTTCGTAATTCGTTGGACTGCACGACCGATGCGGTACCGGCCAGTACTTCTTTCAGCGCCACCTCCTGCTGATCGCGGGCCTGGATTAATGCGGCAGCCAATGATTGGGTGCGGTAATCGCCAATCACATCGGCCAGCGCCTCCGGCTTGCGGATGGACAGCGGTGCCGTCACGGGAACGCCTAGAAGGCCGTGCAGCCAATCACGGATATACCCCCAGCGCTCCGTATTCATGGGTACCAGCCAGGAAGGTAACACCTCGACGGATGGCATGTTGTCAGGCAGTGAGGTCAACAGGATGCGTCGCAGACGGTTGTCGTCGCACGGGCCTGCCTGCAGCAGCACATCGCACACCAGGCCCGCCAACCAGTCCTCGGCTTCGGAAGCCGGTGTGCCGCCTTGTGCATAGATGGGAAGCGGTGCGGTCCGCCGTGCCGGTTGGGGCACAGGAATGGAGACAGTGGGTTGTGCTTGCAGCGCATCCCATGCTGCTAATACCAGCCTTTGCGTTCGGTACTCGCCGAGCTCGCGTAGCTCCTTGTTTTTAAGTACGCGGAAGGTTTCACTGGGGTAGTCCTCGCCCAGCACATCGGCAGGGTCGAGGATGTAGCACAGCTCCTTCCGGTTTAGCCCATAAAGGCGGGCGTAGTAGGCATCCAACTCCGCACGAAGAATGGCACGACGATCTGGGTTGAATGGGAATGGAAGTCCGTCGTGGCCCAGGTCTTTGGCCCAGCCCGCCAGGTCATACGCGGTGTAGGTGAGTTCAAGCACACGCGGGACGATGTAGATCAGATCGGTTTCGGTATAGCGGTCTGGGGGGATGAACGGTAACTGCTTTAGGTAGAAATATGTCAATGACGTACCACCTACTTTTTGCCGCGCTACATAGTCCAGCGTCAAAGAATCGAAATTGCCCAAAAGGGCTGCGACGTGCCTAGTGGAAGGTGCAGCTTTAGCAAAGAAAAGCGGAGTTTTGTGATTTACCGCCGCCAATGGCATCACCGACGCAATCACCGTGCGCTCGTCCGTCGCGCGACAAATGTCTCGCCACCCCATCAACCACTGTGGACAAGCCGCTTGCAGCCAGCGCTCGGCCAGGGCTAGCACGGCGTCGCGGTCGTGCAAAGGGGTGCTGGGCGCGGGCAGGTGGCGGTGATCGGCAGTGAAGTCGAGCACAGCTTTCTCAGCCTGCGCATCCACGGCGTACCAGGCAGTGCCGTGGCGCTCGTTAGACATGAAGACCTCTACCGCGCCCTCGGCAGGCAGGTAGTTGTCATTCAAGGGCTGGATGCTGGCTGGGCTGTTTCCGCACAGGCCTAGGCTAACGGAGGCAACCTCGCTGGCGTAGGGATGGTGGTGCACAAAGTCCTGCCAAGCGGTGTAGGTGCCCACGGCGGGGTCGCATCGGCGAGCGTCGGCCAGCCACCAACCGAACAACAGCTGGGTGGCGCACAGCACGGTGGCGTCTGGATTGTCGTCTTTCAGGGCTTTGTGCAGGCCCTGGGGCAAGCGGGCTACGCGCAGCCAGACTTCGCGCGCCTGCACCCAGTAGCGGGGGGTAACGGTGGTGGTAGGGTGTTGCTTTTCGGAAAGCAACAGGTCGCGGCTGTCACCATCGGGGGTATAGGTAGCCCAGCGGTGGTCGAACTGGTGGACGAGCTTGGCTTCGTATAGAGGGAGGTAGTCGGGGAGGAATTCATTTTTGAAGCGATAGCTGTCGGTATTCATCATGAACATCAGCATCAGGCTCAAGCCCCAAGGGTTGTCTTCGGCCTGCTCGTCGCTCTTCTCTCGCCACAAAACGGGGGTAGATCGGTATATTTTTTTGGTTAGCTCGGCGTCTGCATTAGAGCGGAACACAGGGCAAGTACCGGTGTTCGGGTTCAGGAGCTTGAAGTCTTGGGGAGTTAGCTGAAAGCGTCTGCGTGGGTCTTGCAGATCTTCCATCTTTCCTGCAAAGCAAACAAAGTCTGCTTCATCCGAGTGTCCCAAGGTCAAAAGACAGAATTTGTAGCTGCGATGCACCGACTCAAATATCGCTTCTCGATTCTCAATGTCGTAGAAGCTGATGAGGTTGCCTTTTGCAATCTTGTTGAAAAGATGCTGCGTGAAAGAGTCGGTGGCAATGCCCGATGGAACGATGAGCCCCGCTCGACCGTTTTCCCTCTTCATGTCCAAGAACAACTCGGCAAAGAGGTACGCGAGGTTCAAGCGACCGAAGCCGGAGGTAGGAAAACGCCCGCTGGAGTGAATAAAGCTCTGCGCGGCTTCGGTGGTCCGTTCGGCTCGTTTGAATTTGTCGTACAGCGGCCGGTTGCTCTCCTTCAATGCGGCAATCATCTTGTCACGTGCCGCCATGTGCTGAGCATTCGCTATTTCTGGTGCCCTAGTTGCGAAGAACTCCCGCGGATCAAGCTGCAGCATTTCCCAAGGTGGATTACCCAGCACACAGTCAAACCCACCTGCGGCATAGACCTGCGGAAAGGCCAGCGGCCAGTGCAGCACACGGGCTTGCTGGCAGGCAGCGCGGGCGGCGGCCACAATGGCGGCCTGATCTGCGCCAGGATCGGCTAGAAGCTGCGGGGCCGTGAGGGCAGTGTGCAGGGTTGCGCTGGTCGCCACCAGTGCAGCGGTGTCCTGTGTTTTGGGCAGCAGGTAGGCACTGACAGTCAAATCAGCCGCCAGCGCTATAGGGCTGTGCACAAGCCGCTCACAAATTTGATGGTATGCACGCTCTTGCGCGGCCACGTCTTCGGCGGTGTCGGTGCCCAGGGCTTCGAGCGCCTGCAGGGCTTGCAGGCCGGTGTCCATGGCAAAGGCCAGTAGCTGCTGACCGCTTTGCACATCCTTGGCCAGTTGTTTAAGGCCCGCGCTGTTGAGCTTGGCAAGCTGTTTGCACACCTCTTTGTCATCACCGCTCAAGGGCTTGAAGGCATCTTTGGCAATCCCTTGTTTCAAGGCTTCCAGGTCGGTCAGGCCCAACAGGGCATCGCCGCATTGCAGGTGATGGTCCAGAAAGCCCAGGGGGCGACCTTCTTCAAAGCCTTCCAGCCACAAGGCGGTGCGGGCCAACTCGATCGCCATGGGGTTGCGGTCCACGCCAAAGATGCAGCGGCCCACCACTTCGCGCAGGGCGTGGCGGTAGGCCTGAGGCGTCACGGCGCCTTCAGGCGCGCGCAGCTCCGCCAGCTTTTCGGCCAGGCGGCGTGCAGCCGCCAGCAAAAAATGGCCGCTGCCGCAGGCAGGATCAATCACGCGAATGGACAGCAGCGCCTCCACAGGCTGCGCTGGGTTGGCAGCCAGACGCTGCGCGATCACCGGGTCGAGCGCGCTATGAATAAGCTGCTGCACAAGGCTGTCAGGGGTGTAGTAGCTGCCGGTGAGTTTGCGAGCGTTGCCTACGGTGCTACCCTCTTCGGTCAGGCCAACGAAGCCGAAATGGCGCGCGGGCAGGTCGATGGTGGGCACGAGTTCGAGCAGGCTTTCGTACACGCTGCCCAGCTCCTCCGGCCCCATGTTGCGGTAGTCGATCGGGGTGAGGCTGATGGCCTTGCCTTGGGTCGTGACGGCCCAGCGCAGGTGCTGCAGGGCGGCCAGCAGGTGGGTGTTGTGCAGGCTGGCGGCGTCCAGGTGCGAGCACTGGTTGGGTGCGAACAGGCCACCCAGCGCGGGAAGGGCCAGGAGCGGCTGGCCCTGGGCCAGGCCGCGCCAGACGATGCGAATGGACTGCCAGTGGTCGTCGAAGCGGTTGCGGGCGCGGCGCTTGAGGCAGAGCTGGCGCAGGCGGGCGAGGGCGTAGCCTTCGGCATAGGCTTTGCGGGCGGCTAGGCCTTCGGCGCTGTCGTCCTGCGGGTGCAGCACGCCACGCTCCTCGACGGTGAAAACGAAGATTAGCCGGTAGATGAGACGCAGCAGTTGCTGGAAGTAGGCGTCTTGACTTAGGTACCCATCGTGTAGGGCGGCGCGCAGTGCGTCATTGGCGGGGTGTTGCAAGAAGCCTTCGCCCAAGGTGAGCAGTGCTTGCTCCACCCCGTGGCGCAGGCCGTCGCGCACGCGGGTGCCCTCGGCCTTGCCGGCTTCGCGCCAGCACTCCCAAATGCACATGCCGCCCGTTTGCGGCGCGCGGCTGGCGTGTAGCAGGCGCCAGACGTTGGCGAACTCTGCATAGCGCTGGCCGCTGAGCAGGTCGGCCAAATCGCATTCGAGGTAGGCGGGGCGGGTGAGGCTGTCGGCGTCGCGCAACAGACGCAGTTGTTTGCCGTTGCTGACGATGCCCCAGGTGTGGTCGGGGCTGGCGTTAAGCAGCTCTTGCATGGCCTGGAAGGCAGACTTCTTACGGCTCCCGCTGCCGACCACTGCAAAGCGTGGGTCGGCCTCGTCCAGCGCCAGGGTGTGGGGGGCCACCAGCACAGGCACGCCCGCAGGTGCTGGCCCCGCCACAAAGCTGACGGGGTAGCCGAAGACCCCGGCCTGCACGATGGCCGTGGCTTGCACGGCGGCGTAGCCCAGCGCATCACGCAGCAGTTCGGCCACAAAGCCTTGGGTGAGTGCGTGGGTGTCCACGTCGGTGCGCTCGCTTTGCGCGGCAAAGTGCTGCCACTGGGCGCAGGCGATCTGGAAGGCACGGCTGTATTCGTCTTTGAGCTTAACGCCCTTAGGGATGCCGTAGTCGGTATCAGCCTGGTCCTGGGCGCGGCCCTGGGCGGCTTTTTCCAGCAGGTCGGGCAAGAACAGGCTGCCTTCGAGCTGTAGAGTAGGCAGGTTAAGCGCGGCTTGCTGCCGGTGGTGGCGTATGCGTTTCATGAAATTCAATCCTAATTTATGAGCTATTAGCACCTATCTGCTATGCGTTTGATAGGTTTTTCACTCATAAATCGTCGGGTAGCAGCACGTACACACCCATCACATCAACCGGCAGGCAGGGGCTGACGCTGTACTGCCCCACGTCACGCGCGGCCTCGCGCACGCGCTGGTGGTCGGCCAGCAGGGTATCGGCGCGTTTCTGGGCCAGGGTCTGTAGCTGCTCGGGGTTTGCAGCCAGATAGGCAATGGCCTGGCGCACTTCGCGTTGCACGGCATCAGGAGGCAGGTTGCCGCTGGGCGTACATTCGAGCAAGCGGGTAGTCTGCTCATTTACCAGCCATTCGGGCTGGGTGCGGCCGCACACAGCCAGTGCCAGAGTTTCCTCCGCCATCATCTGGAAGGGCTCGCGCCGACGCACGTAGCTGAGCTGGTGGCGAACACGCAGCAGGTAAAGCGTTGTGGCGACCTCCACATCCTGGGTTAGCGTGGCGGCACAGCGGGCGGCGAGGGGTTGCGCCGCGCCCAGGGCGTCTTCCAGCAGATGCTGGGCGAAGAGGCTAACCAGGGGATGGCTGCGGTGCAGTTCGCTCCAGTCAATCAGTTGAGGTGCGTCCAGCCCTTCGTCGGCCAGGCGCAAGCGCAGGGCTTCGGGCAGGTGCTGGGGCAGCAGGCGCATCTGGCTGGGGCGGCGTGTACCCTCCAGCGGCGCGCCCAGACGCACGCAGGCGCTTTGCAAAAAGCGCTGCACATCAGCCTGGGTGCCCAGAGCCTGCTGCTGCTTGGTCCATTCCGGTAGCACCTCGTCGGGGCGAATGCGGCGCTGTGCGAAGACGGTGCGGTTAGCCTTGGCTTTTTCCAACGCGTCTTGCCACTTGGTTTGTATGGGCGCAAGCAGTTGTTCAGGCTCACCGAAATCAAACGCCTCTTGCCACATAGATGGCGGCCCCTGCTGCTCGCGGCGCATCAGCGCGGCCTTGACCAGGGCTTGGTTGATGCGGGCGTCGTCTTCAGGCAGGGGCACCATCACGCCCAGTTCTTTCTGGATAGCCTCACCCTTGCGCAGGATGACCTTGAGCACAAAGCCGTCGATGGGGTTATCCTGCCCGTAAAGCATGGTGCAACGCACCTCAGGAGCTTGCTGGCCAAAGCGGTCGACCCGGCCTTCGCGCTGTTCATGGCGCGTGGGGTTCCAGGCCAAGTCATAGTGGACGACGGCGGTGAACAGGTGCTGCAGGTTGATGCCTTCAGAAAGGCAATCGGTGGCAACAAGGATGCGGCTGTCGGCATCAGCCATGTCTTCGACCCGCTCACGGCGCTCTTCGGGCGTGAGCTCGCCGGTGATGGCGTCAATAGTGGCCTGGGGAAATGCGGTTTTGAGGTGTTCGGCCACGTAATGCGCCGTGGCGATGTAGCGGCAAAACACGGCGGGGTGGTAGCCGTCACGCAGCAACTGGCCAACGTGCTGGACGAGCGCGGTGAGCTTGGGGTCCCCCTTCTGGCCTGAGAGGCGTTGGGCTGTGGTAATCAGCGCTTGCAGGCGCGATGCATCTTGTAATTGTGCGGGAGGCTCCAGGTCAATGCTGGAGAGGTCATCGGCTTCACCATCGTGCAAGCGTTCGTCGGTCAGCAGGTCTTCTGCGGTCTCGCTGCCTTCCAGACGAGTCGTCAGTGCCTTGACGGCCGCCGCCGGGGACGAAGCCACGCAGCGCAGCAGGGCCAGGGTGGCGTACCACATCAGCCCGTTGCCGCCTACGGTGCCTTGACTTTCGGCGGTTTCTGCCAGCTCGCGGCAGTAGTCCTGCACGGCATCAAAGAAATTACCCCAGTCGCCGCTAAGCTGATAGGTCAGCTCGGTTTTCATGCGCCGGGCAAAGCCATGACCGTCTTCAGTTTCAGCTTGCCATTCGGCAATGTCTTTGCGGCGACGCTGCACAAAGTGGCGGGCCAGTTCCTGACGCAGCGGGTCGCTTGCGGACATGCGGCCTTGCAGGGCGGCAAAGCGTGTGTCCAGCAGGGACAGCAGGTTGTGAAACGCTGCTTCATCGCCCGAGTGAGGCGTGGCGGTGAGCAGGATCAGGTGGCGGTGCGCGTTGCTGGCCAGCCGCTGTAGCAGCTCGAAGCGCAGTTGCTTGCCTGCACCGCTGCTGGCACAGGTGTGGGCTTCGTCCACGATGATGCATTCAGGCGCAGTAGCAATAAATTGCTCACGGTGGCGCTCGCTCTTGATGTAGTCCAGGCTCACCACCGCAACTGGGTGGTGGTCAAACAAGGGGACGCCGTGGGGCAGCTCGCGCTCCACCCGCGCAGCCGAGGCGGCAGTGAGGGCCACGGCGTGCAGGTTGAACCGCTCTTGCAGCTCGGACTGCCATTGCTCCACCAAGTGCGGCGGGCAGAGTACGGCCAGACGGGTGACTTCGCCCCGGTCCATCAGTTCACGGGCAATGAGGCCGGCTTCGATAGTTTTGCCAATGCCTACGTCGTCGGCAATCAGCAGGCGCACGGTAGACAGGCGAAGCGCCATCAGCAGAGGCACCAACTGGTAGCCGCGCGGTTCCACAGCGATGTTGCCGAACGAGCGGAAGGGGCCTGCACCGGCGCGCAGGGTCAGGCGCAGGGCATCGCGCAGCAAGACGGACGCTGCATGGTTGCCGGCATTTTCAGGGATCGGCGCACCAAAGGTGGCATGCTCGACAGGCAACAGCTCTAACTCGGGTATCAGCGCAATCGTTTCATCTTCCGCACCACCCAGAGGGCGCAGACGCAGCCAGTCACGGCGCGAATCGGTCTGCACCACCCATTCGCGGCCTCGGGCGCGAACGAGGTTGCCAGGCAGAAAGTCTTGTTCAAGAGTCGTCATGAAATACGTAGGCCACGTCAGCAAGCAGGGTTGAACACGGCAAAGTGTTCAGCAAAGTGCGCAGGCCAGTGTGTAGGTTCGGAGAAGTCGAGCACCTGCCAGCCCTTGTCTTGCAAGGTAGCAGCAGTGCTAGGATCAAGAGGGGTCAGAAAAACCAACGCACGTGCGGCTTTGTACTGAGCAGCCGCTATGGCCGCCCCCTTGTTGACAGCAACGTTCAGTGCATCAGGCAGCCTCAAACCTGCCTGTTGCAAAGCAGCAAGCCATTGCGCAGCAAGTGTATCGCCTGCCGCCTCTGCACCAACCAAAGTGGCCGTAGCGCTTTCATCAGCAGCCGGCCGCAGCTTCACCTGGGCATTGGCCAGTGCAACCAACAAAGTCAGCACCTCGGAATTACGGCGGTTGATGTGCTCATGGTCGGGCTGATTGAAGTACGACAGCAGGCACTGGTAGCAGCCGGCTTCGCAAATGTGATTACCCAGACTGTTGGTCACCTCTTGGCCAGGCAAGTCTTCCATCCGCCAGATGCCGTTGGACGGTGCCTGATAGTGAATAAGCTTCAACGCATTGCTTGCCACCTGGGCCAGGCTGGCGGAGTCATTGGCCAGGCGAGTAAGCACCCCAGCGCCTCCCTCTGCCGCTTCGTAGAACAACAAGGCGCGGCGTTCAGCCTGTGTAGGCAAAGGCTCTGCCACCAATTCAGACTCTTCGATCTGAAAGGTCATCTCGATACCACGTTTTAGAGCCGCCTGCAGCGTGGCCATGGTCTCTAACGAGAGAGGATGCACGGGAGCCAGAATTAGCAAATTACGGTGATCTTCCACGAAGGGCACTATGCGCTGGTTGGGCACCTTGTCCATGAGCGCATCATCGTTGCCATTGTCATCCCCCGCTTCGGGTGCATCCTGCTTGCTCCAAGTACCAGTGATGGGGTTGATGTAGAAGCCCAGTTGCTCCTTGTCCTTGCGGCGGCGCCAACCCCGATTGATACGCCAGATACGCGCCGATGGCGCATAAGTGAGCTCAGCCAGGACTTGCTCTGCCAGCTGCACATCGGCTTTCTGCTTTTGAATCTTTCCGTCTGGCCCAGGCAGGAAACGGTAGGTAGTCTGCAGTTCAAAGCCTTGACGCTGGCGATCTTCGTCATTGATGGAAATACGCTCTACCGGCACAGTTTCAACGGTCTCGACGCGGTAGAGTTCGCGCACCCAGTCGCTTTCGGTTAGCAGGGCGTCGCAGTTCTCGCAGCGGTTGACCAACGGCTGGGTTCCGCCAGGCTCACCCAAATGCCCATAGCCGCATTGACTGCACACCAGCGAGGTGATGGTTGAAAGCAAACTGTTGCCAGAGATATGGCTGGCATCGCCTACATTGAGCTTGGCGCGCACCACACGGTACATACGCCCTTGATGATAAATAAGGCTGCGCGGCCCAAATTCCGACAGAGCCAGAAAGCGCGGGCGGCTCACCATGCTTCCCTCATCATCCTTACCATTTGCAGTTTGCCCGCCTCGAGCGGGAATCCAGGCCATGAGGGGGAGGCGCGGGAAGTTGTAGCCGGGTAAGAACCCCTGACTGGCAAGGTAACGGTAGGTGTAGAAGTCGGTGTTCTGACCGTTGCCAGATTTGAGCAGCACCGCATATTGCCGAGCAGCATCACCGTAGCGGCGTTGTGCGTTCTGGCGCTCAGTATGCGAGGCGGTGTGGCTCTTGACAATGTGGTCGGCCATATCCATTTGCTGTCGCGTGGAGTCAAACAGCACGCGCCAGCGTTCCAAGGCCGCCGAGAACTGCTGAGGCGCTCGGGTAATCACTTGCTGCACGTACTCGGATGTAAACCATTGACTCTCACTGAGCTCCGCCTGGAGCTGAGCAATCACGCCTTTCCCAATGGCCAAGGCGCGAGTGTGTACCTCGGGTGCATTGAAAGCTTCCATATAGGTGGACTTGAGCGGCTTGCCCTCCTGATCAAGGTCAAGCATGGGAGCAATACTGGCATCCAGTGGTACTTGCGTACTGGCTAGCCAGACAGCCTGCAAGTGGCTTTCAATCAAGTCCCGGTTGGCCAGATCCAGCGTTGGCGCCCGCACTACGCCATGCACCATATCGTTCGCGTTGTGAAAGAACCATTGGTCATGCGGACTTAGTGCCGCGCAATAGGTCACGACCAGTGCCTGCTGGCCCGAGCGCCCCGCACGTCCGCTGCGCTGTGCGTAGTTGGCGGGCGTAGGTGGCATGTTGCGCAGATACACGGTATTGAGTGCAGAGATATCTACACCCAGCTCCATGGTGGGCGAGCAAAACATGACAGGAAGACGCTCCAGCGGTGCCTCGTGTGCCGGATTCTGTGCCCAATCATTGCGGTCCTTGTCTGTGTAGCGAAAGCGCTGCTCCAGCAATTGCCGGCGTGGCGCATCGACTTGTGCAGTGTGTTCCTGGGCTTCGAACTCAAACAAGGGATGCGATGGCAAGCGCAGCAAATCGGCCACACTGAGGTACAACTCACGAAAAAAGGTGTTGACCGGCCTATCTTTGCTCGGAGCCTGATCGGTGGTCAGACACCAGTCCAAAGCAGCGGCATTCAGGCGCCAGCCGACAAGTTCAGTGTCAATCGCGTGCTTTTGCACGTAGCCATAGTTACTCGCTGCGCTCAACAGGTCTTTAATCAGTTCCACCCACTCCGTATCTTTCCAGTGCTTGACCTCGGCAGCAAAGGCTGAGTTTTGCCATAGCTTGGATGTCTTGACGAGGCGCAGCAGACGGGAACGAGCACCGCCAGTAACCAGATCGGTACGCGGCTTGCCTTTGTATTCCGGACGCTTATCCAAGATGAGGTATCGCCCCGTCTCCAGCTTTTCATCCGGAGCAAAAGCCCAGCGTTCCGTCAGGTAGGTGTGTCCGCTGGTGCGCGCCTTGTCATGCTCAACCGGATCGAGATAGCGGGTTTCAAGGCAAAGGTGACGGCGCAGGTGATCAAACAGCAGATTGCACAGACCCTCTCGGTCCGTCGGACTAAGCTGTGAAAGTACCTTGCTGTCTGCAAATGCGCCAGCGTCTATACAGAATTCATCCAGACTACGATAGCGGATGTCCAGCAAGCCTAGCTGGTCAAGATTAGGATTGTTGAAGCGCCAGCCTCGACGTAAGTCACGCAGCAAGCGATAGGCAATTATGAAGCGTAGCGTCCTCTGTGCTTCCTGACGAGCTAGCCCCATCAACTTGGGAGATCGCAGGTACTCGACCAAGGTGGTCTGGTCTACTTGCCCAAAGCCAAGTGCCTTGAACACCGTCTCAGCTAGTTGTTCTTCATTTAGAACGCCTGCATTGTCCTGCAACGCGCCAATCAGGCCTGCACGCAGTGTGAGCAGGAAAATAAAGTCGTTAAAGTGGCCTGCCTGCAAGGCAGCATCTTGTCGGTTATCGGTAAAGCCCAGAAGCTTGCGCGGATCGGGCTGTCCAGGTTCTGCATCAGGCAACGCAAATAGTTGCTGCAAGGCACTGAGCGCAATCATTGTGGTGGCTGAGGAACGCCCCTCGCCAGACAGACTGGAGAGGCGATTGGCGTCCTTACCATGGGCTTCGTGCACCGTGCCACAACTCAAGCAAAAGCGAAATTTACCGGGGATGAACCAGAAAGCTTCTCCTACACCTTCGTGCCCCTGGGGATCAACAGACACTTCGTAAGGAATTGATTTTTGATAAGCGGGCTTGATCTTGGGTTCGTTGCGACTCAAGTCCAGCCAAGTTTCCGGCAAGTCTTGTTGTTGCCCGGTGTACTGCTGGTTGGGGTTGACTGGACACAGAAAACCGTAGCTTGTATCTTCTGCCTCATCAGCCGCAATATCATCAATTTCTCTCGGCAGGTAAATGGTGGGGCGCTGAGTTGACTGCCAAACTGGCAAATACTCTTGTCCGCAATCGCGACAAAAGTGCGCTGGATAGAGGTGCACCCCCTGATCCTGGCGTCCGGGTGCAAATCGCTGCGCATCCAGCGTGATGTGTCGCTGGCCTGGAGCTTCCAATGTGGTGAGCACCTTTCCTGGACCGCTGATAAATTGGTGAAGCTTGAAAGCAAAAGGTGGGCGCCCTTGTGGAGTGCGAACATCATGTGCAGCCACCAGAAAACGCTTTAAAGCGTTACCAGCCTCAAAAACGGTACATTTAGCATCACGCGCTAAGTCTTCACTGGCAGCCTGAATGGTTTTAGGCTTGGCGCGGCGTGGCGGCTCATTATCAGGCAGCTCAATACCAAGGTTAAGCTCCACCCAAATTGATAGCGGATCGCGCTGAAAGGCAGCGAAATCCGGCCACTGGTGAGCTTCCCGAGCCACTGCTGTAGGCAGCTCCGCAGCAATCGCTGCAACGTCTTTGAGCGGATCTGTAACGCGCTCCAAGGTTTCGCCGATCACATCGTGCTCGCTGATGGCTGCACCAAAAAGCTTGGAGGCGACTGCTGCGACCGTTCGATTGCGATCAGCTTGTGTGCCTGCGCTGGACATAGTGGCCGAGGTTCCAATACAAACCAGCTCGTCAGCGTTGAGCCGCTCACGAAGGCGGCGGACAAGCAGGGCAACGTCCGCCCCTTGACGACCTCGGTAGGTATGGAGCTCGTCGAGAACCAGGAACTCCAGCCCTTCGCAGTGGTCCACCACCTTTCGATCCACATCGTCGAAACGAGTGAGGATGTACTCCAGCATCATGAAGTTGGTGAGCAAGATATCTGGCGGGTTGTCGGCAATGGCATCGCGCTCGACATTGCTCTCCTGCCCAGTGTAACGAGCGACCGTAAAGGGCCGCTGATCATGGGCGTAGCCATACAGAAACTTGTCCAACTCTTCCAGCTGACTATTGGCCAAAGCGTTCATCGGGTATATGACGATGGCACGCGTGCGCTGCTTCCCACCTTCTACTTTCGCTTTGATGATGCGGTCGATAACCGGGATGAAGAAGGACAGTGACTTACCTGAACCAGTCCCTGTGGTCACCACATAGCTTTGACCTGCTTGGCCTTTGGCCAGCGCCTGCAATTGGTGTGCGTAGAGGTGCAGAGGTTGCGGACGACCCTCTGGTTTGCCGACCTGGAATACGTCGGCACATGCGGGATGAAGCACCCCATCTGTCGCCAGCGATTGCACCGTGCCTTTGCGCTGATAGTTGGGGTTGATCTGCACCAGTGGCTCAGGCCAGTAACGGCCATCTTTATACTGACTCTCAACTTCTCGTTGAATGTCCGAAGCGGCAATATGAACAAAACTGCGCGAAAAGTTGCTGTAGCGATCGACAAGCTGGTTACGGAACTGAAAAACGTCATCCACAGCGATGATCTCCCTAGTGTTTTTTCTGGGTTAACAAGGTGGCAACTTTTCTAATTTGGTTGCGATTTTTATACGCTTCTATTTGGCATCTTTGCTTCTGTCGCCGCCTCACTCCAACTCGCCATTATCGTGTCTCGACCATCGTTAGACTTGTATTGCTCCAGCAGCTCCTACACCGGAATGGCTGCTAATGCAAATGCCTCAGAGAGCGCCTCCATCTTCAATGCCGATGTGAAAGCTAAGCGGTAGACCATGTCTGGAGATTCAGAAGGCTACCTCACATAGCAGGCTGCAGCCACTGCAATGCAGATCATGCCTTGGTCTGATGATCTCCAGATTTTTTCACCCACATATCACCTCATTGAGCATGCCCCCAGGTGTGCTTGGCAACACGTCTTGCCCAACATCAATGAGGCTTTATGTCCACTCCCCTTTCTTCTCTCTACTGCCCCCTCTGTGATTCGCGGCATATCGCTACCCATGACTACGGCCGCAAGGCCGGAACAGCGCTTGGAGCCACAGCCGGTGCTGCGGGTAGCGCTGCCGCTGCTCTCGGTGGCGCTGAAGCTGGCGCCACCATCGGCATGCTAGCTGGCCCAGTTGGCTCTCTATTTGGAGGCCTGGCTGGAGCCCTGATGGGAGCTCTGGTCGGCGGTGTCGCAGGCGGCACGGCCGGTGCATCCATTGGCGAGCGCTTTGACGACACATTGCTCGACAACTATGAGTGCCGCTCCTGCGGTCACAGCTTTGGCAATCGGCATCTGGCACACAGGCAGACCTGAGCCTTTACCGCTTTTCCAAACACATATGCAGCAGCCAACAGCCCCACAAGGGGCTGTTGGCTTTTTTGCGTTCCTGCTTTCCCTCTCTTAAAGGAGTTTTCACATGGCACATCTCGTAGAAACCATGGCCTTTACCGGCCAGACCCCTTGGCATGAACTGGGCCATGCCCTGCCCGCCAAACAAGGCATCGATGTCTGGGCCCAGGCCGCTGGCATGGATTGGCGTATCCAGGAAACGCCCGTGCGTTATCTCGCTACCGATACTGCATCGGGTCTTTCGGGCCTGTATGCCGAGCCCAAGGAGTTCCCCGAGCAGAAGGTGCTGTACCGCAGCGATACGCAAGCGCCTCTGTCGGTGGTGGGCAGCCGCTACCAAGTGGTGCAGCCCCGCGAGGTGCTGGAGTTCTACCGGGATCTGACCGAGGTCGCCGGCTACGAACTGGAGACCGCCGGGGTGCTCAAGGCTGGCCGCAAGTTCTGGGCCTTGGCCCGTACCGGCAAGTCCGCTGCCCTCAAGGGCAAGGATGTGGTCAACGGCTATTTGCTGCTGGCCACATCCTGCGATGGGACGCTGGCCACGGTGGCTATGCCGACGACAGTGCGGGTGGTGTGCAACAACACGCTGACCATGGCACTGCGCGATGGCATGGGAGCGGTCAAGGTGCCGCACAGCACGGCTTTTGATGCTCAGGCGGTCAAGCGCCAGTTGGGCGTGGCCGTGGGCCAGTGGGATAGCTTTATGTACCGCATGAAGACGCTGGCCGAGCGCAAGATCAAGACCCATGAGGCAATGAATTACTTCCTCAAGGTGATCTGCAACACGGACCAGCATGCCGATCCCACGGTAGGCCTGACTAATGAGCGGGCCCTCAAGAAAGTGCAGATGCTCTATGAGGGTCACGGTCGGGGCGCCGAGATGCAGGCGGCCAAGGACACGGCCTGGGGCCTGCTGTGCGCTGTCACGGAGTTCGTGGATCACGAGAAACAGGCCCGCAGCCAGGACAACCGCCTGGACAGTGCCTGGTTCGGCCAGGGAGCGGTGATCAAGCAGCGGGCTTTGGACCATGCGTTGCAACTGGTGGCCTGAACCAGTGGCCTGATCGCATTGTCCTCGTGTCTGATCCCTGGCTTTCTTGTCCGTCTTTGGACGGTACCCCTCTCTTCTTTCCTCCACCACAGACCGCTCATCGAAGCGGTTTTTTTTATGCCCGCAATTTTTGCGAGACAAGGAGTTTGTATGTCTTTGCACTTGGTGAGCCCTTCGGGGCCTGCTGCTCCTGCAGTTCGCTCTACCTCTGCCCCATCCCGTACTCCCCGCAAGGGAGCCGCCCTGCGCCTGGTGTCCACCAAGGACCTGGAGCGTGAAGACTGGCTGGAGGTACGCCGTACCGGCATCGGCAGCTCGGATGCGGCAGCGGCCATCGGCCTCAACCCCTACCAGTCCCAGCTGGAGCTATGGATGCAAAAGACCGGCAAGGGCGATCTCTTGCCGGCCGTCGATCCCACGGACGACACCAGTCCCATGTTCTGGGGCACCTTGCTGGAGCCCATCGTGGCGGCCCATTACACCAAGCGCACGGGCAACAAGGTGCGGCGTGTGAATGCGGTGCTGCAGCATCCCGAACATCCCTGGATGCTGGCCAATGTGGACCGGGAAGTGATCGGAGCTCCCGATGTGCAGTTGCTCGAATGCAAGACCGCCGGCATCCATGGCGCCCGCCTGTGGCGCGATGGCGTTCCCGAGTATGTGCAGCTCCAGGTGATGCACCAACTGGCCGTGACAGGCCAGCGCGCCGCCGATGTGGTGGTGCTGGTAGGCGGGCAGGAATTGCGCATCTTTCGCATCGAGCGGGACGAAGCGCTGATTGCGCGCTTGATTGCGCTGGAGAAGGAATTCTGGGACATGGTCCAAAGCGGTATCGCACCGGCCGGTGACGGTTCGGACAGTGCCGAGCAGGCTTTGCGCTGCCTGTACCCCAACGACACCGGGGACCAGGTGGATCTGAGCGAGGACGAGGAGCTCAACACCACCTTCGAGGAACTGCTGCAGGCCCGCACCGACTTGGACGCTGCGCAGAAACGGGAAGCTCGCTTGCGCCAGCGCATTCAGATGCACATGGGCGAAGCCAGCAAGGCCATGTTTGCCTGTGGCGGTTCCGTCACCTGGAAACGCAGCAAGGACGGGCAGGCGTTCAACAGCAGCCAGTTCGTGCAGGAGCACCCCACGCTGGCCCAGCGCTATCTGAGCCCGCGGGCCGGTTCACGGCGTTTTTGTGTCTATGAGCCGGAAGCCAAGGCTTGAGCCTCTGGGAAAGGTTCTCACTCCCTGGGTGGTAGTTAAACACCGGCCTCGTCAAATATCCGGCGCAAGACCTGCATAGGCAGGAACCGGACTCGGCGTCGCTTGAGCTCGCGCCTGAACAGGCGCCCTCTCTCAATGAAGTTGATCTTGGGTTGCATCGGGATCTGATGGATTGCCTACGCACCCAATCTAGCAGCAAAAACCAGGCGGTTTGTGACATCGCTGTCCGCTCAGGGATCTCCCTCCCGTCCTTCCTTTCCTTTTACCTCTCTCTTCCCCCGTCCTCCCGGGCCTGGCCCTGGAGGATTTTTTATTGGAGCATCTCATGATCAAAGGTTTGATGATTACGCCCCCGGTGATCGGCCGCATTGCCATTGGCAAGGTGGTGGAGCGCAATGGCAAGCGCCTGCCCGAGAAGGATGACGAATTCACCATCACCACCCAGGTGCAGGCCCGTGGGCAGTGGATCTTGCATCCGCTCGATGAGGCACTGCGCCAGGCACAGCACAGTGGCATAAAGGAAGGCACAAAGCCTTCCTTGTCTGAGGGTAGTGAAGAAGGTGACAGCGGCCTGCAGCCCGCTTCTGCTCAACCTTCGCAGCGCTCCGGCAAGCGTTCACTCAAGGAAAAGATGGGCGTCGCTACAGATATGGAGCAGACAATGGACGCCAAGGCCCGGCCTGCAGCGGCGACGGCCACGGCAACCACTCCCGCACGGCGCAAGCTCCGCAGCATCCCAGTGCGAGTACTGTTCAACGAGCCCGATCTGAATCTGCGCGCCCATTACACCCTGTTCGACCGCAGCACGGCTAGGCCAGTCTGCGTGGGCGACGGCGAGAGCTGCAAGCGGGTCACGAGCCAGGGGCTGGCCGCCATGCCCTGCCCCGGACCCGATGCCTGCGCCTTCGGCCAGGATGGCTGCAAGCCCTATGGACGGCTGAATCTGGTCATTGGTGACAGCGATGAGCTGGGCAGCTTTGTGTTCAGGACCACGGGCTTCAACAGCATCCGCACGTTGACCGCCCGGCTGCAGTACTTCGCTGCGGTGTCGGGTGGGCATCTGGCCGGCATGCCGTTGGAGCTCAAGCTGCGGGGCAAGTCCACGACGCAATCGCATCGTGCTGCCATCTACTACGCAGATCTGGTCGTTCGCAGTGGCTTGACGTTAAACGAAGCCATTGCGCAGGCTCGAGAGTTAGTGGTACAGCGGCACGCTGCTGGCTTTGATCAGCAAGCTTTGGACGAGGCTGCAAAGCTGGGCTATGCAAACGGCAGCTTTGAAGACTCACCCGAAGAAGCTGCGGGCCTGGTAGAGGAGTTTTATCCCGAGCCCCTTCTACAGGAAGCGCCCGGAGAGCCGATCGCGGACTCTGAAGCCAGAACCCTGAGGATGCATCGCCAGAGTGTCAATGGTACGCATAGACCGTATGCGTAAAGGCCGTGAACTTGGAAACCGTGGGCACATGGTCTGTAGCCAAGTTTGTACGCTCTTGTAACCATAGCAACCATGGACAAAAAAGCATCCCAGCCGAGCCCCGAGCCGCAAAGACTCCCCGTGCTGGTGGCCTTCGGAAGGGTCGTCCGGAGTTTGCGCAAAGAGCAGGGGTTCTCACAGGAAACCTTTGCGCAGTACTGCGGCCTGGATCGCAGCTATATGGGCGGTGTGGAGCGGGGTGAGAGAAACATAACCCTGGCCAATATGGAAATCATCATCACTGCCCTTCGCCTCAAGCCTTCGGAGTTTTTCGCGGCTCTGGATGGCTATTTTGCGAGTCGGGAAGTACCTGGGCAGGTAATTCGGCTCCAGCATTTTAACGGTCGCGTCCAAGCACGAAAGAAACTGTCCGATCAAGGAAATTGATCTTTGTAAACCTGCCCACTTCCATGCCGCTGCCAGTCAGCGGCAGTTTTCATGTCGTCTCCATTTTCAGATGGGGACGCCCCATCAACATTCATTTCAATCATGGAATAAAAAATGAAAGCCACTTTCATAATTTTCGTCTTATGGTTTTTCTTATCGATATTCATAGGACTATCTGCTAAAGCAGCGGGGCGTAGCTTCTGGCTTTGGTTTCTGATTTCGATATGCCTTGACCCAATCATTGGCTATTTATTGCTCCAAGCAAGCAAGGGGCGATAAATGGCAATCATTGTTTTGTTCTTGGCGGTCATTTACTTTGCGCTGTTTTTTGTGGTTGCAGTCTATGCCAGCAGAAATAACAAAAGCGCAACTCTTTGGATTTTTATATCCCTGACATTAACACCTTTTATTTCCTTGATCCTCCTTCGAGGAAACATCATTCAAGAACATAGAAAAGCAGTCCAACATTAAAGGAGCAAATATGCCAATGGTTTTCTGTCGCGGCTGCGGCAAAGAAATACATGAAAGCGCACTCACTTGCCCGCACTGCGGAGCAACGCAAATCGCACCGTCATCCACCGAATCAAAGTGGATGCCAATTACGGCTTTGGTCCTGGGGGCCTTGGTACTCCTGGCCAGCATTGGCTTTGGGGAGCAAGACAAACCCAGCACCGACGAAATCGTCGGCGCCTTCATCTTCGCAATTCCCAGCATCGTGCTCGCTGCTATCAGCTTGAACCAGCGACGTTGGGGCAAACCTTGGGCCCTCACGGCCATTGTGCTGTCCGTACTGGGCATTCTCATCACCGCAGGTACCTAACCTTCAGGAATTCATTTATGCCCACTCAGTACACGACCTACGACCAAGTCCCTTGGTTTCGCAAGTGGTGGTTTGCAGCCATCGGCTGTTTTGTTTTCATGCCCGCCATCGTTGTGATGGCCTTCACCGGGAGCTTCTATTTCCCCAAGCAAGGCCGTGCTCAGGCGTTTGCGCCATGGTACAAATTTTTCCTGCTCAGCCTCTGCCTGTTGGCAATCCTGGGCTACGTTCTGGAGGACAAGCAGGAGCCCCCTAAAGTCACGGCGACCATCTCCGAGTCGGAACTGAACGCCATGTTCAATGAGAGCATGGACAAGGCTGCAGAGGTCAAGGTACCGGCTCTTGAACAGCGTACAGCGCCAGCAGCGTCTCCTGGAACATCGCCCACCATCACCACTCCAGTCGCATCAGTTGCATGTGGAGGGAGCAAAACAATTTTTGCTTGCACCACTACCAAGGGCAAAGCTGTGGAGGTATGTGACTCTGGTGAAACGCTGCAATACAGCTTTGGCAGAAAAGGTGACACCCCAGAGCTGGCGATTTCAGTGCCACGCAGCAAAGCCAGCACGTTTCAGTGGGATGGCACAGGAAGCCGTATGACTTACAGCGTGCAGATCCCGAACGGAAACACGGTCTATGAAGTGTTTACCGCAATTGACCGGATGAGCGATCAACACGAAATGGCTGCAGGGATCAACGTCGAAGTAGCAGGCAAGCATGCCGTAACCCTCACTTGCCAAGTGGATACCGTGGTGCACTACCTTGAGGGGATCGCTCTCAAAGCTGCACTGTGATCAAGGCGAACTGACGCTCCCCTGCAGCGCTGCTCTGGGCATGAGTCACGATGAAACCGAGTGCACGCTCGAATTTCATCGTGACTTATTTTTTTGTCAAGGTCTGCTGTGCAGCGATCTCGGTCGGCCCGCGCTGTGCCTCGTACGACGGGTCCTCAGTGAATTTCGGTCATCGAGCCAATAGCCGACACAAAGTTCGACCGACCGTTCTGGGGGCTGAGCCGGTCGTTCATTGCGTACATGCTTACGAGCCGACTTCAACATCAGCGGATGCCTGCTTACCGCTGCAGGTCAACCGCTGCCAGACGCGAGCGACGCCAATTTCGAGATGGACAGGCCCCACGATGCGCTGGTCCGCAACCTGTTTCCTGGACTGCTGAATGAGCCGTCGTGACCTCGCGCCCGCAGCTTTGAATCCCGTTCTTCGAGTTGGGCCCATGTTGCTTCGAACTCCAGCACCGAGCTACGCGCAAAAGCTCCTGGGGCGTGCGCACGTAACGAAAGGTTATTGCATACTGGCTGGTGGAGAACAGACCCGCCGTCGGCTCGGCCTTGCGGGTCATCTCAGCCCGCGACGCCCCGACAGCTTCCGATTTCCGGCTCATCTTGCGACTTAGTCATGCAAGGGAGCGTTCCCCTGAATCGAGAGGTGGGTGTTCGCATGACCAACGGAAAACAACGATGTACACACGAGAACCTGACGCGACCGTAGAGGCCCTCGATGACAGCGCCTTGCTGGCGAGGCTGGCGCGTACGGACTGGGAGCACGACCCGCTGTTCATCCCTGATGAGCAGGTCTTTCGCATGTTCAGGCGCGCTCGGGATGGTGGAAACTCTAGCCGGGCGGGGATTCTTTCAAGGGTGCTGTCGCGGCGCCTGTTGGGCCTCGCCAAGGGCTTCGCAGTGCGCAGCGGCATCTATCCAGGGAACATCGGAAACATCGACCAGGCCGCGGAAGAGCTGTCGCAGTACGTCTGGGAGTGCCTTATTACTCGGCCAGGCGACGCAACGCATGCTGAAAAGCTATTTGGGCAGTTGTTCAAACGCCGCGCACTTGATTTTCAGCGCCGTCTGCTGGCCAAGAAGCGCAATCTCCAGGACAGCCTGGATGCCATGGAACGCTCAGATGAGGACGATGACCCCGACAAAACCATTCGCAAGGTCTCTGCGCTGCGCCAGGACGATACTCCGGCTGACGCCCTGGCCGCCCAACAATGGCACGCGGAAGTTGCTAAACGACTGCAAGCTGTGCTGACCAAGCAAGAGCACTACGTTTATACGATGCTTTTCGTCGAAGACATGCCGGTCAAGGACATTGCTGCCGCCCTTGGCGTCAGCACCCGAACCATCAACACCTATAAGAACACCGCCCTCGACAAAGTCGCAGAGATGCGGAAGGAGTTCATGCAATGACATCGCCCATCCGCAGGCTGTCGCTTGATGAAGTTCTGGACGAGTTCTTCTTCTCTGCTGACAAGCCGTCCCCCGACATGGTCCTTCGCGCTTGTGAAGCCCATCCGGAATATCGTGAAGATATCCTTGAGTTCGCTGCCCTGTGGTCGGCCTACGAGGCTTCACCCGAGGTCCCAGCTGCCGACACCGTTGAAGTCTCTGAAGAATCGGTGTCGCGTCTCCAAAGCTACGTGCTAAACCAGCTCCATGAACTCGACAGTGGGACTAGCACGAGCTCGCAAGCTGAAGCTGCGCGCAAAGCCATCGAGTCGCTTGCAGGGAAGCGCCTAAAGCAAGCCGCCGCCGCCGCAGGCCTTGGCACTTCTACGCTGCTGCTAACGAAGGTTCTCACCAAAAGCATCGTCGACGTTCCCATCAAGGTGCTGAACGACTTGGCTGCGCATCTCGACGTTGCGCTTGGTGGGCTCCAAACATGCCTGGGACCTGAACTGGCGGGAGCCAAGAGCTATCGGTCGAAAGCCGCGCCAAACGCTTCGTCGCGAGAAACGTGGAAAGCCGCGGTTCAGTCCCTGTCGCTCAGCAACGAAGAGAAGCAGCGACTGCTCGCGTTACAGCAGGTCAGGGAGGGCGACTCTTGACCCCCTTCCATAGAGCTCGAGAAGCTGCAACGCAGCTAAGGCACCAGCTGTTTGGCGACGAGGCGTTGTCCGGTATCCCATCGAAGCAGGTCATAGACGCCACCGAAGAGGCTGAGGACTTCGACATTTCGGATGCAGCACCTGATGATGAGGCTTTAGGGAGCGCTGATGCAGTTTTGGTTCGCAAGTTCCGGCAAATCGTCGTGCGCGATGACGCGCCGAGCGGGGAGCGCGCGTTCCTCATTGCACACGAATTCGGGCATTGGAAACTGCATGACAAAGGCCACGAGGGGTGCCACAAGGTCGTCGATTCGACCCTGAAGCCAGAGGAAGGCGATACGTTCGGTGCCCAAAAGGTCGAGGCCTACGGCGCGCGTGAGCGAGCCGAACTGCAGGCGAACATCTTTGCAAGAGAGCTACTCCTTCCTCGCACGGTGGCACGCGCCCTATTTGTTGCCGGGAGAAACGCGACGCAGCTGGCGCAGGAGCTGGATCTGCCCTTGGAGCTGGTTCGGCAACAGTTGCTCGACGGATTGCTTCTTCCCGAACCAGCAGCGTCCTATGAGGAGCAGCCCCAGCCCATCACGGCGACTGAAGAACAGGTCGCCGCAGCCACATCCTCTGCTACGACGTCATTGGTCGTAGCGGGACCTGGCACTGGAAAGACGGCCACGCTCCTCATGAGGGTGCAGCATCTGCTAGCTAAGGGAGCCAAGCCCGAGGAATTGCTCTTGCTAACGTTCTCAAATCGGGCCGCTCGAGAGCTGGTTGACCGGTTGCAGCAGTCGGGCGTCCCGAATGCTCATGACATCTGGGTGGGCACGTTTCACGCATTTGGCCTGGAATTCCTGCGCAAGAACCACGAGGAGTTCGGGCTGCGGCCCCGCTTTGGCGTCGCTGACAAGATGGCACAGATTGCGGTCCTCGAACCTCACATATACGGCCTCGGCCTCACGGCGTTCAATCCCCTTGGAGACCCCCTCGACTGGTTGAAGGAAGCCATCTCGACCATCCAGCGAGCCAAGGACGAGCTGGCGGATGCAGCAGAGTTCGCCGAAGCAGTTGACCGGTCGGCCTCAGGCACCTCGGATGAGGCGCTGGCCAAGCAGAATGACGTAGTCAAGCTTTACAGGTGCTATGAGTCGAAGATGCAAGCCAACGGCAGCCTCGTCGACATGGGGGACCTCGTCATGCTCCCAGCACTTGCGCTGACGAAGGATTTCGCCAAGTACACCGCAAGTGTCGGTCGATTCAAGCACATCCTTGTCGACGAGTACCAAGACGTGAACCGGGCTAGCGCCCAGCTCGTGAAAGCCCTCGCCGCTCACGCCAATAGTCTTTGGGTGGTCGGAGACGCACGGCAAGCCATTTACCGTTTTCGCGGCGCATCCATGCGCAACATCGTCCGCTTCAGCGATGACTTTCCATCCCACACGACTTTTCCGCTCAACGAGAACCGGCGCAGCTTCGAAGAAGTTATCCGCGTCTTCGAGCACACGGGCCGCGAGGGCAACCCTCTTCAGATGGTGCTTCCGCTCGATGACGTTGGTTCGGCGCGGGGAAATAGCGGCATCAAGCCGCGTCACGTGCAGTGCCCTACCGACGATGTCGTCAACGGCGAACTCGCAGCCAACGTCCGCCGCATTAATAGACTTGGCGTATCATTCCGCGACCAAGTCATCCTCGCGAGCACCCATGAGGGCTGCAGCTCTGCGGCCGACAGCCTGAATGCGGTCGGGGTACCTGCGCTGCACCTCGGCGACATCTTCCAGCGACCTGAGGTCAAAGACTTGCTGGCTCTGCTGCAACTCTTCATTGACCGCTCCGGAAGCGGCCTGCTTCGAGTAGCGCGCCTCCCAGAATTTGAGCTGCCGCCGGCTGACGTCGAGAAGCTGCTTAGCTGGTGCAAGGCGAATCGACCGGCACCGCTCTCATGGGTCACCGCCCCACCGTCCGAGCTCTCCGGAAAGGGCATTGCCGCTCTCGGCCAATGGGCAACCGCTTTCGCTGACCTCGACTCGTCGGATTCACCCTGGGAGGTCGCCTGCCAGCTGTTGCTGGACCGGACGGGCATTCTCCGAGCTCACCTTGCTGGTAGCAGCATCCTCGACATCACGCGTCGTATTGCGCTCTGGCAGTTCATCTACTACCTACGCGTGCCGGACGGCAGCCGCGCGTATCAGACCGTCGGCAGCTTCATTACTCGTTTGCGCCGACGTTTGCGCATCGGAGATGACCGCGAGCTTCGCATTCCGCCCCCTGAAGCGGATAGCCTCGATGCGGTTGCTGTAATGACAATCCACGGAAGCAAGGGCCTCGAGTTCGAGGCGGTCCATCTTGTGGATATCGATGCCAGGCATTTCCGCATGGGCACCGACTCCGACCTCGTGCCCCAGTCCTTGCTGCAGTCCATCGCTCCCATCGAGCACTTCGAGGAGCAGAGTGAGGCGTCGAACAAGCTCTATGTGGCGCTATCGCGAGCCCGCGAGCACCTTGTACTCTATGAAACCAAGGCTATGTACAACGCTGAATGCGTCGCGGCCATCACTGGCGCCGCGCATTTACTCGAGCGCGTTCAAGGCAAAGCCGCCCTGCCCAAGTCACAGGTGGTTTCCACTGATGGCAATGTGGCCGCCCCACCTACCTCATTTGAGCTCGCAGGTTTCTTGTTGTATCGAGTGTGCCCCCGGCGGTACTACTACGACTTCATCAAGGAGCTGAGCCCGGCAGCAGGCCTGCACCCAGCTGCTCTGGTCGAAGGCGCGGTCATGCGAGAGCTGTTCGTGCCGTATGGCCAAGAGCCAGGCGAACCTCCTGCGGAAGTGGAAAAAGTGCTTGCCTCTCTCGGCCCTGCTTTCAAGGAGTCCGTGCCGCACTTGAGAGCCTACGCTGAACAGCTACGAGGCGCTGGTCGGGAATGGCTCGGCACGAAGCGCGCCGCGATGGGGAAGCCGTTTGACATCCAGTGTGCAGGTGTCCCACTACACATCACGCCGCATCGCACCACCAAATCTCACTCGGGGTTGGCTGTGAAGTTGGAATTCGTGCGTACCAAGCCGTCCGGCAAGTGGTCGCGGCAGCACAAGGTTTTGAAGTGGGTGTTGAAGTATCTAGCCGAAGCGTACCCACAGCACTCATTCCAGGGCGGCATCTTTGATCTGAGCACCGGTACTGAAGAGTCCGTCTTCCCTTACGGCCGGCTCCCGGACGACTTCTTTCTGGTGCCGGTTGCCCGGGCGCTGGCGGCCGGCAAGTTCGAGGCGAAGCCTAGCTCCTGGGAATGCCCGAAGTGCAGGCACTTCCTGCATTGCCCGGCCTGAGCCGCTCACGTACCAGCACTTCCGATTTCCAGGCCTTCCTGCGACTTACCCAGCATGAGCAGCGCATCCCGCGCAGCTCAACCAGCTGTAAGGAGCAGAAATGCCAACCCGCGTTTACATCCAGTCTGAGTATTTTCCTGACATCAAGTTCGTCGAAGTCAACGATGAGGCGACCGTCGCTGAGCTGAAGCACGCCGCCCTGGCGCTGCTGCCGCCCGGCACCGAGGCCTTCGACCTGACGCTCTCGGTCGAGGACGATGACGACGATGCCCACAGCCACTCGATCCAGGTCAAGCACCTCAAGAAGGAGCACGGCGTGCGCGTGCACCTCCACCGCTGCAAGCAGGTGGAAGTGAAGGTCTGCTTCGGTGCCGAGGTCGTGCACCACAAGTTTCGCCCGGCGACCACGGTCGGCCGCGTGCGCCTGTGGGCTGGCGAGAAGCTCGGTATGGCGCCCGGTGACATCGCCGAGCACGTCCTCCAGATTGCCGGCACGACCGAGCAGCCCGATGTGGACATCCACATCGGCTCGCTCACCAAGTACTCTCAGTGCGAGGTGGCCTTCGACCTGGTGCCCGCGCACCGCATTAACGGCTAAGAGGCGAGGTATGGCACCGGACGAGCAATCGCTCCGTGCCGACCTTGCGTCGGCGCGCTTTCTCTCTGGCGAAGACCGCAACCGCTGGCAGTTCAAGCAGCTGGAGTGGCCCTTCGCCTACATCAACGTCATCGCCCGAGACCGGCGCGAGTACACGCTGCGCCTGGACTGCAGCGGCTTTCCGACGACTCCGCCCACGGGCACGTTCTGGGACCTGCCGGCGAACAGCAAGCTGACCTTCGACAGGTGGCCCCAGGGCGGCGAGCGCCTGCAGCTGGCCTTCAAGCCTGGTTGGAAGAACGGCGACGCGCTCTACATCCCTTGCGACCGCGAAAGCATCGTCGGCCACGACTGCTGGTTCGCCCAGTACCCGCAGCTCATCTGGAAGCCCGCCAAGGGCATCAGTCACTATCTGGAGGTCGTCCATGAACTTCTTCAAAGTCGCGACTACGCCTGCGCCCCTGCTTGAAGTGCCGGCCGCGCTTTGGGCGGACCTGCTGGCCCACCTGTGCGAGCAAGGTGCCGGCGTTCGCGAAAGCGGTGCCTTCCTCCTTGGATGCAAGACCGATGCCGGACGCATGGTCAAGCGCTTCTTGCCATACGAGCAACTCCAGCCCGACGCCTTTAGCAACGACTACGTGTCTTTGAAGGCCGACAGCTTCGCCAAGCTCTGGGAGGTCTGCCGCGCCACCGGCATGACTGTCGTGGCCGACGTCCACACGCACCCCTTCGGCCCCGGGCAGAGCCGTTCGGACCGCACCAACCCCATGGTCGCCATGAAAGGCCACATCGCCCTCATCGTGCCCAGGTTCGCCAAGGGCAACCCGCGCCCGCGTGACCTTGGCCTCTATGTCTACCAAGGCAACCACCAGTGGACGTCGTATTCGGGTTCCGATGTCGGCTGCCTCCTACGACTTACCAATGCTGGAGTTTTTCAATGATCGAGCTCAACGCTGATTCCATGCACCGACTGGCCAAAATGGCGCTGGACACTGGTGAAGTTGCCTCGCCCGAGGAGGCCGTAGCCTTGTTTTCGCGCTACCGCCTGCGCATCCACCTCGGCTACGGCTGGGCCGACACGCTGGCCGGGCAGGCCAGCTTTCTGACCGCGCTGAATACCGCCGTGCGCGCCTTTCTTGGCGGCGTTGAGGTCTACGGCGACCTGAGTCATGCCCTCGACGCCCCGCTGTATCAAGGTCGCAGCGCAAGGGAAGTAGCTAAAGAGCTCGGCGCGGCGGTGGTCACCTGCGCCACGACCGAGCTGCCGACGATCGTGCTCGGCGCCGCGCCCGACGCCGCTGCACCCGCCTTCTGCGTTCAGCTCGGCTGGGACCACTGGCGCTTCCAGATTGCGCCTGTCGGCGCCGAAAGCGCGCTGACCTGCGTCGATGACAACTCGCTCGCCGGCATTGGCGCCGCCGCGCTGGGCGTCAACGAAGCCTTCATGCACGTCCGCGGCGACCTGGCTGAGGCTGGTCATCGCACCGTTGGCATGTCCCTCTGGAATCCGCTGGCCGTCGCAGACTGGCGCGACGATGCACACAAAGGCCCCCCGCTCGCCTATCTGCCGAAGTCGCTGTGGCTCGTTGGTTTGGGCCACCTTGGCCAGGCATATGCGTGGACGCTGGGCATGCTGCCCTACCCGGTCGATGGCCGACCACACCTCGTGCTTCAAGACTTCGACAAGGCAGCCAAGTCCAACCTCAGTACCTGCTTGCTGCTCTGGGCTGCTGACCTGCTCAAGCCGAAAGTCAGGGCCCTCGCTAGCCGCCTCGAGTCCGCCGGATTCACCACCGCGCTGGTCGAACGCCGGTTCGGTCCTGAACACCGCGTAATGGTCGACGAACCGACCACGGCTCTCTTTGGCGTCGACAACGTCGCCGCCCGTCGCGACCTCGACACGGCTGCGTTCGCCATGGTCGTCGAGGCCGGGCTGGGCAGCGGCTACCGCGACTTCCGCAACATCCGCCTGCACACCTTCCCGGGGCCGCGCCTGCCTTCCCAAATCTGGAGGGCTGAGTCCACCGCGCAAGCCGCGCCCGAGTTGAACGATACCTACAAAATCCTCGCCGACGAACGCAAAGACATCTGCGGGATGACGCTGCTGGCCTCCCGCGCCGTGGCCACGCCGTTCGTTGGCGCGCTAGCGGCGATTCTGGCTCTGGCCGAGGTGATGCGCCCGCTACACGGCGGCTTGGTCTACGCGGCCCTGGATGTGCAGATGAGGACCATGCGCCATCGCACCGGCGCAGCGCCCAGCACCTACCAAGGCCTCCAGACCGCCTTCGTCCAAGCCGAGAAGCGGCCGGTCAGCTCGAAGCGGGCGGCGGTGTGAGCAGGCGCGGCTACAGGCGGCGAGGCCGCAGCGGCCTTTCCACGGCGGTAGACAACACCGCGCACCTCGCCGCGTCGTTCGGCCCCGTCGGTGCCCTTTGCACGGGCACGATTGGCTTTGCCGTCTTCTACACAGTGTTGCCGCTTTGCATGATGGCTTGGTCCGCCGAGCGCAAGGCCAGCCTCAAGGGGTCGGCCGTAGCGGCCTTCGCGAGCTTGTTGGACCAGGTCATGTGGCTCCGCATCATTTCGCCTTGTCAATGCGCCGGCATCGCCATCCTGCTGGTGTGCACGGCCATCGCTGTCTGGAAGCTCCTCGACCGAGCCGAGCTCAATCATGAAGACGTGACCTTCCTGAGTTTCATCTCTAAAGGCATCGGCCGACTGATGGGAAACTGAGATGCATCCTTCAGAGCTTGTCGACCACTTCAACTGACACCACAAATTCGTCCGCGTTGGCCACCTGCCCAGCCACTGCAAACAGCTGTCGAGCGTCCTCGTCCCACTGATGGTGCATTTGCTTCTCCAACTTGTATTCGTCGAAGCGGCGGTAGACGAAAGGCAGTACTTCTTGATGCCAAATCAACTGCGGAACCGATGGATGGCTTCTCGCAAGACCAGAGTTGTGCCGACTGCCGAAACATACGATCTGGATGACCAAGGTCTCGTCTTGCCACACGCCATGACCGTAGAGGGCACTAGCAATCTCCTCTACCTGGTGGGCTGGTCGGAATCCACCGGCGCAGAGCACCTTCTGCATGTTCTGGCGCTCTGGGTCAGTCCATGGCCCATTCAAGCCGCACTGCCCCGTCTTCACTTCAGAAAGTACCACCATCGGTCTGCGACGTTCAGCCATAAACAGCGGGTGGTCTGGCATGGGCCGCCGTCGGTTCTCCGCGCGAAACGGGAACCGCACTCCCAGCACATCTACGTCAGTCTGCTGCGGATAGGCGCCGTCGTCTCGAGGCCCCTCGGGATGCACGATGAAGTTCGGGATTGTGAGAAAGCCGTTGAGCCTCAAGAACCAGAAGGCGAGGCGTTCGGAGGGGATGCGCATGAGTCACAGCATCCATGCCGTTGTTCGGCGTGTCAACAAGCCTCATGCGCCGAGTTGGCCGGCGAGCATTCCTTGCGTGACAACGAGCGGGCCAGCCTGGCCGCCACGATCTGAATGCACCACCGGACTGTCTCTACTCGCAGCGATCACTCAAAATGTCCAACCGCCTCCAAACGCGCAGGACGGCAGCTTCTTTCCGCGAAGCTGCCGGAGAGGCCGCGTCAGGTCAGGGGACCGCTTCTGGAACCAGCTGCCCCTTAGATCCCCACCGACGAACGACCGAGATCAGCCTAAAGCCGACGTGATCGCTTCAACCGGTTGCTCCGCAACGATGGCTAAGGCAGGTACAGCAGTCGCACTCATGCTGACTGCCACAAAACGGCTGTTGGATGGTGCTGGGCCTAATAGCGCATGTACGAGGTACGACGGTCAAAGGTCTTCGTCCATGGTCGTACGTGCCCATGCTGTAAGAAACACAGCGATTCTCTCCTCGATACCACTCTCGACTGTGCGCAGGCGCAAGATGGCAACACCACTTTTCTTCAAGATGTGGTTCTTTAATGCGTCCCGCGCTGCCTGCTCTGGTTTGTTATGAAAGCCGCCATCGACTTCGATCACCCCCAGTGGGGTCTTGCCTACCTTGAAATAGATCACGAAATCGCAGCTGGCGCGCGCCATAAAGGCTCGCTCGCGTTCCGTCATCTCTGGGTTGGCTGGCGATGCGACCTGATCCAACTTTACCTGCCCGTGGTACATCAAGGCTTGGCACATCGGGTTGGACAATGCCTTTCGCAGCAGGTGTGCGACGATCTGCTCGGACTTGTAGCGTGAATCATCGGGCCGCAAGCGGGCGTTCAAGCGTGCCAGGGACTGGTCGTATTCGCGGTACAGCAAATCGAAGGCCGACACCACGGGCGCACGCACGATTTGCTCATCCTGCGCATAATAGGTGACGTAACGCATCAGAGCCGCGATGTGACCGTTATTGCTGGTGAACACCTCATCGCCCGTCACTAGAGTGAAGCGGTGCTTGGCTCGAGACACCGCCACGTTGACCATGCGGGGGTCATCGACGAAATTCAGCCGCTTGTGCTCTTGGTTGTGGCGTTTCTTGTCCAGTACGGTGGAGAAGACGATCTCGTCGCATTCTCGGCCCTGGAATTTGTGCACGGTGTCCTTGACGAAATCCGCCGGCAGGCGCGTGCCGGAGAGATTGACCTGTGCCCGGAACGGGGCGATGAAGCCACGACCGTCACCGTCCAACCCAATCGGCTCGCCCTCGTCGTCGAACAGCTTGAGCAGGGAGTCCAGCTCGCGTAGGTTGGTGTTCTGGCGAGTGTGGTTGCCCTTGGCGGTTACCACTAGGCGCAAAGGCGCCTCGCCCTCGCCCTTGTCCTTGGTCATCGGCACCAGCGCGTTGTCGTAGAACTGCTGGTTGCAGAACTGAATGATCCTTGGATGGCAGCGGTAATGCTCTTTCAGCAGCGTTCTGGGCAATGCCTCTTTGAACACGCTGATGCACGAGTCGAGCAGGCTATGGCGCTCGCAATCATAGGCATCGGCAGGTGCTGGCAGACCCAGCGTCACGGGAATGTGCGCCAATTGGCGGCTGTCGCCGACCACGATCAGGTTCTTCGCGCAGCCCAGTGGCAGGATGCCCGGCACGATGTCCTGCAGCGAGGCCTCGTCTATGATCACGTAATCGAGGATTGCCCCTGGTGCGATCGAATTGACGATGGAGTGCGTGCCACTACCGAGGATCGGGAAGCGCTTCACGAAAGCATCAAACTGTTTTTCATGCCGATACGTCTTGGCATCGAAGCTGTCCGACGGTCGCGCCTGACGTTGCAGATGTTGCTTCAGGTAGAGCATCGACGCTGTCTTCAAGGCCTCCAGTAAGGCATCAAAGTTTCCACGCGCCAGCGACTCTCTGCACGCCCGTAGCTCCGCTTCCTTGCCCCGCAACGCCTTGTCGTAGTAGTGCAGCTGCAGGGCATGGAACACAGCCAGACGCGCATCGCCCTCGGCGAACGGCTTGGCTCGAAAAATCCTGAAATTAAACAGCAGCTCGATGCGGTCCTTGAGACGGATGCGCTGCTCGCCGAGATGCGCCAGGTAGGCCATCAGATCCACCGTCGTGCGCAGGGTCAGCCCGTACTTGTCCAGTGAGGCGGCGGCCTGCACGCCACTGTCTGTCTGCCACTGCTGCAAATAGCGCCGCTCGATGGTTAGCTCGTCGAGTTCGGCCTGCAACTGCGCCGCCCGGTTGTGATCGTGCAGATGTTGTTTCAATCGGGCCAGCAGGGCCTGGATCTCGTCCAGGGTCGGCGCGGGCTCGGGCTCGCCCGACGGCCACGGCGGCAGGTTGGCGAAGAAGTCCTTGCGGTTGTCCTTGTTGCCGAGTTTGGCGACCAAATGGCTAAGATCGCATTTCTCCAGCTTCTCGTAGACGTTTTCCACCGCCGCATTGTTGTTGGACAGCACCGCGACCGTCTGCCCACGCAACAAGATATTGGCGAGGATATTCAAGATGGTCTGAGTTTTGCCGGTCCCCGGCGGGCCTTCGATCACACTGACCTGTGCGCGGAAGGCCTGCTCGACCGCCGCAAGCTGGCTCTCGTTCAGTCCAAACGGATAGATCAGTCCCAAGCCCGGTATCTGCGTGCCATTGCACCCCGTGCAATAGGCCTGCAAAGCAGTGTTGGCGCTGGCCGGCAGCCTGTCCAGTTGGCGCACGATATTAGCGGCAATTTCACGATCAGTTTGCGATTTCGCGCAGTCTTGCCTGGCATTCGCCACGGCTGTGAAATAGTGAAAGACCGGCGCCTCCTTCATCGCTGTCGGCGCGGTAAAGTTGATGCCATCCATCTTAAAGACGTAAGGCTTGTCGTTGTCTCGGTAATGCACGACGGCATACCGCTCGCCGTAGATCGTCGCCTTGGCAATAGATGCGACGATCGTGCTGCCAGACCTGGTCAGCAACATCTCGCCCAGCTCACGGATGGGGGTAACCCGGCATTCACTGAGCGGGCGAGTGTAAGTTTTCTTGGATGAGTAATAACAGGTCAGTTGCAGGGCTTCGTACTTGTCGCTCCAGTGAATCGCCCAATCACTGATCTTCGCAGTCTTATCTTCGCCACCCACCTGAATCGAAACCATACATCCCTTACTTGTGTGTGCACGGCATCCATCGGCGCCTTCACTTTGAATATTGCCTTTTAATCAAGGCCTACCTTGCCATTATCGCCTCATGGGAAACATGGCCCTTCCATCATCGAAGTGATGCGGTTGGCGTAGGCTGGCTCTATTCAAAGGCACTCCCAGCTGGGTAGTTTCAGACGTTTATCCATCGAAGCCGTGCATGGCCTTCAGCTGGCTTGCTTAGTGAACTTCCCATTGGATCTCCTTATTAAGGAATTGATCGGCAGCACTCATATCCAACGATTTCGCCAGCGTGAACGAAACACTGCGCGGTAACAGCAGGATCGCTATGGCAGCTGGCTCATTCCGAACCTCCTGCCATGAGGCGGGAGACCCGATACAGCTTGGTCAGATTTTGCAAGATAACGAATGATCCGTCGTACCCCTGCTCGACGCTCGTCATCCTTGCGATTCGCTTGACCAAGTCCCCACAACCCCTGCCTTTCGAATTTTTCCTTTTCAGCATTACTGTTCCAGTATGCACCCATACCGTGTGTAATAACATCTACCCAGTACTCACCTATGCATTTTGCGAGGCTCACGTCTGCGCGGAATTCAGCTGAATAAAAAATCAGGAAATGAATATGCAAGCCTGATTTCTCACCCTCCTCTATTTTCCATATATAAGCTTTAATACCCCTCAACAATTTATTTGATTCAAAATTATTCAAAAATTTATCTCTATGCTCAAGAAAATCATCAATAGAAATATCATCACGATACTCAGGCATATAGTTAAGTGTGATGTAAAGCATCAGATACCGGGATCGCACCTCAAACATCCGTCGCTCCAAGAGCAAGCCTTGCTCTTCCAGTCGAATGATTCTTCGTTTGCTGCTCATGTTGAAACCTCCTGTGTAAATTCAACTGATCAGCCATGTCAAGATATTTTTATTTTGGTACTTATGCATCAAACAGCTCTGATGCCAGATATTTAGCTTAATGATTTTTAAATCAATTTATCTTTATATGATTTTCTATCACTTTTAATTGTATCTTTGTTTTTTATTTATTACATAAGAAGCAATGATGAAAGCAATCATTAGCTCATAGCCAGAAGAAAAATACATCGATGGCCTTCGAGCTTTGATGTGATTTTTACTGACTTTTATATGGGGACTTATTTCTGTTATGACAACATAATCATGGTTAAGAGGGGTTGAGCCCCCTCTTAACCATGGCTTGCTTTGTCGGACTAAGTGGCATCCCGCGCTTTAATGCACTCGGCTATCCAATCCTGGATTTCTTGCTCAATCCAAGCCACTCGGCCACCACCAAGGGGCACGGGCTTGGGGAATCCGCCTGTGGCGATGTACTTGTAGATAGTGGATCTCCGCAGTCCGGTGACTTCGGTGACGTGGGTGAGGCGGATGAGACGCATGTGTTGCTCCTGTCTGGTTGGTCCAGACCATCCGGCTCAGCCATACTTTTCTACAGGCGTAGGGCAACCATTGCACAGACGCCCAAAGCCAGTCACTTGGACTACTACTAGGAACTAGTGAACTTGGGCAGCCCCTCACCCCCACCAGTCGCTCGAACACCCGCGTGCTGGAGGCCCTAGATAGCGCCCGAAAAGCTGTACACGACGCTCAATGAATGCTAAGGTTTCATACAAAAATGAGCCGTACCCGCCTATGTAATGACCCAGCCAAATTTTCTGCAAACTTCAGTTAAATTTCACAAAAACCATGACTATCCAGCACTAATTACAAAAATTAGTTAGTGCTGGATATGGTGAAAATACCATATTTATACAGCACTAACTTTTTTACTAGCCATGCCAGCACCCAAGACTCTGCTCAAGCCTCGAGACGTTGCTAGACGGCACGACGCCCTGTTCGCAAGCCAAGACAAATTTGTGAACAACGGGGATAGCTTGGCCTTGGAGATGTTGGCCAACGCTCTTAACGCCGTCACCGAGATCACAGCCGCCCCGCCTACGCGGCTCATAGAAGATTACGACTCTTGGTGGCTTGCCTCCATCAAGGCTCGGACTCAAGCCAAAAAGCATCTTGAACCTCCTCGCATCCAGCAGTGGGAGCGTGCTTTAGCTGATGCAATTAATAATCTCAGCTTTAATGAAATAAGAAAAATATTTCCAGAAAAAATAGATAAAAAACCCCACGAAATAGATTCCTCAGAATTTCACCAAGACCAAGCAAATCACCTCATCCACCCTAGACTCTTAGAATTAGAGAAATTTAAAAATAAAGAAGATGAGAATTTAATTAGCAGATTATTTTTAAATGTCAGCGGCGATAGATCAAGATTGCATAACCTGGTGAAGACCATTAATCGCATAGCCAAGAGCAAAGAGGGTAGACTCGCCTATGACCAGCATATTAGGCATGTAACCAAATCAAAAAATAGCGCCGCCGAGTTCATCCATGACCTTTTCGTACGCCATGGGTCGCTACAAGTGGTGCGGTTGGTTTTGTGTTACAAAAATCCCCAAGATGACACTAAAACTGCCTCCATTAAATATGAAGAAGCAACAGATCATTGGACAGAATTTCGTCGCCAACTAGGGAAAATCGAATGCGCTTATATAGGTAAGCTCGCACATTCTTCAGTTAGATCTTATTATTTCCATCTCGTCTTATTTTTCCCCAACACTGCTACAGGTGCTTCAGTATTATTTAATTCAAAAGATAAAATATCTGCCTTATCAAAAACAATATCAAACCAGAATGTAGAAATTTCAGAAATAATAGGCTCACTTTGGAAAAATATCTCTCTTCCCAAGAAAAAACAAGAGAAGTATCGAGATAGAGAACCTTCACTCAGCGACCTAGCCTATTTTTATCATTTCAACCATCAACCCACACCTCCCTCAGGGCTTGGCCTAGTTGGAAGGCGACAGACCAAAGCACGCAAAGATTTAATTGAAAAAATAATAAATCCAATTTTTGACATGGATTTATATATGCGCCTTATCCCTCCCAAAAAGAGCATTGATAAGAAGCATGGTGATCGAACCTATTGGAAAGGTGGGGAAGAACGTTTGCCTTTACTCCCAGCCAAACGGGGCCGTCCACGCAAGCAAAAAGTTGCAGACCCTGCGCCCAAACACTAAAAAGCCGCCTCAGAGGGCGGCTGATGAACAAAGGCTGCTTGGAACTAGCCTGCGCGCTGGTGCATGTGGACCACGTTGCCCAGCCGCAGCTTGTCGAGGTAATCAGCCCACTGCTGCATCTGTTCAAGCCGCTTGGCCAGATATTTTGTGCGGTTGTAGCTGCGGCCGTTAGCATCCTTCACGGCATGGGCCAGATTTGCCTCGATGGCCAGGTGATCTAGGTCGAGCTGATCCACCAGCATGGTGCGTGCACTGGCCCGAAAGCCATGCCAGCTCTGCTCTTCGCCGAAGCCCAAGCTATACAAAGCAGTTCGCACCGAGTTATCCGACATAGGCCGCTCATGGTCGCGCTGCCCCGGAAAGACGTAGCGACCGCGGCCGGAGACCACCTGTAGATCCCGCAGTAGCGTCACCGCCTGGGTCGGCAGGGGCACCACATGGGCTTCGCCATTTTCTTTTTCCTGTTTGGAGCGCTTCATCTTGGCGCTGGGAATAGTCCACAGGCCAGCCTCCAAATCCAACTCACTCCATTCCATCATGCGCAGATTGCCTGGGCGCTGGTACAGCAAGGGGGCCAGCAATAAGGCTGTGCGCACCAACGGACCACCCTTGTAAGCGTGCATGGCTCGCAATAGCTCACCAAACCGACCAGGCTCAACAATAGCTGGGAAGTTCTTACCTCGGTAGGGGGTAAGCCGGCTCTTCAAACCCTCGGTGATATCACGTTGGGTATTGCTCGCTGTGGGAAGCCAGTAGCGCCACACCTGTCGAGCCAGCATCAGCGCCCGGTCGGCCGTTTCCATTGCCCCACGGGCCTCCACCTTCTGCAGCACAGACAGCAATTCCATCGGCTCCACTGCCGCCATAGGCCTATCCCCCAGCCAGGGGAAAAGATCCCGTTCAAACTGCCTCAACATACGCTCAGCATGGCCAGGGCTCCATTTGTCGGCCTGCTTGCCATACCACTCCAGGGCTACGGCCTTGAAACTCTCCCCTGTTTCCCCACCACCTTTGAGCTTTTTCAGCTTGCGAGTCTGGATCGGATCGGAACCTTCCGACCTCTGGATCTTGGCCGCATCTCGCGCCTTGCGTGCTGCCGTCAGGCTCACTGCAGGATAGCTACCCAGAGCCAACTGCTTTTCCTTGCCTTCAGTTCGGTATTTGTAGAACCAGCGCTTGGAGCCATTCGGGCTCACCTGCAAGTACAGACCGCCAGAATCGGTAAAGCGCGCTTGCTTGCGCTCAGGTGGGCAGGTGGCGTTGCGGCACTGTGCATCGGTCAGCATGGGGTACAGGCTCCAGTTGGGGGTACAAAGCCCCCCCGCCACCCCCCTCATTGGGGGTACAAGCCATCAGCCGCCAAAGCGCATGCCTATTGGGTTTCAGCGAAACACGGGGGTATAACTTGGCAAAAGTATAAAGGAACAAGGCCTCGTACCCCCATCCGCACCCCCACTATGGCGTGGCTGCCCATGGACCATCATGGACAACCTCGGACAGCAAGTCATTGATTTCCCAAAGAAAAAGGGTGTCCATCGGATTGCAATGGACACCCTTGGATGGTGTAATGGTGGAGCTGGCGGGAATTGAACCCGCGTCCGCAAGCCTTCGCCGGGCAGATCTACATGTTTAGCGTTCTGTTTTGAGTCTCGTCACTCAGACCGCGCAGGCGCACGCTGTCCGAGCAACCAGCTTCCTTGGATCTCGCCAAGTACCAAGAAGCCCGGTACTCAGCCAGCTGATGTGAATTCCCTTGCAGCCGGGAGGTATTTCTACCCCCTTGCCCAGCCCATCAGCGTGCTGTTGCAAGGCTCACCGGATTAAGCGGCGAGTGCGAAACGTTCGTCGTTTGCAGTTAGTTTTTTGAATGGAGATTTACGAGCGTCACTCAAGCTCGACATGCACCACACCGGTCCCGAACCCACGTCGAAACCAGGACAGCCCCATGCCCTCTATTTTAGCCTCTTCCGAGCAATTTCAAGAGCTCAAGTGGAGAATTGATGTGGGCATCGGCTCCCCAGTTCGATGTATCGGCCGCAGAACCCAGGTAACCATAGCAGGCTGCCACGGTTTTCATGCCCGCAGCCTTGCCGGCCATGATGTCGCGCTCGTCGTCGCCAACGTAGATGCAATGCACAGGCTCCAACCCGATACGCCGCGCGGCTTCGAACAAGGGTTCGGGGTGGGGTTTGGAGTAGGGCGTGGTGTCGCCGCTCACGATGGCGCGCGCATTGGCAAACAGCGCCATCTGCCGCGTGAGTGGCTCGGTAAAGCGCTTCGATTTGTTGGTGACCACGCCCCAGGCCAGCGAAGCCGATTCCAGCGAAGCGATCAGGGAAGCCACGCCGTCGAAGGCATAGGTGCGCGCCGTCATGCACTGTTCGTAGTTGCGGAAGAATTCCTCGCGCATCGCCGGAAAATCCGGCGACTCCGGCGTCATGCCGAAACCGATCCCGAGCATGCCGCGCGCGCCCGCGCCTGCCATGGGCCGGTATGCCGCCAACGGCAATGAAGGCAGGCCGCGATCCACGCGCATCTTGTCTGCTGCGGCTCCCAGGTCCGGCGCGCTGTCGATGAGTGTGCCGTCCAGGTCGAACAGCACTGCTTTCACATCTGTCCACATGGTTTATTGCTCCTGCGGACGGCGAGTCGCCAGCATGTAATTGACCGAAGTATCGGCACTGAGCCAGTAGCGTCCGGAGACGGGATTGTGCTCCATGCCCTTGCTGCCTTCCACCACCAGGCCGGCATTGCGCGCAAAGCGGGCCAGTTCGCTGGGGCGGATCAGTTTGGCATATTCATGCGTGCCCTTGGGAATCATCTTGAGCACGTATTCGGCCGCAACGATCGCCAGGCCGAAAGCTTTGGCATTGCGGTTGATGGTGGAGAAAAACACCCAGCCGCCGGGTTTCACCAGCTTGGCGCAGGCTTGCACGATGGATGCAGGATCCGGCACATGCTCAAGCATTTCCATGCAGGTCACCACATCGAAGGAAGCTGGCTGTTCTTCAGCCAGTTGTTCCACGCTGACCTCGTGGTACTGGATATTGGGCGTGCCGGTTTCCAGCGCATGCAACTGGGCCACGCGCAGAGCCTTGGTCGCCAGATCGATGCCCATGACTTCTGCGCCTTTCCGCGCCATGGAGTCGGACAGGATGCCGCCGCCACAACCCACGTCCAGTACCCGCTTGCCATGCAAAGAAACCTGGCCGTCGATCCAGTCCAGTCGCAATGGATTGATCTGGTGCAACGGCTTGAACTCACTCTCAGGATCCCACCAGTGGTGAGCGAGGCTCGAGAATTTTTCCAGTTCCGAAGGATCTGCATTGATGGTGTTGCTCATGGCTGCAATTGTCGGCGATTACGACTCTTGTTCAGGCATAAAAAAAGCCCCGTTGCCGGGGCTTTCGGTGTTGTAATCGAAGGATTACTGAGCAGCGCGGGTGCCCACCACTTCGATTTCCACGCGACGGTTCTTGGCGCGGCCAGCAGCAGTCTTGTTGTCTGCGATGGGCTGGCTCTTGCCCTTGCCTTCGGTGTACACGCGGCTCTTTTCGATGCCCTTGGACACCAGGTAAGCCTTCACAGCTTCAGCGCGGCGCACCGACAGCTTTTGGTTGTACGCAACGGAACCGACGGAGTCGGTGTGACCCACGGCGATGACCACTTCCAGGTTGATGTCCTTGACCTTGCCGGCCAGATCGTCCAGCTTGGCCTTGCCTTCGGGCTTCAGAACCGACTTGTCGAAGTCGAAGAAAGCGTCAGCCGAGTAGGTGACCTTGGAGGCCACGGCAGGCTGAGGAGCGGGAGCGGGAGTAGGAGCAACAGCAGTAGGAGCGGGAGCTGCAGCCTTCAGGGCGCCATCGCAATCGGCAGCGGCCGTTGCGGGAGTCCAGTTGGCATCACGCCAGCACAGTTCGTTCGTGCCGTTCTTCCACACCAGTTCGCTGGTGCCGTTTTGCCAGTTGTCGATGGTCTTGCCACCGTCAGCAGCCTTCACTTGTGCGCCAGCGGCCGTCACGAGGGCAGCAGAGGCAAACAACATCGCCACTTTGTTCAGTTTCTTCATGGTTCTCCTCTTGGGGAAAAAGCCGCAGCAGGGCTGCGAATTTGTGGACGTCATCAGTGACCATCACCAAAAACGTTGAAATGATTGTGCCATACGTAACATGCCGACGTGTTGTCAACCGGGCCCCAACGAGTAGGACAGCTGCGTAATTCCCAAGTTATGTTGCTCTGCTGCCACAGGCCATTCGACCTAAAATGGTTGTTTTCCCGCCGTCAAAGTACCGCCAGACATGACCCAGTTTGCTAAAGAAACTCTGCCCATCAGCCTAGAAGAGGAGATGCGTCGCAGTTATCTCGATTACGCGATGAGCGTGATCGTGGGCCGGGCGCTTCCCGACGCGCGCGATGGCCTCAAGCCCGTGCACCGTCGCGTGCTGTATGCCATGCACGAGCTCAACAACGATTGGAACCGCCCTTATAAAAAGTCGGCCCGTATCGTCGGCGACGTGATCGGTAAATACCATCCGCACGGCGACAGCGCCGTGTACGACACCATCGTGCGCATGGCCCAGGACTTCTCGCTGCGCCACATGCTCGTGGACGGCCAGGGCAACTTCGGCTCGGTGGACGGCGACAGCGCGGCTGCCATGCGTTACACCGAAATCCGCCTCTCCAAGATCGCCCACGAAATGCTGGCCGACATCGACAAGGAGACCGTGGATTTCGGGCCCAACTACGACGGCTCCGAGCAGGAACCGCTGGTGCTGCCCACGCGCCTGCCGAACCTGCTGGTCAACGGTTCTTCCGGCATTGCCGTGGGCATGGCCACGAACATCCCGCCGCACAACCTCAACGAGGTGGTGGACGCCTGCCTGCACCTGCTGCAAAACGGCGATGCCTCGATCGACGACCTGATGGAAATCATCCCGGCGCCGGACTTTCCGACCGCCGGCATCATCTACGGCATCAACGGCGTCAAGGAAGGCTACCGCACGGGGCGTGGGCGCGTGGTGATGCGCGCCAAGTGCCATTTCGAGGACATCGACCGCGGCCAGCGCCAGGCCATCATCGTCGACGAGCTGCCCTACCAGGTCAACAAGAAGACGCTGCAGGAGCGCATGGCCGAGCTGGTGCACGAAAAGAAGATCGAAGGCATCAGCCACATCCAGGACGAGTCCGACAAGTCGGGCATGCGCCTGGTGATCGAGCTCAAGCGCGGCGAAGTGCCCGAGGTGGTGCTCAACAACCTCTACAAGCTCACGCAGCTGCAGGACACCTTCGGCATGAACATGGTGGCGCTGGTCAACGGCCAGCCCAAGCTGTGCAACCTGAAGGAGCTGATCCAGGTCTTTCTGCAGCACCGCCGCGAAGTGGTCACGCGCCGCACGGTATTCGAGCTGCGCAAGGCGCGCGACCGCGGCCATGTGCTGGAAGGCCTGGCCGTGGCGCTGGCCAACATCGACGACTTCATCGCCATCATCCGCAACGCGCCCACGCCGCCCGTGGCCAAGGCCGAGCTGATGAACCGCAGCTGGGACAGCAAGCTGGTGCGCGAGATGCTCACCCGCACGCGTGCCGACGGCGGCACGGTCAATGCCGACGACTACCGCCCCGAGGGGCTGGAGGTCGAGTTCGGCATGCAGCAGGACGGCCTGTACCGCCTGTCGGAAACCCAGGCCCAGGAAATCCTGCAGATGCGCCTGCAGCGCCTGACCGGCCTGGAGCAGGACAAGATCGTCGCCGAGTACAAGGAGATCATGGCCCTCATCGAGGACCTGCTGGACATCCTGGCCAAGCCCGAGCGCGTCTCCACCATCATCGGCGAGGAACTGAACGCGCTCAAGGCCGAGTTCGGCCAGAACAAGAAGGGCGAGCGCCGCTCCACCATCGAGTACAGCGCCCAGGACCTGTCCACCGAGGACCTGATCACGCCCACCGACATGGTGGTCACGCTCTCGCACACCGGCTACATCAAGAGCCAGCCCTTGAGCGAGTACCGCGCGCAAAAGCGCGGCGGCCGCGGCAAGCAGGCCACGGCCACCAAGGAAGACGACTGGATCGACCAGCTCTTCATCGCCAACACGCACGACTATCTGCTGTGCTTTTCCAACCGCGGCCGCCTGTACTGGCTCAAGGTCTGGGAAGTGCCGGCCGGCTCGCGCGGTTCGCGCGGCCGCCCCATCGTCAACATGTTCCCGCTGCAGGACGGCGAGAAGATCAACGTGGTGCTGCCGCTGACGGGCGAGTACCGCAGCTTCCCGGCCGACCACTATGTGTTCATGGCCACCAGCATGGGCACGGTGAAGAAGACGGCGCTGGACGAATTCAGCAACCCGCGCAAGGCCGGCATCATCGCCGTGGGCCTGGACGAAGGCGACTATCTGATCGGTGCGGCGCTGACCGACGGCAAGCATGACGTGATGCTGTTTTCCGACGGCGGCAAGGCCGTGCGCTTCGACGAGAACGACGTGCGCCCCATGGGCCGCAATGCCCGCGGCGTGCGCGGCATGAACATCGAGGACGGCCAGAGCGTGATCGCCATGCTGGTGGCCGAGGACGAATCGCAATCCGTGCTGACGGCCACCGAAAACGGCTATGGCAAGCGCACCTCCATCGTGGAATACACGCGCCACGGCCGCGGCACCAAGGGAATGATTGCAATCCAGCAGAGCGAGCGCAACGGCAAGGTCGTCGCCGCCACGCTGGTGCATGCCGATGACGAGATCATGCTGATCACCGATACCGGCGTGCTGGTGCGCACCCGGGTCGCGGAAATCCGCGAACTGGGCCGCGCCACCCAGGGCGTGACGCTGATCAGCCTGGACGAAGGCGCCAAGCTCAGCGGATTGCAGCGCATCGTGGAAAACGATGCGAACGAGGCCGATGAAGCCGATCCGGCCGGTGAAGCCTCCGCCACCGATGCACCTGGCGACGCGGCTGACGACAGCAGCGCTGCACAGGAGCCCGGCGACAACGCGTAAGCGCTGCGCCCCCGAAGCTGCGTGCAGCTTCAAGCCATCCGGGCGTTCTGCCATGCTTGCGGGCAGACCGCCCGGATGGCTGAAATTTTGATAGCTGCTGGCGCTTGTCCTGCCTGCGCCAGCGCCTGACTTGATCGTGAACCCCATGAACCGCCCATACAACTTCTCCGCCGGCCCCGCCGCCATCCCTGAAGAAGTGCTGCAGCAAGCAGCCGCCGAAATGCTGGACTGGCACGGCTCCGGCATGGGCGTGATGGAGATGAGCCACCGCGGCAAGGAATTCATTTCGATCTACGAAAACGCCGAGGCCGACCTGCGCGAGCTGCTGGGCGTGCCGGCCCATTTCAAGATCCTCTTCATGCAGGGCGGCGGCATTGCCGAGAACGCCATCGTGCCGCTGAACCTGTCGCGCGCCGGCGTGGTGGATTTCGTGGTCACCGGCAGCTGGAGCCAGAAGTCGGCCAAGGAAGCGGCCAAGTACGCCAGCGAATCGCACATCGCCGCCACGGCCAAGGACAGCGGCTACACCACCATCCCGGCTCCCGACAGCTGGCAGCTGAGCCGCGGCGCCAGCTATGTGCACATCTGCAGCAACGAGACCATCCACGGCGTGGAGTTCCAGGAGCTGCCCGACCTCAAGGCCCTGGGCTCGGATGCGCCGCTGGTCGTCGATTTCTCCTCGCACGTGGCCTCGCGCTCCATCGACTGGAGCCGCGTGGGCCTGGCCTTCGGCGGTGCGCAAAAGAACATCGGCCCGGCCGGCCTGACCATCGTCATCGTGCGCGAGGATCTGCTGGGCCATGCCCTGCCCGCCTGCCCCAGCGCCTTCGACTACCAGATCGTGGCCGACAACGATTCCATGTTCAACACGCCGCCGACCTGGGGCATCTACATGGCCGGCCTGACCTTCCAGTGGCTCAAGCGCCAGCGCGAAGGCGACCTGAGCGGCGTGGCCGCCATGGAGGCGCGCAACATCGCCAAGGCCAAGCTGTTCTACGACTATGTGGACCAGTCCTCGTTCTATGTGAACAAGGTGGCGGCCAACTGCCGCTCGCGCATGAACATCCCCTTCTTCCTGCGCGACGAATCGCGCAACGAGGCCTTCCTGGCAGGCGCCAAGCAAGCCGGCCTGCTGCAGCTCAAGGGCCACAAGTCCGTGGGCGGCATGCGCGCCAGCATCTACAACGCCATGCCCATAGCAGGCGTGCAGGCCCTGATCGCCTACATGCAGGACTTCGAGCAGCGCAAGGCCTGAAGCCACGGCAACATATGAAAAAGTGAGCTGCCAGCACCTTATCCGCAAGCACTTCACCATGATTCTTGCCTGAAGTCATTTTCAGACAGGCGCCAGCAGCTACGATTTTTGAGGTATCCATGAGTACAGAACCCCAAGCCAGCCCGGAGTTGCTGGCGCTACGCACACAGATCGACACGCTGGACCGCCAGTTGCTGGAGCTGGTCAACCAGCGCGCCCGCGTGGCCGAGCAGGTGGGTGAACTCAAGAAAAAGGAAGGCTCGGCCTTCTTCCGGCCGGACCGCGTGGCCCAGGTCATCGAGAAGATCAAGTCCAGCAACCCCGGCCCGCTCAAGGGCGCGCATGTGGCGGCCATCTGGCGCGAGATCATGTCGGCGTGCCTGGCGCTGGAATCGCCCCAGCGCGTGGCCGTGCTCGGCCCGGCCGGCACCTTCTGCGAAGAGGCGGCCATCCAGTATTTCGGCGGCGCGGCCGACCTGATGTACTGCAACAGCTTCGAGGAAGTCTTCCACGCCACGGCCGCGGGCAGCGCCCAGTACGGCGTGGTGGGCGTGGAGAATTCCAACGAGGGCGTGGTCACGCGCTCGCTGGACATGTTCCTGCACACGCCCTGCCATGTGGTGGGCGAGGTCAGCATGCTGATCCGCCACAACCTCATGCGCACCACCAACTCCATGGAAGGCATCGAGGTGGTGGCCGCCCATCCGCAGGCGCTGGCCCAGTGCCAGGGCTGGTTGTCCAAGCACCTGCCGCATGCCGAGCGCCGCCCCGTGGAAAGCAATGCCGAAGGCGCGCGCCTGGCCGCGCTCCACCCGACCTGGGCGGGCATCGCCGGCGAGCGCGCGGCCCAGCAGTTCGGCCTGCACATCACGGCCCACGCCATCCAGGACGACGCCTACAACCGCACGCGCTTTGCCGTCATCTGCCTGCCGCACACGCTGGCCACCGCCGCGCCCAGCGGCCACGACTGCACCAGCCTGGTGGTGTCGGTACCCAATATCGCAGGTGCCGTGCACGATCTGCTGGTGCCGCTCAAGAAGCACGGCGTCTCCATGACGCGCTTCGAGTCCCGCCCGGCACGCACCGGCCAGTGGGAGTACTACTTCTACATCGACATCGAAGGCCACCCGGCCCAGGCCAACGTGGCCGCCGCGCTGGACGAGCTGCGCGGCCTGTGCGCCTTCTACAAGGTGCTGGGCACCTATCCGGTGGCCAAGTGATGCCGTTCCAGGAACTACAGCCGGGATTGCAGCCGCCCCTGCAGCCGTTCGAGCAGCTGGGCCTGATCGGCTGCGGCCTCATGGGCGGCTCGTTCGCGCTGGCGCTCAAGAAAGCCGGCCTGGTCAAGCGCGTGGTGGGCTACAGCAAGTCGCCCTCCACCACCGAGCGCGCGCGCCAGATGGGCGTGATCGACGTGGAAGCGCCCTCGGCCCTGCTGGCCGCCGCCGGTGCCGACCTGGTGCTGCTGGCCGTGCCCGTGGCCGCCACCGAAGCCACGCTCAAGTCCATCAAGCACCTGGTCACGCCGAACATGATGATCATGGACGTGGGCTCGACCAAGACCGACGTGATCCAGGCCGCACGCACGGCGCTGCGCGACCAGCTCGGCAGCTTTGTGCCCGCCCATCCCATCGCCGGCAAGGAAGTGGCCGGCGTGGAGCATGCCGATGCCAATCTGTACCGCGGCGCGCAGGTGGTTCTGACACCCACCGAGCGCACGCTGACCGCGCACCTGGCCAAGGCCCGGGCGCTGTGGCAGGCGCTGGGCTGCGAGGTCAAGGCCATGTCGCCCGAGGCGCACGACAGCGCCCTCGCCACCGTCAGCCACCTGCCCCATCTGCTGGCTTTCGCGATGATGCAAAGCGTGCTGGGCCAGCCCGACGCCGACGAAGTGCTGAGCCTGGCCGGCCCTGGCTTTCGCGATTTCACGCGCATCGGTGCCGGCGACCCCCAGCTGTGGCGCGACGTGCTGCTGGCCAACCACGAGCAGGTGCTGGCCCAGTCCCGGCATTTCCGCCAGGCGCTGGAGCAGCTGGAAGCCATGATCCGGGCCGGCGACGGCCAGGGCCTGCAGGACCGCCTGACGCTGGCCAGCGCCGCGCGCTCGCAGTGGCGCATGGGCGCCCGCAGGCACCAGGCCTGAGCGTTTTCGCCTTCGGGGCAGTGCAGGAAAGCGCGGGCGGCTAATGTTCGAACAACCGCCCTGGCCCTGTCCGACCTTTTGTTTCCGCCTTGTGGAATTGCCATGTTCACCACCGAATTCCTCGACCTGCCCGCCCTGGACACCGCCCACGGCACCGTGAGCCTGCCCGGCTCCAAGAGCATCTCCAACCGTGTGCTGCTGCTGGCCGCGCTGAGCCAGGGCACGACCGTCATCCACGATCTGCTGGACTCGGACGACACCCGCGTCATGCTGGCCGCGCTCCGGCAGCTGGGCTGCCGCATCGCCCCCGATGCCGTCGCTCCAGGCCAGGCCATCGAAGTCACGGGCATCGGCGGCCAGCTCCCCGCGGACGCCGCGGCCACGCTGTTCCTCGGCAATGCCGGCACGGCCATGCGCCCCCTGACCGCGGCGCTGGCCGTGCTGGGCGGCAGCTTCGAGATGACGGGCGTGCCGCGCATGTACGAGCGCCCCATCGGCGATCTGGTCGATGCGCTGCGCCAGCTGGGCTGCCGCATCGCCTACCTGGGCAACGAGGGCTTCCCGCCGCTCAAGATCGGCCGGCCCGATTTCAGCCGGTTCGGCCAGGCCCCCATCCAGGTGCGCGGCGACGTCTCCAGCCAGTTCCTCACCTCGCTGCTCATGGCCCTGCCGCTGCAGGCCAATGTCCCCGGGGCACAGCGCGACATCGTCATCGAGGTCGTGGGCGAGCTGATCTCCAGGCCCTATATCCACATCACGCTGGAGCTGCTGGCGCGCTTCGGCATTGCCGTGAAGAACGAGAACTGGCAGCGCTTCGTGATCCCGGCCGGCAGCCGCTACCGCTCGCCCGGCGAGATCCATGTCGAAGCCGATGCATCCTCGGCCAGCTACTTCATCGCGCTGGGAGCCATTGCCACCGGCATGGCCGACGCAGCGGATGCCGACAACGCCACCGGGCGCAAGAGCATCCGCATCCTGGGCGTGGGCCGGGACTCCATCCAGGGCGACATCCGCTTTGTCGAAGCCGCCCGGGCCATGGGCGCCCAGGTGGAAAGCGGCCCCAACTGGCTGCAGGTCACGCGCGGAGAGCCGGGCCAGGGCTGGCCGCTCAAGGCCATCGACCTGGACTGCAACCACATCCCCGATGCCGCCATGACGCTGGCCGTGATGGCGCTGTATGCCGACGGCACCACCACGCTGCGCAATATCGCCAGCTGGCGCGTGAAGGAAACCGACCGCATCGCCGCCATGGCCATCGAGCTGCGCAAGCTCGGCGCCACGGTGGAGGAAGGCCCTGACTACATCCGCATCACGCCCCCGGCATCCAGGGCCGACTGGAAGGCTGCCAGCATCCACACCTATGACGACCACCGCGTGGCCATGTGCTTTTCGCTGGCGGCCTTCAATCCGGCCAAGCTGCCCGTGCGCATCGAAGACCCCAAGTGCGTGGCCAAGACCTTCCCCGACTATTTCGAGGCCCTGTTCTCGGTCTGCCAGACCGAGCGCGAGCGCATTCCCGTGATCTGCATCGACGGCCCCACCGCCTCGGGCAAGGGCACGATTGCCGCCGAAGTCGCCAGGGCGCTGGGCTACCAGCTGCTGGACTCGGGCGCGCTCTACCGCATCACGGGCCTGGCCGCATCGCGCGCCGGCCTGGCACTGGACGAATCCAACGAGGAAACCATTGCCGAGATGGCGCTGGACATGCCCGTGCGCTTCGATGCCCAGCAGCGCGTGTGGCTGGGCGACGAGGACATCAGCCTGGCCATCCGCAGCGAGCAGGCCGGCATGAACGCCTCGCGCGTTTCGGCCCTGCCCGCCGTGCGCAGCGCGCTGGTCGACCTGCAGCTGGCATTCCAGACCCTGCCGGGCCTGGTGGCCGACGGCCGCGACATGGGCACGGTGATCTTTCCCCATGCGCCGCTGAAGGTCTATTTGTCGGCCTCGGCCCAGTGCCGCGCCGAGCGCCGATATAAACAGTTGATTTCCAAAGGGATTTCAGCTAACATATCCACCCTTTTGGCAGACCTTGAGGCACGCGATGCCCGCGACATGCAGCGGGCGACCGCGCCGCTCAAGCCCGCCGAAGATGCCCTGCTGCTCGACAGCTCCGAATTGACCATTGAACAAGTGGTTGCCCAGGTGCTGTCGTGGTGGCAGGAACGCCAGCCGTTCGGCCGCGCTTGATTTTTCAGGCACGGCCCTGCAACTGGCTTGCTGGCCCTTGGTGCCAGGAGCGTCGCTCGTCAGAGACAGCGGCGGCCCGGCAGCAGGTTTTTTCACCTTTTAACCCCGTGGGTGTGAACCCACAAACCTCCGCATCCAGTCATAAAAACGCTTGGCAATGGTGCCGACGGAAACCTGTATGCGGGCAAGGAACTACATGTCTGAATCTTTTGCCGCCCTGTTTGAAGAATCGCTGCAACGCACCGAAATGCGTCCCGGCGAGGTCATCACCGCCGAAGTGGTGCGCGTCGAGCACAACTTTGTTGTGGTGAACGCAGGCCTGAAGTCGGAAGCCTACGTGCCGATCGACGAATTCAAGAACGACCAGGGCGAAATCGAAGTCCAAGTGGGTGACTTCGTGTCCGTGGCCATCGGCTCCATCGAAAACGGCTACGGCGACACCATCCTGTCGCGCGACACCGCCAAGCGTCTGGCTTCCTGGCTGTCGCTCGAGAAGGCGCTGGAATCCGGCGAATTCGTGACCGGCACCACCTCCGGCAAGGTCAAGGGCGGCCTGACCGTTCTGGTCAACGGCATCCGCGCCTTCCTGCCCGGCTCGCTGATCGACACCCGTCCGATCAAGGACCTGACTCCCTACGAAAACAAGACGATGGAGTTCAAGGTCATCAAGCTGGACCGCAAGCGCAACAACGTAGTGCTGAGCCGCCGCGCCGTGGTCGAAGCCTCGATGGGCGAAGAGCGCGCCAAGCTGATGGAAACGCTGAAGGAAGGCGCCATCGTCAACGGCGTGGTCAAGAACATCACCGAGTACGGTGCGTTCGTGGACCTGGGCGGCATCGACGGCCTGCTGCACATCACCGACATGGCATGGCGCCGCGTGCGTCACCCCTCCGAGGTGGTGCAGGCTGGCCAGGAAATCACGGCCAAGATCCTCAAGTTCGACACCGAGAAGAACCGCGTTTCGCTGGGCCTGAAGCAGATGGGCGACGATCCCTGGATGGGCGTGGCTCGCCGCTACCCCTCGGGCACGCGCCTGTTCGGCAAGGTCACCAACATCGCCGACTACGGTGCTTTCGTGGAACTGGAACCCGGCATCGAAGGCCTGGTGCACGTTTCCGAAATGGACTGGACCAACAAGAACATTGCTCCCACCAAGCTCGTGTCCCTGGGCGACGAAGTGGAAGTCATGGTTCTGGAAATCGACGAAGACAAGCGTCGCATCTCCCTGGGCATGAAGCAGTGCAAGGCCAACCCCTGGCAGGAATTCGCCCAGAACACCAAGCGCGGCGACCGCGTGAAGGGCCCGATCAAGTCGATCACCGACTTCGGCGTGTTCGTGGGCCTGGCTGCCGGCATCGACGGCCTGGTGCACCTGTCCGACCTGTCGTGGAACGAAGCTGGCGAAGCCGCTGTCCGCAACTACAAGAAGGGCCAGGAAGTCGAAGCCATCGTGCTGGCCGTGGACGTTGAGCGCGAGCGCATCTCCCTGGGCATCAAGCAGCTGGACAGCGACCCCTTCACGACCTTCGTGACCGTGAACGACAAGGGCCAGATCGTGACCGGCAAGGTCAAGACCGTGGACGCCCGTGGCGCTGAAATCGACCTGGGCGACGACATCGTCGGCTACCTGCGTGCTTCGGAAATCTCCGCTGACCGCGTGGAAGACGCCCGCTCGGTGCTGAAGGAAGGCGACGAAGTGACCGCCGTGGTGACCAACGTGGATCGCAAGACCCGCAACATCCAGCTGTCCATCAAGCAAAAGGACCACGCCGAGCAGCAGGAAGCCATGGCTTCCCTGTCGGCCCAGTCCTCCAAGGAAAACGCCGGCACGACCAGCCTGGGCGCCCTGCTGCGCGCCAAGCTGGACAACTCCGACAAGTAATCCACGTCAGCCGGTCGGCAGGTCTGCCTGCCGACCGCTACGCGTCGAAGACAGCGGGCGCCTTGTGCGCCCGCTGTTGTTTCCCCCTTTCACCTCGTCGTCCGATGACCCGATCCGATCTCGTCGAAGAACTTGCCGCCCGGTTTGGCCAACTCAACCAGCGCGATGCCGAGCAGGCCGTCAAAACCATTCTGGACGCCGTCAGCGATGCCCTGGTACGCGGACACCGCATTGAAATCCGCGGTTTCGGCAGCTTCGCCATCAACCACCGCCCGCCGCGCATCGGCCGCAATCCGCGCAGCGGCGAGGCCGTGCAGGTCCCTTCCAAGCGTGTTCCCCATTTCAAGCCCGGCAAGGCCTTGCGCGAAGCCGTGGACAACCAGAAAAGCACCGATACCGCGGCAGATTCCGCCGCAGACCCGTCCTGAGCGCTCCTGCGCAGGCATCGCGCACGCCCTGCGTGCGGACTGACCTAAAATCCTTCCCGACACACAAGGGGAAGCATGAAATACCTGTTGTGGCTGCTCAAGGCAGCCATTTTTTTCACACTGTTTGCCTTCGCGCTGAACAACCAGCAGGACGCAACCGTGCACTTTTTCTTTGGCACCACCTGGACGGCGCCCCTGGTGCTGGTGGTGCTGGCCGCCTTTGTGCTGGGCCTGATCGTGGGCGTGCTGGGCATGGTGCCGCGCTGGTGGAAGCACCGCACCGCGGCGCGCGATGCCCAGGCAGCGGCCAGGGCCCAGCAGGCGCAGCCCGCGCAAGCCGAGGTTGCCCCCCCCCAACACCAAGGACGCAACTGCCGGCAACGTCGGCGTTTCGCCTTCTTCTCCCGTCATCGTACCGAGCGACGTGCATGGAATTTAATCTGACCTGGATTCTGCTGGGCCTGCCCGTGGCTTTCGTGCTGGGCTGGCTGGCCTCGCGCTGGGACCTGCGCCAGGTGCGTGCCGACAACCGGCAGGCACCCAAGGCCTACTTCAAGGGGCTGAACTTTCTGCTCAACGAACAGCAGGACAAGGCCATCGATGCCTTCATCGAGGCCGTGCAGAACGACCCCGACACCTCGGAGCTGCACTTTGCCCTGGGCAACCTGTTCCGCCGCCGCGGCGAATACAATCGTGCCGTGCGCGTGCATGAGCACCTGCTGTCGCGCGGCGACCTCTCGCGCAGCGACCGCGATCGCGCCCAGCATGCACTGGCCCAGGATTTTCTGAAGGCCGGCCTGCTGGACCGCGCCGAGGATGCCCTGCGCCGCCTGGAAGGCACGGCCTTCGAAGCCGAGGCACGCTTGGCCCTGCTGGCCATCTACGAACGCTCGCGCGACTGGGGGCAGGCCGCCGCCATTGCCGGCAAGATGCAGCAGGCAGGACAGGGGGATTTCAGCACCCGCCTGGCCCACTACCTCTGCGAGGATGCACAGACCCGAATGGCCCAGGGCCAGTTCGATGCCGCACGCAAGCTGCTGGAGCAAGCCCTTGCCACCGCGCCCCAGGCCCCGCGACCGCTGCTGGAGCTGGCACAGCTGCAGCAGCGCTGCGCGCAGCCTGCGCAGGCGCTGGACACCCTGGAAAACCTGGCGCGCCAGGCCCCTGCCTCGCTGCCGCTGGCGGCCACTTTGCTGGTGGATGTGGCGCAGGCCACCGGCCAGCAGACGCGCGTGCAGGGGCTGCTGGAGACCCAGTACCGCCAGGCGCCTTCGCTGGACCTGCTGCAGGCCCTGGTTGCCCTGGACCAGCACAGCGGGGTGCCCGATGCACCCGGCCGCGCCCGGCTGGTACAGCATCTGGACCACGAGCCCTCGCTGGTGGCCGCGGCCCAGTGGCTGCAGGGCGAGACCCTGGCCGAGGAGCAATACCACCCAGCCGTGCAGAAGGCATTGGACCATGCCGCCAAGCCGCTCACGCGCTACCGCTGCGCGGCCTGCGGCTTCGAGGCACGCCAGCATTTCTGGCACTGCCCGGGCTGCCAGAGCTGGGACAGCTATCCGGCCCGGCGTGTCGAAGAACTGTAGCCATGGCGCCCCGCCAGCCCTCCACATCCTGCTGTACAAAAGAGCTGTCCTGGCAGCTCTTTTTTTATAGCTGCTTGCGCTTTCCCACGCTGGTTTTGAAGGGCAAAAAAACTCTAAAACCGCACAAGGAAAGCGCGATCAGCTACTTTTTTCATATCGCAACCGGGCACCAGGGCCTTCGTGCAGCCCCTTGCTCCCGCGTAGAAAAGCCTACCGACCCGTTATTTCGGTACAACGGGGTCCCGCAGCAGCATCAAAAGATGCTTGGCGGCACGGGTGGCTGCCCCTAGGCTGAATCGACATTCAGAGCGATGCGCATGGGAGATGAGACGATACAGGCAGGAGGAAACCAGCCTAAATGTCTCGTCCCAGCCGCTACGAACTG
>NZ_JBANEL010000089.1:0-697 GCF_040187735.1 Comamonas sp. w2-DMI | reverse complement strand
GAACACTTCGGCTTCGCCTTCATCCAGCGTGATCGCGCGCATGGCATCGCGGGATTCCTTCACGCGCTCGAAGCCGCTCAACACCTCGAAAGCGCCTTCGATGACGGAACCGGCCACGTCGCCTTTGTGGGGCACGCGCACATCGGCCACGGTGTCGCCGCACACAAGGCCATTGCTGCACACGAAGCGGAACATTCCGGCCAGCATCTGATAGCTGCTGGTGCCGTCGTGCGAGTTCAGCAACACGATTTCGTTGGCCTCCGCACCGTTTATCTGACTGGCGTGGCGCAGGCGCAGCATGTGCTTGGTGTGCTCGCGCTTGCCTTCATCGCGCACGCGAGTCTGCGTCACCATGAAGGGCTGAAACCCCTCCTTGCGAAGCTCGGTCAGTACGGCAGCCGTGGGGATATAGGCGTACCGCTCGGAACGGCTCTCATGCGGGGCATCCGCAAAGATGGATGGGGCCACCCTGCGAATCTGGTCATCGGACAGCGGGTAGTCGCTGCGCAGCGCGGGGGAATGGGAAGCAAAACGGGTTGCAAGCATGTCGTTCTCCTGAACAAAAAGGCTGTTGAAGAAAACCGCACACCGGATTCCAAGATTCGGAGCCCAGCCTTTCGGCTGTTCGGTGCGGTCGGCACGAGGAACCCGGTTGGCCCTGTTGCCACCGTCTTTCCTGAGTTCATCGCCCGCGACG
>NZ_JBANEL010000088.1:0-807 GCF_040187735.1 Comamonas sp. w2-DMI | reverse complement strand
CGGTTCCGTTGCAATAAGGGGCATCTGTTAAAGTCGGCGATTTGATCGGGACGATTATCGATGAACGAGGCCTTACGCAAAGTGCTCAAGCGACTGCACTATCCGCTGGAAGTGATGCTGACCTGCGTGCGCTGGTACGTCGCCTATCCGCTGAGCCTGCGGCACATCGAGGAAATGATGCATGAACGCGGTGTGTTCGTCGATCACACAACCGTCCACCGCTGGGCGTTGAAGATTCTACCCGTACTGGCCGTGGCATTCCGTCGCCGTAAGCGCCCGGTCGGCAGCAGCTGGAGGATGGATGAGACCTATGTACTGGTCGCAGGACAATGGAAGTATCTCTATCGCGCCGTCGACCGTGACGGCGCCACCGTCGACTTCCTGCTCACGGCCAAGCGCGATCTGGCCGCAGCGCGCCGCTTCCTGGAACGCGCCATCGGCCAGCACGGCTTGCCTGACAAGATCACCATCGACAAGAGTGGCGCCAACACCGCTGCCGTCCGCGCCATTCAAGAAGATTCCGGTGCGCCGATGGAACTGCGGCAGGTGAAGTATCTGAACAACATCGTCGAGCAGGACCATCGAGCCATCAAGCGCATCATCCGGCCCATGCTCGGCTTCCAATCTTTTCGCTGTGCGCGCATTTTATTGGCCGGTATTGAGACGGTTCATATGATCAAGAAGGGTCAGCTTCACTGCCCCGACGGACAAGTTGCGTCCGCCGCAGACCAGTTCTATTCCTTGGCCGCCTGAGCGATCGGCACTGCTCGCTTTCGCTCATGCGAACTTCCTTATTGCAACGGAGCC
>NZ_JBANEL010000087.1:0-850 GCF_040187735.1 Comamonas sp. w2-DMI | reverse complement strand
CTAGGCTGAATCGACATTCAATCTGTCAGCCAAGCCAGACTTGCAGCGAGGCAGAGGAATGCCATGAAGTGGGCGGCCTTGCGGTCGTAGCGCGTGGCGATGCGTCGGAACTGTTTGAGTCGGCCGAAGCATCGCTCGATCGCATTGCGAGCCCGGTATAGCTTGCCATCGAAGGGCCGCGGCTGCTGGCAACTGCGCGGCGGAATCACGGCTTGAGCGCCTGCCGCCTCGATCTGCGCCACAAAGGCGCGGCTGTCATAGCCCTTGTCGGCAAGCACATGCGTTGGCCTGAGTCCTTTGAGTAACTCTGGAGCCTGAGTGATGTCGTTGACTTGCCCAGGCGTGAGGATCAATTTCAAGGCTCTGCCCTGAGCATCGCAGGCCATGTGGATCTTTGTGCTCAGCCCACCTCGGGAACGCCCCAGAGCCGGATTCTTGGCCCCCCTTTTCCAGTCGCGGCTTGCTGGTGAGCGCGAACGATGGTGCTGTCTATCAACAGGTACTGGTTGCCCCTATCCTTGACCAACACGGCAAACACCTGCTCCCAGACACCGGCAGCGGCCCAGCGCGTGAAGCGCTTATGCACGCTCTTGTACTTGCCGTAGCGCTGCGGCAGGTCGCTCCAGCGCGCGCCCGAGCGCAGTACCCAGAGCACGCCATTGACGAAGACACGGTTGTCTGCGCCACTGCGCCCAGGATCCGAGACTTTGCCGGGCAGCAAACCCTCAAGACGTTCCCATTGGTGATCTGTCAGTTCGTAGCGGCTGGGACGAGACATTTAGGCTGGTTTCCTCCTGCCTGTATCGTCTCATCTCCCATGCGCATCGCTCTGAATGTCGATTCAGCCTAG
>NZ_JBANEL010000086.1:0-920 GCF_040187735.1 Comamonas sp. w2-DMI | reverse complement strand
GCCATCGCGGCCATGCTTTGCACCGCCACCGCCCATGCGCAATGGGTCGTGATCGACCCCACGAACCTCGTGCAGAACACGCTGACCGCGATCCGCACACTGGAGCAGATCAATAACCAGATCAAGCAGCTTCAGAACGAAGCACAGATGCTCATCAATCAGGCGCGCAACCTGGCCAGCCTGCCGTCCAGCGTGGTGAACCAGTTGCGCACCAATCTGGCGACGACCGAGCGGCTGATCGCCCAAGCTCGCGGCTTGGCCTACGACGTGACGAATCTGGATCGGGAGTTTCAGCGCCTGTATCCCGAGCAGTACGCTGCCACGGTGAGCGGCGACCAGATGTACCGCGACGCGCAGGAGCGTTGGAAGAACACGCTCAATGGCTTGCAGACCACGATGCAGATGCAGGCCCAGGCATCGCAGAACCTCCATGATGATGAAGGCGTGCTGGCCGATCTGGTCGGCAAGAGCCAGTCCGCCGTTGGCGCACTGCAAGCCATGCAGGCCACGAACCAACTGCTGGCCTTGCAAGCCAAGCAGTCCATCCAGACCCAGCGGCTCCAGATCACGCAGGACCGGGCGGCGTCGCTGGAGCTGGCGCGGCAGGCGGCGGCCACGGAGCGCGCCCGCGAGGTGCGGCGGCGTTTCCTCGGTGAAGGTACGCCGTACACGCCGCAGTCCGTGAACTTCTACGGCAACTGACGGGAGGCCGCCATGCGATGCGTCCTCGTCCTGTGCGCCGTGCTGTTGGCCGCTTGCGGCAAGCAGCCGGCTAACAACCTTGCCGACGCCCTGGCTGCCGATCCCGTGCGGCTCAAGGCATTGCGCGCGCAATGCGCGGCCCATCCGCAACAGGTCATGCAGGCCACGGGCGAGGACGCTTGCCGCGCCGCCGCCGAAGCCTTCCGGCGGCGCTTCTT
>NZ_JBANEL010000085.1:0-965 GCF_040187735.1 Comamonas sp. w2-DMI | reverse complement strand
ACCAAGCCCCACGTGAACGTGGGCACCATCGGTCACGTTGACCACGGCAAGACCACCCTGACGGCTGCCATCGCTACCGTTCTGTCGAAGAAGTTTGGCGGCGAAGCCAAGGCTTACGACCAGATCGACGCAGCGCCCGAAGAAAAGGCCCGCGGCATCACCATCAACACCGCCCACGTCGAGTACGAAACGGCCAACCGCCACTACGCTCACGTGGACTGCCCCGGCCACGCCGACTATGTGAAGAACATGATCACCGGCGCTGCCCAGATGGACGGCGCCATCCTGGTGTGCTCGGCCGCTGACGGCCCGATGCCCCAGACCCGCGAACACATCCTGCTGTCGCGTCAGGTGGGCGTGCCCTACATCATCGTGTTCCTGAACAAGGCCGACATGGTGGACGACGAAGAACTGCTGGAACTGGTCGAAATGGAAGTGCGCGAGCTGCTGTCCAAGTACGACTTCCCCGGCGACGACACCCCCATCATCCGCGGCTCGGCCAAGCTGGCCCTGGAAGGTGACCAGTCCGACAAGGGCGAGCCCGCCATCATGCGCCTGGCCGAAGCCCTGGACACCTACATCCCCACGCCCGAGCGTGCCGTGGACGGCGCCTTCGTCATGCCCGTGGAAGACGTGTTCTCCATCTCCGGCCGCGGCACCGTGGTGACCGGCCGTATCGAGCGCGGCATCATCAAGGTCGGCGAAGAAATCGAAATCGTCGGTATCAAGGACACCCAGAAGACCACCGTCACTGGCGTGGAAATGTTCCGCAAGCTGCTGGACCAGGGCCAGGCTGGCGACAACGTCGGTCTGCTGCTGCGCGGCACCAAGCGTGAAGACGTGGAACGCGGCCAGGTGCTGTGCAAGCCCGGCTCCATCAAGCCCCACACCCACTTCACCGCCGAGGTGTACGTGCTGTCGAAGGACGAAGGCGGCCGCCACACGCCCTTCTTCAACAACTACCG
>NZ_JBANEL010000084.1:0-1001 GCF_040187735.1 Comamonas sp. w2-DMI | reverse complement strand
GCACAAGCGCAAAGCACCGTCCAGCTCACCGGCCTGGCCGACATGTACGCCGGCTCCGTCAAGATGGCCGGCCAGGACCGCAAGTCGGTCGTGGGCTCCGGCGGCATGACCACCTCCTGGTGGGGCATCAAGGGCACGGAAGACCTGGGCAGCGGCCTGAAGGTCGACTTCAACCTGACCTCCTTCATGCGCATGGACACCGGCGAGCCCGGCCGCTTCCCCGGCGATACCTTCTTCTCGCGCGATGCCAACATCGGCCTGAACGGCAGCTTCGGCCGCATCGGCCTGGGCCGCGACAAGGCGCCCAACTTCCTGCCCACCATCCTGACCAACCCCTTTGGCGATTCGTTCACCATCTCGCCCCTGGTGCTGCATGCCAACACGCCCACCGCAGCCTGGGGCGGCGCCCGCCTGACCACGCCCGCCGACACCGGCTGGAGCAACATGCTGGTCTACACCACGCCCAACTTCGGCGGCCTGACCGCCAACGTGTACTACCAGTTCGGCGAGCAGTCGACCCCGGGCAACAAGGGCAAGAAGAACGTGGGCGTGAACGCGCTGTACTCCAGCGGCCCGCTGAGCCTGACGGCCTTCTACGAGCGTGACCAGATCACCAACCCCGGCAACGGCACCGTCATGCCCACCAAGAGCGACTGGATGGTCGGCGGCAGCTACAACTTCAACGTCGTGAAGCTGTACGCCACCTACGGCCAGGCCAAGGTCAAGGATCTGGACAGCAAGAGCAAGACCTACTCGCTGGGCCTGGACGTTCCCGTGGCCGGCACGCCCGGCACCATCAAGGCGGCCGTGGCCCGCACCAAGTACGAAGCGGCCACCGAGGCCACCCGCACCACCGCAACGCTGGGCTACGACCACTTCCTGTCCAAGCGCACCGATGTGTACACCGCCCTGATGTACGACCGCGTGAGCGATGCCAGCCCCAAGACAGGCACCAGCCTGATCGCCGGCATCCGCCACCGCTTCTGATGCCCTGGCCGGAT
>NZ_JBANEL010000083.1:0-1065 GCF_040187735.1 Comamonas sp. w2-DMI | reverse complement strand
GTCAAGGCCTATGGCATGCAGTCCATCACCAACCTGATCGTGCGCCGCCAGTACGGCGACGGCGGCCGCACCATTGCCCTCAATGCCCACGGCGACGTGGTGCCCCCGGGCGAGGGCTGGACCAAGGACCCCTATGGCGCCGAGATCGAGGACGGCAAGCTCTATGGCCGCGCCGCCGCCGTGAGCAAGAGCGATTTCGCCAGCTTCACCTATGCCGTGCGCGCCCTGGAAGCCGTGGCCAGGCCCACCAAGGGCGCGGTGGAGCTGCACTACACCTACGACGAAGAGTTCGGCGGCCTCATGGGCCCGGGCTGGCTGCTGGAAAAGGGCCTGACCAAGCCCGACCTGATGATCGCGGCCGGCTTCAGCTATGAAGTGGTGACGGCCCACAACGGCTGCCTGCAGATGGAAATCACCGTGCACGGCAAGATGGCCCACGCCGCCGTGCCCCACACGGGCGTGGACGCGCTGCAGGCGGCCGTGGCGCTGATGAACGCGCTGTACGCCGAGAACGTCAAGTACCAGCAGGTCACCTCCAAGGTGCCCGGCATCAAGCATCCCTACCTGAACATCGGCCGCATCGACGGCGGCACCAACACCAACGTGGTGCCCGGCAAGGTGGTGCTCAAGATCGACCGCCGCATGATTCCCGAAGAGAATCCGGCCGAGGTCGAGGCCAGCATCCGCGCCGTGATCGCCCAGGCTATCGAAGGCTTCAATACCAAGGGCGGCTATACCGGCGAGGACGCCGTGCGCGTGGACATCAAGCGCCTGCTGCTGGCCAACGCCATGACGCCCCTGCCCGGCAACAAGCCGCTGGTGGACGCCATCCAGCAGCATGCCCAAGCCGTGTTCGGCGAAACGCCCCCGGCCGTGGGCACGCCGCTGTACACCGACGTGCGCCTGTACGTGGAGCGCGGCATTCCCGGCGTGATCTACGGCGCCGGCCCCCGCACGGTGCTGGAGTCGCACGCCAAGCGCTCCGACGAGCGCCTGGTGCTGGAGGATCTGCGCCGCGCCACCAAGGTGATCGCGCGTTCGCTGGTGGACCTGACGGCCTGACAG
>NZ_JBANEL010000082.1:0-1104 GCF_040187735.1 Comamonas sp. w2-DMI | reverse complement strand
GGACCAGGGAGGCCCTGCTCGGTGGTTTGCGTTTCTGGGTTTCGGTGATCAAGGCTTCAAGACGGGCACGCAACTCAGCATCTGGCACCGCACCTTGCGCGCTCAAGGCAACAAGTTCGCCGAGCAGCGTTTTGTACATTGCGGCCCAATTGACGGTAGCGGGGACATCGGCGGCAGCCTGACGCCACAGATCGGCGATCCGGCGCTGCACCATAAGGATCAACTGGTCTGTGGTGGTGAACAGGCAATACCGAAGAAAGCATGCGACCTCCACGGTGCGCGCTGGCTCTTTGATCTTGGCTCCGGCTGAGGGCGGCCTGGAGACAAGTCGGCGCGCGTAGCGGCGCAAGATGAGATCGGGGATGTCTGCCAGGTGCTTATGAACGTCCAGCGTGTAAAGCAGGTCGATGCGCTCCAGTACCTCGCTGATTTGGCGGGTTGAGTGTTTCGCCGGTGCAGCCCATAGCCAACTCTGCTGGGTTTGTCCATCTGGGCGCAGCTCTGAAACTGAGGCTCGCCAGCGATCAAGTGTTGCTGGATCAACGCTGGCGGCGATGGCGGTGCCTGTTTCAACTTCAAGCTGGGCAAGTGCCGCCGCAATCAGTGTCCGAATTGCCCGCTCGTGCACGATCACCAGCTTGTTCTTGTACAGCCATTGACGCGCCCGCACGAGTAGCTGATCGCGGTCGGCGCAGCGCGCCACTTCGTCGCGCAGTTCACGTACCAGTGAGCGGCGCTGGTGCTCGCTCATCCACTGGAATCCAAGGACCGTGCAGGCTACTTGTTGGTGATCGAATAGCGTGCGCCCGCGTTCATACATGGCTCTCAGCGAGGCGACTTCTGGTGCTGCAATGCCAAGCTCGTTGCCAAGGTGGCGCCACAAGGCTACTGGAATTACCCGAAAGGCACCGAGCAAACGCCCACTCATGCGCAGGAAACCAATATGGAGCGCCAGACCAAGCTTGTGGGAATCACCTCGGCGTGCATTGATTGCGTCGCGCTCGGCACCATCGAAGGTGAAAAATGCCTTCATCTCGAAGTCGCTGATATCGCGGGGGAGCCCACGCATCCCCAAAAACGTTGTGTGCCAACCCTGCATCGTGA
>NZ_JBANEL010000081.1:0-1174 GCF_040187735.1 Comamonas sp. w2-DMI | reverse complement strand
TAGGGAACCTCTGCATAACTCGATTTCAAGCGTGATAGTGCTTGAACGAGCGTGAGGTCCGCTGGCCTCTGGCACTCAAGATGCCCACATTTGGCGGGCATCTTGCTTTTTCAGCGCCCACAACAGGCTGGGATTAGCTGTTTGCCAGCAAGCGGCCACGAGCCATCCACAAGTTCGCCAAAGCAAACAAGGTGTGCAATTGCTGGGTGTTCTTTCTCAAGCCTCGGTAGCGAACTTTGACGTAGCCAAACTGACGCTTGATGACTCTGAATGGGTGCTCGACTTTGGCCCGGATTTTGGATTTCACCTGCTCGAGCTGCTCTTGCATGGCCGATATCGGCTGCTGAGGATCCAGGGCCTTGCGCTGGCTGCGCTTCATGGCGATATGCCACTGGAATTTGCGCACGGGTGTTGGCTCTGGCATGTCAGGGCGTTTGTCAGCACCTTGGTAGCCTGCATCACCATAGCCATCTATCTCTTGGCCATGCAGCAGACTGTTGGCTTCAACCACATCACTGACGTTGGCCGATGTGCCCCGCACGGTGTGCACCAAGCCAGAATCCGCATCCACGCCGATATGGGCCTTCATGCCGAAGTACCACTGGTTGCCTTTCTTGCTCTGGTGCATCTCAGGATCACGAGATTTGGTGCTGTTTTTGGTCGAGCTAGGTGCCGCAATCAGTGTGGCATCCACGATGGTTCCCGTGCGAAGCAGCAGCTTTTTACTCTCCAGCAAGTCCGTGACCGTCTTCATAATGAGCTCGGCCAGCTTGTGTGTTTCCAATAGATGACGAAACCGCAGGATAGTGCTCTCATCAGGCGTGGCGCTGCCCCATGACAGGCCAACGAATTCCCGAAACAACGGCATGTCATGCAGCGCTTCTTCCATGGCAGGATCACTGAGGTTGAACCACTGCTGCATAAAGTGAATGCGCAGCAGCATCTCCACAGGAAACGGAGGCCGTCCTTTGCGACCTTCAGGTGCATATGGCGCAATCAAGTCCACCAACTCTTGCCATGGAACGACTTGCTGCATCTGCTCCAGGAATTCGCGTTTACGTGTTTTTTTGGTGGAAAGGTTCAGGCCAAGATCAAATTGCTGCATAGGCCGGGATGCTGCCGCACCCGGCACGCATGTGCAAGCACATGCGTTGGGGATTTATGCAGAGGTTTC
>NZ_JBANEL010000080.1:0-1204 GCF_040187735.1 Comamonas sp. w2-DMI | reverse complement strand
TGTCATTTTCAGAAGACGACTGCACCATTCAGCGCGGTTTGAAGCCTCTTGTGCATACGGCTCCTGACAGCCAGATATCAGGACTCCTCTGCACGAAACTCGTCTATGCTCAATACTCGTGTGCACCAAAGCGAGATGAGCATGGCGACCGATACCGCACCGATTACCGAGCACGGCGTGGCCACCCTGCCAGAACAGGCATGGGAGCGTGCGCGTCGTCGCGCGGAGATCATTGGGCCGTTGGCGCAGTCGGAGACGGTTGGGCATGAAGCGGCCGACGCGGCAGCCCAGGCATTGGGGCTGTCCCGGCGGCAGGTCTACGTCCTGATCCGCCGTGCCCGGCTAGGATCGGGGCTGGTCACTGACTTGGCTCTTGGGCAGTCGAGCGGTGGCAAAGGTAAAGGCCGCTTGCCGGAGTCGGTCGAACGAATCATCCGCGAGTTACTGCAAAAGCGCTTCCTGACCAAGCAGAAGCGTAGCTTGGCGGCGTTCCACCGCGAAGTTGTGCGGGCGTGCAAGCTGCAAAAGCTGCGGGTGCCGGCGCGCAACACGGTGGCTCTGCGGATCGCCGGCCTCGATCCGCGCGAGGTCACTCACCGCCGGGAAGGACAAGATGCCGCCCGCGACCTGCAAGGTGTTGGTGGTGTTCCGCCACCCGTCTCCGCGCCGCTGGAGCAGGTGCAGATCGACCACACAGTCATCGACCTGATCGTGGTGGACGAGCGCGACCGGCAACCGATTGGCCGTCCATACCTGACCCTCGCCATCGACGTATTCACCCGCTGCGTGGTTGGCATGGTCGTTACGCTGGAAGCCCCGTCCGCCGTCTCGGTCGGCTTGTGCTTGGTGCATGCCGCCTGCGACAAGCGCCCTTGGTTGGAAGGGTTGAACGTAGAGATGGATTGGCCGATGAGCGGCAAGCCCAGACTGCTCTACTTGGACAACGCGGCTGAGTTCAAGAGCGAGGCGCTGCGCCGTGGCTGCGAGCAGCATGGCATCCGGTTGGACTATCGCCCGCTCGGGCAGCCGCACTACGGCGGTATCGTGGAACGGATCATCGGCACGGCGATGCAGATGATCCACGACGAATTGCCGGGGACGACCTTCTCCAATCCTGACCAGCGCGGGGAATACGCCTCCGAGAAGATGGCCGCCCTGACACTGCGCGAGCTGGAGCGCTGGCTCACATTGGCGGTCGGCACCT
>NZ_JBANEL010000007.1:0-223972 GCF_040187735.1 Comamonas sp. w2-DMI | reverse complement strand
GAAAACCATAGCGGCTTGCGCAAGGCGGGCGGCGGTTCCGGAGCGAAGCGAAACGGAAACCCATAAAAAGAGAGCGCAAGGCGCTCTCTTTTTATTTGTGCAGCGCAAGGGCTTGGCTCAGAGCTTCAGGCATTCGCCCTGGACAAAGACCTTGAGTTCGCCCGATGCAATGGGGGTCCATGTCTCGTTGTTGGTCAGCGGGGCGGTGACGACGATGGCGACCTTGTCCTGCGGCGTGGTTTCATGGGCAAAGTCCACGCTCAGGTCCTCATCGGACAGATGGGCTTGCGAGAACGGATGGCGGCGCTCTATGTAGCAAAGATGGGTGGTCGCATGGGCCCACAGCGCTTCGCCGTTGGACAGCAGGAAGTTGAAGGTGCCATGGGGCGAGATGCGGGCGGCCAGTTCGCGCAGCGTGTGGGTAAGTTCCTTGACGCTGGGCAGGCCCGCATGGGATTTCCACAGCTCCTGCATGATCCAGCAGAACGCCTGCTCACTGTCCGTGTTGCCGACCGGATGGAAGTGGGCATGCAGCTTGGGAGCGAAATTCTTGAGATCGCCGTTGTGGGCGAACACCCAGTTGCGGCCCCAGAGCTCGCGCACGAAGGGATGGCAGTTCTGCAGGCTGACCACGCCCTGCGTCGCCTTGCGGATATGGGCAATGACGTTGGTGCTCTTGATCGGGTATTCGCGGATGAGCTTGGCGACCGGCGAGTCGATGGCGCGCTCGTGGTCGACGAAGTGGCGCAGGCCTTTGTCCTCGAAGAAGGCAATGCCCCAGCCGTCCGTGTGATCGCCGGTGTTGCCGGCACGCTGGGTGAAGCCCGAAAAGCTAAACCGCACGTCGGTGGGCGTGTTGCAGTTCATCCCCAGCAATTGGCACATGGCGGAAATCTTCTCTTCAGATGGATCTATACAGGGCGGCGCAGAGCGCCCGAAATCCAGTGTAGATCAATCCGTGGGGCGTGGCGGCAAGAGCGCAAGCGGCTTGCCGCCTCGCTCTCAACGGGCGGGCTCGCGCGTCACTAGCACGATGCCGAGGCACACCATGGCCAGGGCCAGCACATAGTGCCAGGCCCACAGGGTCTCGCCGAGGAACAGGGCCGACAGCACCGAGCCGAACACCGGCACCGTGAAGTTGTAGATGGTGACCTGGCTCACGCGGTTGTATTTGAGCAGCAGGCTCCACAGGGTAAAGGCAGCGGACGACAGCAGAGCCAGATAGACCAGCAGCACCAGGGCCTGCAGCGACGGGAGGCCCATGCCGCCGCCGCTCAGGCCGCCTATCAGCACCAGTACCAGCCCGCCCAGGCCCAGCTGCCAGCCGGTCATGGCCATGGCATCCATGCGCTGCGACAGCTGCTTGCCGTAGATGCTGGAGGCGGCCAGGATCAGGGCCGCGAGCACGACCGAGCCTTCGCCCAGCCAGCTGAAGCCGGAGCCCAGCTCGCCATTGCCGCCCAGAGTCACGGTCAGCACGCCGGCAAAGCCGACGGCGCAGCCCAGGGCCTTGGCCGTAGAGAGACGGTCGTTGGCATAGAACCAGTGCGCAATCAGCACGCTGAAGAAGGTGGCCGTGGCATTCATGATCGAGCCCTTGACCCCCGTGGTGTAGGCCAGGCCCAGATAGAAGAACACGTATTGCAGCGTGGTCTGCGCACAGCCCAGGGCCAGCAGCTGCCGTGGATGCCGACCAAGGGTGCGAAGCACCGGCTTGCCCATGACGGCGGCGGTGACCAGCACGAAGCCGCCGGCCAGCACAAAGCGCCAGCCCGCGAACAGCAGCTTGCCCGGCAGATCGGCCTGCGCAATGGAGAACAGCGCATAGCCGCTCTTGATGGCCGGATAGGAGCTGCCCCACAGCAGGCAGCACAGCAGCGCCACGGCGGCCACGGTGAGCGGCCGGCTCCAGCCGCAGGCCTGGGACGCAGGGGAAGCCACTACCGTATTCATGCCAAGGTATAGGCCGTCTTGACCGTGGTGTAGAACTCCTGCGCATAGCGGCCCTGCTCGCGCGGGCCGTAGCTGCTGCCCTTGCGCCCGCCGAAGGGCACGTGGTAGTCCACGCCCGCCGTGGGCAGGTTGACCATGACCATGCCGGCCTGGCTGTGGCGCCTGAAGTGCGTGGCGTGCTTGAGGCTGGTGGTCGCAATGCCGGCCGACAGGCCGAACGGCGTGTCGTTGGCCACGGTCAGCGCTTCCTCATAGTCCTTGACGCGGATCACGCTGGCCACGGGGCCGAAGACTTCCTCGCGGTTGATGCGCATGCCGGCCTCGGTATCCACGAACAGCGTGGGCGCCATGAAGAAGCCGTTCTGGCCGCTGCCCGTGTGGCAGGCCACGCGGCTGCCGCCGGCAGCCAGCCGCGCGCCTTCGGCCCTGGCGATTTCCACATAGGAAAGATCCTGCTCCAACTGGGCCTGGCTGACCACGGGGCCCATGTCGGTGCCTGCGGCGCGCGCATCGCCCACCTTGATCCGTGCCAGGCGCGCCTGAAGGGCTTCGACAAAGGCCGGGTAGATCTTGTCGGTGACGATGAGGCGGCTGGATGCCGTGCAGCGCTGGCCCGTGGAATAGAAGCCGCTTTGGGCCGACAGCTCCACGGCCTGGGCCAGGTCGGCATCGTCGAGCACGACCTGGGGATTCTTGCCGCCCATTTCCAACTGCACCTTCTTGCCGCTTTTCACGCAGGCTTCGGCAATGCCGCGGCCCACGCCCACCGAGCCCGTGAAGCTGATGGCCGCCACCTCGGGGTGATTCACCAGGGCCTCGCCGATCACGCGGCCGCTGCCCATGACCAGGTTGAACACGCCGGCGGGAATGCCCGAGCGGTGGATGATGTCGGCCAGGGCCCAGGCGCTGCCGGGCACCAGGTCGGCGGGCTTGAGAACCACGCAGTTGCCGAAGGCCAGGGCCGGGGCGATCTTCCAGGCGGGGATGGCGATGGGGAAGTTCCAGGGCGTGATCAGGCCGACCACGCCGATGGGCTCGCGTGTGATTTCCACGGCTATGCCGGGGCGTACCGAGGGCAGGGTCTCGCCGGCCAAGCGCAGGCATTCGCCGGCAAAGAACTTGAAGATCTGGCCGGCGCGGGCCACTTCGCCCATGGCTTCGGGGCGGGTCTTGCCTTCTTCGCGAGCCAGCAGGTCGCCCAGCTCTTCCTTGCGCGCGAGGATTTCGCTGCCGATCCTGTCCAGCGCGTCGGAGCGCGCCTGGATGCCCGAGGTGGACCAGGCGGGAAAAGCGGCAGTGGCAGCGGCGACGGCCGCCTGCACGTCCTCGGAGCCGCCCTGGGCGTATTCGCCGATCACATCGGACAGGTTGCTGGGGTTGATGTTGGAGGCATAGGACTGGCCGGGCGTCCACTGGCCGTTGATGAGGTTGTGGTGTTGGTTCATGGCTTGTTGCTTTTCAGGCCCCAGCGCATACGGGACAAGCGCCGGCAGCTATTGAAATAAGAGTTGATCAGCGCACCATGCAGGGACGCTTGTTGTCGAACTTCCAGCCCGGAATCAGGTACTGCATGGCGATGGCGTCGTCGCGCGCACCCAGGCCGTGCTCCAGGTACAGCGCGTTGGCGCGCTGCAGTGCCGCGCGGTCCACGGTCACGCCCAGGCCCGGGGTCTGCGGCACGTCGACGAAGCCGTCCCGGATCTGGAACGGGTTCGTCGTCAGATACTGGCCGTCCTGCCAGATCCAGTGCGTGTCGATGGCCGTGACCTTGCCGGGCACGGCGGCGGCCACGTGGGTGAACATGGCCAGCGAGATGTCGAAGTGGTTGTTGGAGTGCGAGCCCCAGGTCAGGCCCCAGTCGCGGCAGGTCTGGCCCACGCGCACCGAGCCGGCCATGGTCCAGAAGTGCGGGTCGGCCAGCGGGATGTCCACCGACTGCAGCGACAGCGCATGCACCATCTGGCGCCAGTCGGTGGCGACCATGTTGGTGGCTGTGGGCAGGCCGGTGGCGCGGCGGAACTCGGCCATCACCTCGCGGCCCGAGAAGCTGCCCTCGGCGCCGCAGGGGTCTTCGGCATAGGCGAGCACGCCGCGCATGTCGCGCATCAGGCGGATGGCGTCCTTCAGCAGCCAGCCGCCGTTCGGGTCCAGCGTGACGCGGGCTCCGGGGAAGCGCTTGGCCAGCGCGGTCACGGCCTCGACTTCCTCTTCGCCGGCCAGCACGCCGCCCTTGAGCTTGAAGTCGTTGAAGCCGTAGCGCGCATGCGCGGCTTCGGCCTGGCGCACGATGGCTTCGGGCGTCATGGCCTCCATGTGGCGCACTTGGGTCCATTCGTCGCTGCCCAGCTTGTCTTCGCCGGGCTTCACATAGGGCAGGTCGGTCTGGTGGCTGGGGCCGATGAAGAACAAATAGCCCAGCATCTCCACGCGGTCGCGCTGCTGGCCTTCGCCCAGAAGCGCGGCCACGGGCACGCCCAGGTGCTGGCCCAGCAGGTCGAGCAGCGCGGATTCGACGGCCGTGACCGCATGCACGGCGATGCGCAGGTCAAAGGTCTGCAGGCCGCGCCCGCCGGTGTCGCGGCCTTCCAGGGCTTTCTGTACGCGCTGCAGCAGCTGCAGGTGCTGGCCGATGGGCTGGCCGAGCAGCACGCGCTTGCTGTCCTCCAGCGCTTGGCGGATGCCTTCGCCGCCGGGTACCTCGCCCACGCCGGTGTGGCCGCTGCTGTCGTGGATGAGCACGATGTTGCGCGTGAAGAAGGGCGCATGCGCGCCGCTGAGGTTCATCAGCATGCCGTCGCGGCCGGCGACGGGGATGACTTCGATCTCGGTGATGGTCGGTGTGGTGGACATGGAAGGCTCGTTCAACAGATGCGGAGGAAAAAGGCGGTCACTGCGCGGCGGACCACGGCACCTCGGCCGCGGGGCGGCCGGTGGCGATGAACTGCTGCAGGTTGCGCAGCACCAGGTCGGCCATGGCGCGGCGGGTTTCGTGCGTGCCGCTGGCGATGTGGGGCGCGAGCACCACGTTGTCCAGCGCCAGCAAGGCGGGCAGCGGGCGCGGTTCGTGCTCGAACACGTCGATCCCGGCGCCGGCGATGCGGCGGGTTTGCAGCGCATCGGCCAGCGCGGCTTCGTCGACCACGCTGCCGCGGGCCACGTTGATGAGAAAGCCCTGCGGACCCAGCGCGGCCAGCACCTCGGCATTGACGAGGTGGCGCGTGCCTTCGCCGCCGGCGGCGGTGATGACCAGGAAGTCGCACCAGCGCGCCAGTTCCAGCAGCGAGGGCAGGTAGCGGTGCGGCGAGCCTTCGACCGGGCGGCGGTTGTGGTAGGCCACCTCCATGTCGAAGCCGGCGGCGCGGCGCGCCACGGTGCTGCCGATGCGGCCCATGCCGAGGATGCCCAGGCGCTTGCCGCTGGCGCGCGTGCGCACGCCGAAGCGCGCCTGGGCCCATTCGCCGCGGCGCACGAAGCGGTCGGATTCGCTCAGGCCCCGCGCCGCGTCGAGCAGCAGCGCAAAGGCCATGTCGGCCACGCAGTCGTCGAGCACGCCGGGCGTGTAGCCCACGCGCGCGCCGCGGCGCAGCAGCGCGTCCCGGTCGAGCGCATCGAAGCCTACGCCGAAGCTGCTGACGAACTTGAGGCGGGGCAGGGCATCGACCACATGCGCGGGCAGTCCCATGGCGGCCGAGGTGACCAGGTATTCGAACTGCGCGCCCTGCTCGGCGAGAAATCGCTCGCGGTCGGGCTGTTCGGACAGCAGCGTCACTTCATAGGCCTGGGCCAGCTCGGCGTCGAGCTGGGGCAGCGGCATCCTGCCGTACTGGAGAACGCGTGGTCGGATGTTCGCCATGCCTTGGAATCCTTGGAACTTGCGGGGCTGAAAGCCCGCCGGTGAAAAAGGCTTGCGCAGATGAAAGAGCTTGCGCAGATGATCAGAGCCAAGTTCGAAACTGGCGCGGCCAAAGGCGAGGGGCACCGGGGACGGGCCCGGGCCGGCCGCGCCGCCCCGCACCGAAGGTGTCGTCCCCCTCCCGCAAAGCGAGAGAGGGGGAAGGCGCGAAGCGACTCAGGGGGTGTTTCATTTCAGTCCGCCGTGATCTTGCGGGCCTGGATCAGCTGCTTCCAGCGCTCGTTTTCCTGGGCCTGGAAGCGCGTGAACTCTTCGGGCGTGTTGCCCACGATTTCCAGGCCCTGCTCCACAAAGCGTTTGCGGATATCGGGCTGGTTCACGGCGGCGATGGCGGCCTTGGCCAGCCTGGCCTTCACGTCGGCCGGCAGGCCTCTGGGGGCGGCCAGGCCCTGCCATGAATAGACCTCGGCGCCCTTGACACCGGCTTCTTCCAGCGTGGGCACATCGGGCAGCACGGGCGAGCGCCGCGTGCCGGTCACGGCAATGGCATGCAGCTTGCCGCTGCGCAGGTGGGACAGCACGGCGTTGACGTTCTGGAACGAGAAGTCCACCTGGCCCCCCAGCAGGTCGGTGATGGCGGGCGCGCCGCCCTTGTAGGGCACGTGCATGGCTTCGGTGCCGGTCTGCTGCCAGAACAGCTCGGCCGACAGATGGTCGGAGGAGCCGTTGCCCGAACTCGCAAAGCTCAGCTTGCCCGGGTTGGCCTTGAGCGCGGCGATGACCTCGGCCACGGTGCGGGCCTTCTGGCGCGGGCTGGCCACAAGCACGTTGGGCGCCTGCACGGGAACGGTGATGTAGTCGAAATCCCGCGCCGCGTCATAGGGCACGTTCTTCACCAGGTGCGGCGTCACGACGAAGGGGCCCAGCGATGCCACGAGCAGCGTGTAGCCGTCGGCCGGTGCGCGCCTGACGGCGCCGGCGCCTATGGTGCCCGTAGCGCCGGGCCGGTTCTCGACCACGAAGGGCTTGCCCAGCTGTTCGCCCATGCTCTGGGCCATGGCCCGCGCCACGGTGTCGGTGGAGCCGCCGGCGGGGAAGGGCACGATGATATTGACGGCCTTTTCGGGCCATTGGCCTGTGGCGCCTGCAGTGCCCGCCGCCTGTGCGCCCAGGGCCAGTGCGGCCCCTAGCGCGATCAGCAATTTTTTCATGTCTTGTCTCCTTGGAATGGGCGCGGAGGTCTGACGCCCCCGCTGCGCGGTTTGCCGTTTATTGCGGGCCCAGCCTGGCGATCAGGGCGGCCAGTTCCTCGACCTCCGAGCTCTTGAGGTCGGTCAGCGGCGCACGCACGGGGCCGGCATCGTGGCCGACGATTCTTGCGCCGGCCTTGACGATGCTGACCGCGTAGCCCTGGCCCTTGTTGCGGATCTTCAGGTAGGGCATGAAGAAGTCCTTGAGCAGGCGGTGCTGGGTGGCGTGGTCGTCCGTGCGCACGGCTTCGTAGAACTGCATCGCGGTTCTGGGGATGAAGTTGAAGACTGCGGACGAGTACACCGGCGTGCCCAGCGCCTTGTACGCGGCGGCATAGACTTCGGCCGTGGGCAGGCCGCCCAGGTAGGCCAGGCGGTCGCCCATGGTCAGGTACATGGCGGACATGGCTTCGATGTCGCCCACGCCGTCCTTGAAGCCCACGAGATTGGGATTGCGCTCGCACAGGCGCGCCACGGTCTCGGGCGCAAAGCGGCTGACGCCGCGGTTGTAGATGATGACGCCGAACTTCACGCTCTTGCAGACGGCTTCCACATGCGCGGCCAGGCCTTCCTGCCCGGCTTCGGTTAGGTAGTGGGGCATGAGCAGAATGCCGTGGGCGCCGGCCTTCTCGGCGGCCTGGGCGCACTCGATGGCAAAACGCGTGGGGCCGCCGGCCCCCGCGATGATGGGCACCTTGCCCTTGCAGGTATCCACGGCGGTCTGGATGATCCGCGGATATTCCTCGCCGGTCAGCGAGAAGTATTCGCCGGTGCCGCCGGCCGCGAACAGCGCGCTGGCGCCGAATGGGGCCAGCCATTCCAGGCGCTCGGCATAGCCTCTGGCGTTGAAGTCGCCGTTGCGGTCGAAGTCGGTCAGGGGGAAGGACAGCAGACCGGAACTCATCACGTTTTTGACTTCTTGGGGGCTCATGAATACCTTTCAGGGGAGCAGCAATGGGGCGGGGAGTTGGAGAGTTCAGTCCAGCTGCAGGTGGGCGGCCTGGACCACGGTGCGCCAGCGCGCGCGCTCGGCGTTGAAGAACTTGTGGGTTTCGGCGGGCGTCATCGTGACCACCTCGGCGCCTTGCGCCGTCAGCCGGGAGCGCACTTCGGGCGAGCGGATGGCGGCCAGCAGCACCTGGTTGACGCGCTGCACGACGGATTCGGGCGTCCTGGCCGGCAGCATCACGCCCTGCCAGGTGCCGGACTCGAAGCCCTTGGCACCCTGCTCGGCCAGCGTGGGCACATCGGCGATCAGCGGCATGCGCGTGCTCTTGGAAATGCCCAGCAGCTTGAGCTTGCCGCTTTGCACCTGCGGATAGGTGGCCAGCATGCCGTTCATCAGCACCTGGGTCTGGCCGGCCACGGTGTCCTGCACCGACTGCACGCCGCCCTTGTAGGGGACGTAGACCCACTTGGCGCCCGTGAGGCGGGCCAGTTCCACGCCGGCCAGATGCGGCGCACTGCCCGTGGCGGTCACGGCGAAGTTCAGGTCCTTGCTCCTGGACAGTTCCACCAGTTCCTGGAGGTTGCTGGCCGGCACCGAGGGGTGGACCACCAGCATGTGCGGCGAGTAGGCCAGCATGGCCGTGCCGCGCAGGTCCCTGGACGGATCGAAGCCGAGTTTGGTGTAGACCGAGGGAGAGATGGCCAGCGCGCCCAGGTCGCACAGCAGCCAGGTGTAGCCGTCCGGCTGGGCGCGCGCGACGAACTCGGCGCCGAGGTTGCCGTTGGCGCCGGGCTTGTTGTCGATGACGATGGGCTGGCCCAGCTCTTGCGACATCACCTTGCCGATGGAGCGCGCAATGATGTCGGAGCTGCCCCCCGGCGGATAGGGAACGATGAGCCGTATGGGCTTGGCAGGCCATTGTTCGGCGGCCGACGCCAGCAGCGGCGCGGACAGCAGGCCCGCGGCCGTCGCGGCCACCAGGGAGCGCAGAAAATTCGAGCGGCGCATATGCTTTGCCTCCTATTTATTGTCAGTCATCATACAACTTGAGGTGTCGTTGTCTAGCGTTTTTCCACCAGGTCAAAGATCAGCGGCCATGCGCGCGGCACTGCCTGCGTGCCTGCGACCTGGGGCGAAAAGTGCTGAAAGCCAAGGAGTAGGCAGTGCCGGCTGCTATGGGTTTTTATGATCCGGCATGGGGTGCAGCCCCTGTCCAGAAGGGCGCAAGCAAGGAAGGCGGTGCTCAGTTGCCGTGGGCTTCGATGCCGCTGTCCTGCGCCTGGCTCAGGCGCTGGGCCAGGCGCAGGCGCTCGCGCGAATTCGTCAGGTGGATGCGCATGGCCGCGCGTGCGGAGTCCGCGTCCTGGCGCTCGATGGCCGCATAGATTTCCTCGTGCTCGCGGTTGACGCGGCGCAGGTAGTCAGGGTCGCGCGCCGGGGTATGGATGGACGTGATGCGGTTGCGGGGAATCAGCAGCGAGCCGAAATGCTGCAGTATTTCCTGGAAGTAGCGGTTGCCCGTGGCCTGGGCAATGCTCAGGTGAAAGGCCAGATCGGGCGTGACCGTGTCGCCGCCGTTGCCGGAGTTGTGCTCGAAGGCCTGCAGCGCTTCCCCCATGGCGCGCAGGTGGGCGGCCTGGCGCCGCTGCGCGGCCAGGCCGGCGGCTTCGGTCTCCAGGCTGATGCGCAGCTCCAGCACGGCCAGCACGTCCACGGATTCGCTGAGTTCGTGGGCGCTGAGCACCGGGCTGGCGCTCTGGCGCGCCGGCAGCACGAAAGTGCCAATGCCATGGCGGGTCTCCACCAGTTCGGCGGCCTGCAGCTTGGAGATGGCCTCGCGCACCACGGTGCGGCTGACCTCGTAGGTGCGCACCAGCTCGGACTCGGTGGGCAGCTTTTCGCCTTCCTGCAACAGGCCCTGGCGAATCTTGTTCTCGAATTCCTCATAGAGCAGATTGCCCAGGTTGCGGCTGCCCCGCGCCGCTTTTTTGCGCAAGGCTTCTCCGTGGGCCGGCAAAAAAACGGGGTGGGGCTCGGGTAATTCCGGGGTGGGGCTGCTCATGTGCTGATGATAATCGGTCTGCGTTGTATGACAACATATCACTAACCATGGCGCATTTCCTATGAATCCGTCCTCGAAATTCCATCGACTGTTGCTGACCGGTGCCGCTGGCGGCCTGGGAAAAGTGCTGCGCGAGCGCCTGCAGCCTTTTGCCGAAGTGCTGCGGCTGTCGGACATTGCGGGCATGGAGCCGGCGCGCGATGCCGCGCAGGAAGTGGTGCCCTGCGATCTGGCGGACAAGGCGGCCGTCGATGCGCTGGTCCGGGGCTGCGATGCCATCGTGCACATGGGCGGGGTCTCGGTGGAGCGGCCCTTCGAGGAAGTGCTGGAGGCCAACATCAAGGGCGTCTTCCACATCTACGAGGGGGCACGCCGCCACGGCGTCCAGCGCGTGGTGTTTGCCAGCTCCAACCATGTGATCGGCTTCTACAGGCAGGGTGAAACACTGGATGCCTCGGCGCGGCGCCGGCCCGACGGCTACTACGGCCTGTCCAAGTCCTTCGGCGAGGACATGGCCTCGTTCTACTTCGACCGCTACGGCATAGAGACCGTGAGCATCCGCATCGGCTCGTCCTTTCCCGAGCCCAGGGACCGCCGCATGATGAGCACCTGGCTCAGCTATGACGATCTGGTGCAGCTGATCGCCAAGGCCCTGTTCACGCCCGGCGTCGGCCATACCGTGGTCTACGGTGCCTCGGCCAACCGCGACGTCTGGTGGGACAACCGCGAAGCCGCGCACCTGGGCTATGTGCCCAAGGACAGCTCCGAACCCTGGCGTGCCAGGGTGGAAGCGCAGCCCGCGCCCGCAGCCAGCGACCCGGTGGCGGTCTACCAGGGCGGCGCTTTCACGGCGCAGGGGCCGTTCTGAAATGAAGCACCCCCTGAGTCGCTTCGCGCCTTCCCCCTCTCTCTACGCGCTGCGCGCTATGGGAGGGGTGCGGGGCGGCCCTTCCTCGGTGTCCGCTGATGGAGCGCACCAGCTTCATGCGCTGTGCGTGGCACGGTACAGAGTGGAGTGACTGAAATGGTGAGTGCTGAACTGGTTGTCGATGCCCGCTGCGCCACCGGCGAAAGCCCCGTCTGGCGCGCTGCGGAGCAGGCGCTTTACTGGGCCGATATACCGCGCGGCATCCTGCATCGCTGGCAGGCCGCGCAGCCGCAAAAGACCCAATGGCAGGCGCCCCAGATGCTGGCCTGCCTGGCGGCCTGGGATGGCGCGCCGGGCCATTGGATCGCGGGCCTGGAAGATGGCCTGTACCTTCTGTCGCACGGGCTGGGCAGCGAGGGCGGAGCGCTGGATGCGCAGCGGCTGGCGCCTGTGCGGCATGCCATGCCGGGCATGCGCTTCAACGACGGGCGCTGCGACCGGCAGGGCCGATTTCTCGCGGGCACCATGCTGCAGGACATGGGCGCAGCGCAGGCCGTGGGCAGGGTCTACCGGTTCGGTGCTCGGGAGCAGGCGGCCGGTGTCTGCACGGATCTGGACCTGGGTCCGCTCATCGTGCCCAACGGCATGGCCTTCAGCCCCGACGGGCGGACCATGTACCTGTCGGACTCGCACCCGCAGGTGCAGGCCGTCTGGGCCTTCGATTACGACGTGGACAGCGGCACGCCGTCGAACCGCCGGCTGTTCGTGGACATGCAGCCGCTGCCCGGACGCCCGGATGGCGCGGCCGTGGACAGCGACGGCTGCTACTGGATCTGCGGCAACGATGCGGGGCTGGTGCACCGCTTCACGCCCGAGGGGCGGCTGGACCGCTCGCTGGCCGTGCCGGTCAAGAAGCCCGCCATGTGCGCCTTCGGCGGCCCCGGTCTCGACGTGCTGTACGTCACATCGATTCGTCCGGATCACATCGATCTGTCCGATCAGCCGCTGGCCGGCGGCGTGTTTGCGCTGCGGCCGGGCGTCCAGGGCCTGCCGGAACCTGCGTTCCGGCCTCGGGCCGCCCTCCATGGGAAGTCCCGAGAGTCTTGATCTCGCTTTAAAAGGGCGGCCTGGGCAATGCAGCGAGGCCTGCCGATTCGGATCCACACACGGAGAAAGAGGTAGACAAATGCGTTGCAGAAAAATATGGGCAGCCGTTGCGGCCAGCCTGGTATCCCTGACGGCGGCGGCCACCGAGTTCCGCTCTTCCGACATCCATCCCGACGACTACCCCACGGTCACGGCCGTGCGCTTCATGGGCGAGCGCCTCAAGCAGCTGTCCGGCGGCAAGCACACGATCAAGGTCTTTCCCAGCGGCGCGCTGGGCGGCGAAAAGGAAACCATAGAGCAGGCCAAGATCGGCGCGCTGCAGATGGTGCGCGTCAATGTCGGTGCCATGAACAATGTCTGCCCCGAGACCATCGTGCCCACCATGCCCTTCCTGTTCCGCTCGGTGGACCACCTGCACAAGGTGCTGGACGGCCCGATCGGCGCGGACATCCTGAAGGCCTGCGAGAAGCAGGGCTTCGTCGGCCTGGCGTTCTACGACAGCGGCGCGCGCTCCATGTTCACGGCCAAGCGCGCGGTGCGCAGCTTTGCGGACATGAAGGGCATGAAGGTGCGCGTGCAGCAGTCCGACCTGTGGGTGAGCATGCTGGAGGCCATGGGCGCCAACGCCACGCCCATGCCCATGGGCGAGGTGTACACGGGCCTGAAGACCGGCCTGATCGACGCGGCCGAGAACAACTACCCGACCTATGAAAGCGCGCGCGCCTTCGAGGTGGCCAAGTACTTCACCAAGACCGAGCATTCGATGGCACCCGAGATCCTGCTGTTCTCCAAGCGCGCCTGGGACAGGCTCTCCGCCGAGGAACAGGGCTGGATCCGCCAGGCCGCCAAGGAATCCGTGCCCTATATGCGCAAGCAGTGGGCCGATCGCGAGGCCCGTTCGCTGGCCACCGTCAAGGCCGGCGGTGCCGAGATCATCGAGATCGACAAGGCGCCCTTCCAGGCCGCGATGAAGCCGGTGTACGACAAGTTCATCACCGACGCCCAGCTCAAGAGCCTGGTCAAGCGGGTGCAGGAAGTCCAGTAACGGCGGCTGCGGGCGGCCCCTGCGGAGCCGTTTGCATATCAAAAACAATAGCTGCTTGCGCCGATGAACAAAGCGCTTGCGGCCTGTCGAATCCAAGAACATGTACACCAAGATCTGCGGCGTGCTGGCGCGCCTGTGCATGTGGCTGGGCGTCCTGGGCCTGATCGCGGTCATCGCCGCGGTCAGCTGGCAGGTGTTCGGCCGCTACGTGCTCAACGACACACCGACCTGGGCCGAAAGCCTGGCCCTGCTGCTGGTGCTGTACGTCACCATGTTCGGCGTCGCCGTGGGCGTGCGCGATTCGGGCCATATCGGCCTGGAGTCCTTTCTGGTGCTGGCGCCGGACTGGCTGCGCCTGAAGATGGAGTTCCTGATCCACGGCCTGATCCTGCTGTTCGGCGCGGCCATGGCCTGGAGCTGCATCTCGCTGGCCGAATCCGTCTGGGACTACCGCCTGCCCACGCTGGGCATCTCCGAAGGGTGGAAGTACGTGCCGGCCTCCATCTGCGGGGTGCTGATCGTGCTCTTTTCGATCGAACACCTCATCGCACTCGCGCACGGCCGCGAGGTACAAGCCAATTAAGAGGCGCCATGACGATTCCATTGCTGATTCTGTGCGTGAGCTTCGCACTGCTGCTGCTGCTCGGGGTGCCCGTGGCCTTCTCGATCGGCTTGTCCGCCCTGGCCACCTTGCTGTACGAGGGCCTGCCGCTGGAGGTGGGCTTCCAGCAGATGACCTCGGGCATGAGCATCTTCTCCTTCCTGGCCATTCCGTTCTTCATCTTTGCCGGCGAACTCATGCTGTATGGCGGCATCGCCGACCGCATCGTCAACTTCGCGCGCGCCCTGATCGGCCATGTGCGCGGCGGCCTGGGCATGTCCAACGTCGTGGCCTGCACGCTGTTCGGCGGCGTCTCGGGCTCGCCCGTGGCCGATGTGTCCGCCATGGGCGCCGTGATGATCCCGATGATGAAGAAGGAGGGCTACCACGCCGACTACGCGGTCAACGTGACCACGCATGCGGCCCTGGTCGGCGCGCTGATGCCCACCAGCCACAACCTCATCATCTACGCGCTAGCCGCGGGCGGAAAGGTCTCGATCGCCGCGCTGATCCTCGCAGCCCTGCTGCCGGCCCTGGTGCTCACGGTGGCCAACCTGGTGGCGGCCTATCTGGTGGCCGTGCGCCGCGGCTATCCCGCGGGCTCGTTCCCGGGCTGGAGCATCGTGGCGCGCAGCTTTGCCTCGGCGCTGCCGGGCCTGATGGTCGTGGTGCTGATCCTGGGCGGCATTCTGTCGGGCATTTTCACGGCCACCGAGTCGGCCGCCGTGGCCGTGCTGTACGCGCTGGCGCTGACCCTCTTCCTGTACCGCACACTGACGAAGGAGGCCTTCATCAAGGCCGCCTCCAAGGCCGTGCGCACCACGGGCATCATCCTGCTGCTGATCGGCATCTCCAGCACCTTCGGCTATCTGATCAGCCTGTACGGCGTGGCCGAGCTCACCGGCCAGATGCTGGCCCAGGTCACCAGCAAGCCCTGGGTGATCTTCCTGCTGATCAACATCATCCTGTTCGTGCTGGGCACCTTTCTGGACATGGCGGCCACCATCCTGCTGTGCACGCCCATCTTCCTGCCCATCGCCCAGCACTACGGCATGAGCTCGGTGCAGTTCGGCATCGTGATGCTGATCAACTGCGCGCTGGGCCTGAACACGCCGCCCGTGGGCACGACCCAGTTCGTGGGCTGCGCCATCGGCGGCGTCTCGGTGGGCACGGTGATGCGCACCATCTGGCCGTTCTACGGCGCGCTGATCTTCGCGCTGGCCGTGGTCACCTTCGTGCCGGCGTTCTCCACCTGGCTGCCCGGCATGTTCATGAAGGTCAGCTGAGCTTGCGCCACACCGATTGCCCATGAGTACCTCGCACGCCATACGCCACATCCGCGTCACGCCCATCGCCTTCCGCGATCCGCCGCTGCTCAATGCCGCCGGCATCCACGAGCCCTGGGCATTGCGCTCCATCATCGAGATCGAAACCGCCTCGGGCCTGGTCGGCATCAACGAAAGCTACGGCGACCAGCCCATGCTCGATGCACTGGCCAAGGCCGCGCCGGCCCTGGTGGGCCTGTCGCCCTGGGCGCTCAACGAGATGGAAAGCCGCGTCGCGGCCCTGGTGGCGCCCCCCAAGCTGACGGCCTCGGAGTTCCTGGGCCAGCAGGTGTCGCTGGCGCCGGGCACCCACGTGTCCAAGACCGTGGCCAAGGTGGTCAGCGCCTTCGAGGTCGCCATGCTCGACCTGCAGGGCCAGCTCGCGCAGGCGCCGGTGGTCGACCTGCTGGGCGGCGCGGCGCGCGACAGCGTGCCGTTCTCGGCCTACCTGTTCTACAAGTACTCCGAGCACATCGACCAACCCTATGCGCCCGACGCCTGGGGCGAGGCCCTGGAGCCGCAGCAACTGGTGGCCCAGGCGCGGCGCATGATCGACCGGTATGGCTTCCAGAGCATCAAGCTCAAGGCCGGCACACTGCCGCCCGAGCAGGAGGCCGCGGGCATCCTGGCGCTGGCCGAGGCCTTCCCGGGCACGCCGCTGCGCATAGATCCCAACGGCAACTGGACGGTGGCGACCAGCCTGAAGATCGTGCAGCAGCTGCGCGGCGTGCTGGAATACTACGAAGACCCGGCGCCGGGCCTGGACGGCATGGCCGCCGTGGCGCGAGAGTGCGACGTGCCGCTGGCCACCAACATGGTGGTGACCGATTTCGCCGAATTCCGCCGCAATGCCGACATGGGCTGCCCGGTGAAGATCGTGCTCAGCGACCACCACTACTGGGGCGGGCTGCGCGCCACGCAGCGCCTGTCCACGCTGTGCCGCACCTTCGACCTGGGCCTATCCATGCACAGCAACTCGCACCTGGGCGTGAGCCTGGTGGCGATGACGCACCTGTGCGCCAGCGTGCCGCTGCTGACCTATGCCTGCGACACGCACTACCCGTGGCAGGACGAGGAGGTGGTCGAGGGCAGCCGCCTGCGCTTCGAGCACGGCAGCCTGCGCGTGCCCACCGCGCCGGGCCTGGGCGTGACGCTGGACCGCGAGGCGCTGGCGCGCCTGCACGACAACTACCTGCATTGCGGCATCCGCAACCGCGACGACCTCGGGCAGATGCGCAAGTACGACCCCGGCTTCACCGGCAGGCAGCCCCGTTTCTGAAGCCTATTCCCAAGCGCGCCAAGACGCTATCACCCCACAGGAGACAACCACCATGCAACGCCGCACGCTGATCCAATGCTCTCTCTCCGCCGGTGCCCTGCTGCTGGGTGCCGGCTTTGCCGCAGCACCCGCGCTGGCGCAGGGCGGCTGGCCCACGGGCAAGCCCATCACCTACCTGGTGCCGTTCCCGCCCGGCGGCAACACCGACACGCTGGCGCGCGTGATCGCCCAACCGCTGGGCAAGGCGCTGGGCACGCCGGTGGTCATCGAGAACAAGGGCGGCGCCGGCGGCAGCGTGGGCTCGGCCCTGGCCGCGCGCGCGCCGGCCGACGGCTACACCATCCTCGGCGGCACCATCAGCTCGCATGCCATCAACGTCAGCCTGTATTCCAAGCTCGACTACGACCCCGTCAAATCCTTCACGCCGGTGGCCATGCTGGGCTCGGGCCCGCTGGTGCTGGTGGTGCCGGCCGCCAGCCCCTACAAGACGCTGGCCGACGTGCTGGCCGCGAGCAAGGCCAAGGCGGCGGCCGGAGGCCTGTCCTCGGCCTCGCCCGGCAGCGGCACCTCCAACCACATGGCGCTGGAGCTGCTGGCCTACCAGACGGGCGTGAAGTTCACCCACGTGCCCTACAAGGGCAGCGGCCCGGCCGTGCAGGACGTGATCGGCGGCCAGGTGGACATGATGTTCGACACCGCGCTGGTCGTCGGCCCGCACATCCAGTCCGGCAAGCTGCGCCCCATCGCCGTGACCAGCTCCAGGCGCCTGGAGTCGCTGCCCGATGTGCCCACCATCGCCGAGGCCGGCGAAAAAGGCTTCGACATGGGTTCGTGGCAGGCCGTGTTCGCGCCGGCCGGCACGCCCAGACCCATCGTCGACCGCCTGCACGCCGAGATCATGAAGATCGTCGCCACGCCCGAGGTCCAGTCCCGCCTCAAGGCCTTCGGCATGCTGCCCTCGAGCATGACGCCGGCCGAGCTGGCCGATTACCAGAAGGCCGAGGTGGCCAAGTGGGCCAAGGTCATCAAGGCGGCCGGCATCAAGGCGGAGTGAATATGAGGCACCCCCTTGAGCGGCTGCGCCGCTTCCCCCTCTCTCTTCGGGAGGGGACGACACCGTCGGTGCGGGGCGGCCCTTCCTCGGTGTCCGCTGATGGGGTGCGCCAGTTTCATGAACTACGGACGGCGCGAAGCGCCCATAGAAAACCGAGATGAGATCGCCATGAGTACCCGAACCCCGCTTTCCATCGCCATGCACCCGGCAGACAACGTCGCCATCGTCGCCAACGACGGCGGCCTGCCCGCGGGCAGCGTGCTGCCCTCGGGCCTGGTTCTGCGCGACAAGGTGCCGCAGGCGCACAAGGTGGCGCTGGCGGACATTCCCGAAGGCGGCGCGGTGCGCCGCTACAACGTGGTCATAGGCTATGCGCTGAAAGCCATTGCGGCCGGCAGCTGGGTGCACGAGCGCTTGCTGCAGATGCCCGAGGCGCGCTCGCTGCAGGGCCTGCCCATCGCTACCGTCAAGCCGCCGGTGCTGGAGCCGCTCGAAGGCCATACCTTCGAGGGCTACCGCAATGCCGACGGCAGCGTGGGCACGCGCAACATCCTGGCCATCACCACCACGGTGCAGTGCGTGGCCGGCGTGCTCGACTTCGCGGTGCGCCGCATCAAGGCCGAGCTGCTGCCCCGGTATCCCAATGTGGACGACGTGGTCGGGCTGGAGCACAGCTACGGCTGCGGCGTGGCCATCGATGCCGTGGGCGCCGAGATACCGCAGCGCACGCTGCGCAACATCAGCCGCAACCCGAACTTCGGCGGCGAGGTCATGGTGGTCAGCCTGGGCTGCGAGAAGCTGCAGCCCGAGCGCCTGCTGCCGCCGGGCTCGTTTCCCATCGTCGACGAGCGCGAGCCCGAACTGGACGTGGTCTGCCTGCAGGACGAGGCCCATGTGGGTTTCATGTCCATGATCGGCTCCATCATGGAGCGTGCACAGGTGCACCTGGAGCGCCTGAACCGGCGCCGGCGCGAGACCGTGCCCGCCAGCGCCCTGGTGGTGGGCGTGCAGTGCGGCGGCAGCGATGCCTTCAGCGGCGTCACCGCCAACCCGGCCGTGGGCTTCTGCACCGATTTGCTGGTGCGCGCGGGCGCCACCGTGATGTTCAGCGAGGTGACCGAGGTGCGCGACGGCATCGACCAGCTCACCGCGCGCGCGTCCAGCCCCGAGGTGGCCCAGGCCATGATCGACGAGATGGCCTGGTACGACGCCTACCTCGACAAGGGCCGCGTGGACCGCAGCGCCAACACCACGCCCGGCAACAAGAAGGGCGGCCTGTCGAACATCGTCGAGAAGGCCATGGGCTCCATCATCAAGAGCGGCACCGCGCCCATCACGGGCGTGCTCTCGCCGGGGCAGAAACTTACCGACCGGGGCATCCACAGCGGCCTGGTCTATGCGGCCACGCCCGCCAGCGACTTCATCTGCGGCACGCTGCAGCTGGCCGCCGGCATGAACCTGCATGTGTTCACCACGGGGCGTGGCACGCCCTACGGGCTGGCGCAGGTGCCGGTCATCAAGGTGGCCACGCGCAGCGACCTGGCGCGGCGCTGGCACGACCTGATGGACGTGAACGCCGGCCGCATCGCCGATGGCGAGGCCACGATCGAGGAGCTGGGCTGGGAGCTGTTCCGGCTCATGCTCGACGTGGCCAGCGGAAAGAAGACCTGGGCCGAGCAGTGGAAGCTGCACAACGCCCTGGTGCTGTTCAACCCCGCACCAGTCACTTGACATCAGGAGCAGGCAATGAGATCCAATCGACTCAGGGAAATCTGGCAGGCCGGCGGCGCTGCCGTCAACGGCTGGCTGGCCATACCGAACGGCTTTGCGGCCGAGACCATGGCCCACCAGGGCTGGGATACGCTGACCATAGACATGCAGCACGGCGTGGTCGACTACCAGGCCATGGTGTCCATGCTGCAGGCCATCTCGACCACGGCCACGGTGCCGTTGGTGCGCGTGCCATGGCTGGAGCCCGGCATTCTGATGAAGACGCTGGATGCCGGCGCCTACGGCGTGATCTGCCCCATGGTCAACACGCGCGAGGACGCGCAAAAGCTCGTGGCCTATACCCACTATGCGCCGCGCGGCACGCGCAGCTTCGGTCCGGTGCGCGCGCTGCTCTACGGCGGCGCCGACTACCCCGCGCATGCCAACGACACCATCGTGACCTTCGCCATGATCGAGACCGCGCAGGCACTGGACAACCTCGACGCTATCATGGGCGTGGAAGGGCTGGACGCGGTCTACATCGGGCCCAGCGACCTGTCGCTGTCCCTGGGGTGCAGGCCGGTGTTCGACGGGCTGGATCCGAAGGCGCAGCAGGCCGTGGACCATATCCTGGAGCGCGCCAAGGCGCACGGCATTGTGGCCGGCATCCACAACGGCACGCCCGAAAGCGCGCTGGGGCGGATTGCCCAGGGCTTCCAGTTCACCACCGTGAGCTCCGACGCGCGGCTGATGGCCGCAGGCTCGCAACAGATCCTGCAGACCATGCGCGCGAGCGCCCCGGCGCCCGCTCCGGACTCGTATTGAAATGCCTCAACTTCAAGGACAAAACATGAAGCTCGGATTTATCGGCCTCGGCATCATGGGCGCGCCGATGGCGCTGCACCTCATCAACGCTGGCCACACGGTCTACGTGAGCGCGGTCCGCCGCGTGCCCGATGCGATCAAGGCCTCGGCCGCCATTCCCTGCGCCACGGTGCAGGAAGTGGCCCGCAACGCCGAAGTCATCTTCCTGATGGTGCCCGACACGCCGGATGTCGAGTCCGTGCTGTTCGGCGACAACGGCGTGGCTGCGGCGCTGGAAGGTGCCGGCGGCGAGCGCAAGATCGTCGTGGACATGAGCTCGATCTCGCCCATGGCGACCAAGGCCTTCGCGAAGAGGATCAACGCGCTGGGCGCAGACTACATCGATGCGCCGGTGTCCGGCGGCGAGGTGGGCGCCAAGGCGGCCTCGCTGACCATCATGTGCGGCGGCGAGCCGGCGGTGTTCGAGAAGGTGCGGCCGCTGCTCGAGAAGATGGGCAAGAACATCACCCTGGTCGGCGGCAACGGCGACGGCCAGACCACCAAGGTTGCCAACCAGATCATCGTCGCGCTGAACATCGCGGCCGTGGGCGAGGCGCTGGTGTTCGCGAGCAAGGCCGGAGCCGATCCGGCCAAGGTGCGCGAGGCGCTGATGGGCGGCTTTGCGTCCAGCCGCATTCTCGAGGTGCACGGCGAGCGCATGATCAAGCGCACTTTCGCGCCGGGCTTTCGCATCGCCCTGCACCAGAAGGACCTGGGCCTGGCGCTGCAGGGCGCGCGCGAGCTGGGGCTGGCGCTGCCGCAGACCGCCGGCGCCGCGCAGCTGATGCAGGCCTGCGCCGCCCATGGCGATGACCAGCTGGACCACTCCGCGCTGGTCAAGGCGCTGGAGCTGATGGCGGACCACGAGATCGGCTGAGGCCGCATCCCGCTTCGTCCTCGAAGGAAGGTTGCCCACGCTCCCCCTGCGTGGGGACGCTGCCCTTGCGCGAGGGGCGGCCATTCATCTTGTGGCGGCCCGCCGATAAAAAAAGCAGCTTTCAAAGCTGCTTTTTTCATGGGGCGCGTGCCCGCTCTACTGGCGCTCGGACCAGAGCTTGCCGCCGGTGGCCCAGTCGTGGCGCTTGATGTCGGTGATGATGATGTCCACCGATTCGGGCGAGCCGCCGAGCACTTCCACGCTGACGCGCGTGATCTCTTCCACGAGCTTGCGCTTTTGCTCGACAGTGCGGCCTTCCATCATTTCGACGTGGTAGGTGGGCATGGTTTCTCCTTGGATGCGTTGGGCGTTTGAAAAGCGGTTGCGTTGCCGATGATATCGGTACGGCAGCGGCTCTTGCCTTATGCCTGCTCGGACCAGAGCTTGCCGCCCGTGGCCCAGTTCTCGCGCTTGACGTCGGTGATGATGATGTCCACCGACTCGGGGGCGCTGCCCAGCACTTCGGAGGTCACGCGCGTGATCTCCTCGACCAGCTTGCGCTTTTGCTCGACGGTGCGGCCTTCAAACAGTTCGACGTGATAGGTGGGCATGAGGTCTCCTGAAACAGATTGTGGAATTCGGTGGCGTCCGCCGCTGGCTCACGCGGCGGAAGGCGGCGGTTCATCGCCGGGCTGGCGGCGGCCGCAGGCCGGGCAGATGCACGCCTTGCCGCGCTGCGCCTCGGGGACGCGGGCCAGCGCCTGCCGCGGGATCTCGGCCCGCATGCACCAGCAGCTTTCGGCCGGCAGGCCGGCCGCAATGGCGCACCGGTTGGGCTGGCCGCATAGCGGGCAGTGGCTGGCATCGAGGCTCATGGCAGGTTCCTGGACTGGTGCTGTGAAAGCGCCAGTGTAGGCGGCTCGTGGACCGGCCGCAGCGCCAGGAAAAATGCACTCGCAAGAACCCGTTATCAGGGCGCTGGGAGTGCATTTCCATAGCTGGCTGCGCTGGTGAGCCAAGGATTTGAGGTGGATTTTGAATGGAAGTCCTTGGCTGTCCAGTGCAAGCTGCTCATGTTTTTGCATGAGCAGCCGGCTGGCGGATCAGGCGCCGGCCTTGACCTTCAGGCGCCAGGCGTGCAGCAGGGGCTCGGTGTAGCCGGAAGGCTGTTCCTTGCCCTTGAACACCAGGTCCAGCGCGGCCTGGAAGGCGGCGCCGTTGGGGTTGGCCACCAGGCTCTTGTAGGCGGGGTCGCCGGCGTTCTGCTCGTCCACCACCTTGGCCATGCGCGCAAAGCTGTCGCGCACCATGGCTTCGGTCACGATGCCGTGCTGCAGCCAGTTGGCGATGTGCTGGCTGGAGATGCGCAGCGTGGCGCGGTCTTCCATCAGGCCCACATTGTGGATGTCGGGCACCTTGGAGCAGCCTACGCCCTGGTCGATCCAGCGCACCACGTAGCCCAGGATGCCCTGGACGTTGTTGTCCACTTCCTGCTGCTTCTCGGCGTCGCTCCAGTGGGGGTTGGTGGACACGGGCACCTGCAGGATGGCGTTGAGCAGGTTGTCGCGCTCGGCGTCGGCGTCGGTCTTTTCCAGCTCCTTCTGCACTTCGGCCACGTTGACCTGGTGGTAGTGCAGCGCGTGCAGCGTGGCGCCGGTGGGCGAGGGCACCCAGGCGGTGTTGGCGCCGGCCTTGGGCTGGGCGATCTTCTGCTCCAGCATGGCCTTCATCAGGTCGGGCATGGCCCACATGCCCTTGCCGATCTGGGCGCGGCCGCGCAGGCCCAGGCCCAGGCCGACCAGCACGTTGTTCTTCTCGTAGGCAGGCAGCCAGGCGCAGCCCTTCATGTCGGCCTTGCGCACCATCGGGCCGGCATACATGGCGGTATGCATCTCGTCGCCGGTGCGGTCCAGGAAGCCGGTGTTGATGAAGGCCACGCGGGCGGGCGCGGCGGCGATGGCGGCCTTCAGGTTCACCGAGGTGCGGCGCTCCTCGTCCATGATGCCCAGCTTGACGGTGTTCTCGGGCAGGCCCAGCAGCTTCTCGACGCGGCCGAACAGCTCGTTGGCGAAGCCGGCTTCGGCGGGGCCGTGCATCTTGGGCTTGACGATGTAGACGCTGCCGGTGCGCGAGTTGCGGATGCCGTTGGCGCCGTTGCCCTTGAGGTCATGGATGGCGATGGCCGTGGTCACGACGGCGTCCATGATGCCTTCGGGGATTTCCTTGCCTTCCGAACCCCACAGGATGGCGGGGTTGGTCATCAGGTGGCCCACGTTGCGCACGAACATCAGCGAGCGGCCGTGCAGCTTCAGGGGCTTGCCGTCGGCGCCGGTGTACTCGCGGTCGGCGTTCAGGCCGCGGGTCACGGTCTTGCCGCCCTTCTCGAAGGATTCGGTCAGCGTGCCCTTGAGGATGCCTAGCCAGTTGCTGTAGCCCAGCACCTTGTCCTCGGCGTCCACGGCGGCCACGGAGTCTTCCAGGTCCAGGATGGTGGACAGCGCGGCTTCCACCACCACGTCGGACACGCCGGCCGCGTCGGAGCTGCCGATGGGCGTGGACTTGTTGATGACGATGTCGATGTGGATGCCGTTGTTCTTCAGCAGCACCGACTTGGGCGCGGCGGCATCGCCCTGGTAGCCCACGAACTTGTCGGCGTCCTTCAGGCCGGTCTTGCTGCCGTCCTTGAGCGTCACCACCAGCTTGCCGCCTTCGACGGCGTAGGCGGTCGCATCCTTGTGCGAACCGGCGGCCAGCGGCACGGCCTGGTCCAGGAAGTTGCGGGCGAACTCGATGACCTTGGCTCCGCGCACGGGGTTGTAGCCCTTGCCCTTTTCGGCGCCGCCTTCTTCGCTGATCACGTCGGTGCCATACAGCGCGTCATACAGCGAGCCCCAGCGGGCGTTGGCGGCGTTTAGCGCATAGCGGGCGTTCAGGATGGGCACCACCAGCTGCGGGCCGGCCTGGACGGCCAGCTCGGCGTCCACGTTCTCGGTCGTGGCCTTGGCGCCCTTGGGCGACTCGACCAGATAGCCGATGGTGGTCAGGAACTGGCGGTAGGCCGCCATGTCGGTGATGGGGCCGGGGTTGGCCTTGTGCCAGGTGTCCAGCTCGGCCTGCAGGCGGTCGCGCTCGGCCAGCAGGGCGGCGTTCTTGGGAGCCAGGTCCGCGACGATTTCGTCAAAGCCCTTCCAGAAGGCCTCCTGGTTCACGCCGGTGCCGGGCAGCACTTGCGTGTTCACAAAGTTGTACAGCTCGGTGGCGACTTGCAGGCCGTGGACTTGAGTGCGATCAGTCATTGGAAACCTCGGATGGATACTTTGTCTGTTGGAGATATCTATATCTAACGCGCTGCACATGCCCAGCATGGGCAGCTTGTTCCGGCACTGTATTTGAATTATTCGAGTACGTAAATATTCAAAAAAGTTGGAAACTAATGATATTTAAGTAACTAATCATCGGGTATTTGCGGATGCAGGCTCCGCTCCCCGGCCAGTGGGCGCATGCCCTGCAGACACTGCTTCCATCGGGCCGGCTCCTATGGCTCCCCGTGCTCGCGGATCGTGCCGCCGATACCTGAACGTCATGCCCGGGGCTGCAGCCGCGATGCCGTGCCGACAGGGCCGCCAAAGAGGCCGGCTTGGTATTTCCATGGGATTGCCGTATCCGGGCCCATCGCACAATGGATACGGGCAATGCAGGCTTGCTGCGGAAGTAGGGGCCGACTCAGCAGGCTGTGGCGGCTCACTTTGTTGCTGTTTGTATCGCCGCCCGCGCGTATCGGCCGTCCGGCCGGCCCTGCGGGAGCGTGCATGGGGCAGGGGAATGCCCCAAAGGCCGAGTGCATTGCTCGAAATCTGTATGTCAGACCAAGGAGGTGCGGGCGCCAAATGATTGTCGCTGTTGAGAAAAATGCGGCAGCTCCGGCCGGATAGGCCTTGCTGCATGACTGGACGCGTCAGGCTTGTGCAAATTTTTATATTTAGGTATATAAATTCACAAATTTCTAACTAACTCATGACTTGTGGGTAAAAATAGACGAAAAATGCGTTTCATATGACAGTGCGTCGAAATTTCTGCTTTTCAACAAGATGCGGAAATTGATAGCGCCTGACGCCCGAGTTAGAAGAAATAAAGAATAAGTTATCCCTGAAATAAAGGCTGCTTGTGCGGTATGCGCTCTTGAATCAATAGCGCATGCTTTGTGCAGGAGACAAGAAAGAACCATACAGGAGCAGTCATGGACAAGCTCAAAGCATTTGAGTCTTTTGTATCAGTGGCGACGCGCGGCAGCCTGACGGCGGCCGCCAAGGCCGAAGGCGTGGCGCCGGCCATCATGGGGCGGCGCCTCGATGCGCTGGAAGAGCATCTGGGCGTCAAGCTCATGGTGCGCACCACGCGCCGCATCTCCCTGACGCACGAAGGCAGCGCCTTCCTGGAGGACTGCCAGCGCCTGCTGTCCGACGTGGCCAATGCCGAGGCCAGCGTCTCGGCCGGCGGCGTCAAGGCCACGGGCCATCTGCGCATCACGGCGCCGGCGGGGTTCGGCCGCCGCCATGTGGCGCCGCTGGTGCCGCGTTTTCGCGACCTGCATCCCGAGGTGACGATCTCGCTGAACCTGTCCGACCGCGTGGTCGACCTGGCCGGCGAAGGCTTCGACTGCGCGGTGCGCGTGGGCGACCTGCCCGATTCGGCCCTGGTCAGCGTGCGCATTGCCGACAACCGCCGCCTGTGCGTGGCCACGCCCGGCTATCTGGAGCGCCGCGGCATTCCCCGCCATCCCAGCGAACTGACACAGCACGACTGCCTGACCCTGTCCAGCGATGCCTCGCAGACGCGCGGCTGGGCCTTCCGCATTCCGCATCCCGAAAGCGGCACCAGCGAAGTCGTGCATTTCAAGCCCGGCGGCCCGCTGGACTGCTCGGACGGCCAGGTGCTGCACGACTGGTGCCTGGGGGGCTGGGGCATTGCCTGGCGCAGCACCTGGGAGGTGGAGTCCGAGATCGCCGCCGGCCGCCTGGTGCCGGTGCTGGAGGAGTTCGCGGCGCCGCCCAACGGCATTTTCGTGATCTTTCCCCAGCGCAAGCACATGCCGCTGCGCGTTCGCATGTGGATCGATTACCTCAAGCACCACTACGACCAGCCCGATTTCTGGCGCACCGGCCCCGAGAGCTGACCTCTGCGACCACGGCCCCTTGAAGGGCGGTTTGGCTTGCGGCCGCCGATGCAGCCGGTTGCGCAGGCGCAAAGGCGCACGAATGGGGTCGGGCGCCTTTGCCTGGGCCGCGGCTCCTGTGCGATAGTGTGGCGCACCTGCAGCATCTACAGACAAACCATGACGCTTGAAGCCGTATTGGCCAGCCTTCACCTGCTGGCGATCCTGACCTTGGTGGTTTTTGTGACCAGCCAGGCGGCGCTGTGCCGCAGCGAATGGATGAATGCCGCGGTGGTGCAGCGCCTGGCGCGGCTCGATGCCATCTACGGCATCGTTGCCGTGCTGCTGTTGCTCACCGGTCTGGCCCGCCTGTTCTGGGGCGTCAAGGGCCTTGCCGGCTATACGGGCTCGCCCCTGTTCCATCTCAAGATGAGCCTGTTCGTCGTCGGCGCGCTGCTGTCCATCAAGCCCACCCTCGCGTTCCGGCGCTGGAAACGGGCGCTGGACGCCTCGGGCCAGCTGCCTTCCGAGGACGCCATCGCCCAGACCCGCCGCTGGGTCATGTGGCAGGCCCATGTGATCCCCGTGATCGCCGTGGTCGCCATCTTCTGGGCGCGCGGCATGTAGCGGCAACGCGCTGTGGCCCGTGCACCGCGCAATTGCCCGTTGGCCGCAGCATGGATGCGGGCGCCCACGTAAAATCGCCCGATGCTCTCCGTCAAACAGGAATTGCTCGCGGCCCTGGCTGCCGAGCTCGAAACACTATCGCCCGGCGCCGGCGCACGCGCTGCGTTTGAAAATCCCAAGGTGGCAGCCCATGGCGACTTCGCCTGCACGGCGGCCATGCAGCTGGCCAAGCCCCTGAAGGCCAATCCGCGCGCACTGGGCGAACAGCTCAAGGCCGCACTCGAAGCCACGCCGGCCTTCCGGCAATGGGTGGATGCCATCGAGATCGCCGGTCCCGGCTTTCTGAACATCCGCCTCAAGCCCGCCGCCAAGCAGCAGGTGGTGCGCGAAGTGCTCGCTGAAGGAGCCAGGTTCGGCTACCAGGCCGACCGCGGTGAAAACATCCTGGTCGAATTCGTCTCGGCCAATCCCACGGGCCCGCTGCACGTGGGCCACGGCCGCCAGGCCGCTATCGGCGACGCCATCAGCAACCTCTACGCCACCCAGGGCTGGAAGGTGCACCGCGAGTTCTACTACAACGACGCGGGCGTGCAGATCGACACGCTGACCAAGAGCACGCAGCTGCGCGCCAAGGGCTTCAAGCCCGGCGACGCATGCTGGCCCACCGATCCGGAGAATCCGGAATCCAAGAAGTTCTACAACGGCGACTACATCGCCGACATCGCCCAGGCCTTCCTGAACAAGGAAACCGTCAAGGCCGACGACCGCGAATTCACAGCCAACGGCGATGTCGAGGACTACGACAACATCCGCCAGTTCGCCGTGGCCTACCTGCGCAACGAACAGGACAAGGACCTGCAGGCCTTCAACCTGCGCTTCGACCAGTACTACCTGGAGTCCAGCCTCTACACCAACGGCTATGTCGAGGACGCGGTGCAGCGCCTGATCGCCAACGGTCATACCTACGAGCAGGACGGCGCGCTGTGGCTCAAGTCCACCGACTACGGTGACGACAAGGACCGCGTGATGCGCAAGTCCGACGGGCACTACACCTACTTCGTGCCCGATGTGGCCTACCACATCCAGAAGTTCAAGCGTGGCTTCACCAAGGTCGTCAACATCCAGGGCACGGACCACCACGGCACCATCGCCCGCGTGCGCGCCGGCCTGCAGGCCGCCGATGTGGGCATTCCCGCCGGCTATCCTGACTATGTGCTGCACACCATGGTGCGCGTGGTGCGCAATGGCGAAGAGGTCAAGATCAGCAAGCGCGCGGGCTCCTACGTCACGCTGCGCGACCTCATCGAGTGGACCAGCAAGGACGCGGTGCGCTTCTTCCTGCTCAGCCGCAAGCCCGACACCGAGTACACCTTCGACGTGGACCTGGCCGTGGCCCAGAACAACGACAACCCCGTGTACTACGTGCAGTATGCCCATGCGCGGATCCAGTCCGTGCTGCGTGGCTGGCAGGAGCAGGGGGGCGCGGGAGTCGAAGCCCTCCAGGACGTGGACCTGTCGGCGCTGGAAGGCCCGCAGGCCCAGGCCCTGATGCTGATGCTGGCCAAGTACCCCGAGATGCTGACGGCCGCCGCCGAAGGCAATGCGCCGCACGACGTGACCTTCTACCTGCGCGACCTGGCATCGAGCTACCACAGCTACTACGACGCCGAGCGCATCCTGGTCGATGACGAAAAGGTCAGGCTGGCTCGCTTGGCCCTGGTCGCCGCCACGGCCCAGGTGTTGCACAATGGTCTGGCCGTGCTGGGTGTGGACGCACCCGAGCGCATGTAATCGACACTGCGATAAGCGACTTATGAAGAAACAGCAACGTGGCGGCACCATCCTGGGGCTCATCTTCGGCATGATCATCGGCCTGGGCGCTGCGCTGGCCGTCGCCGTGTATGTGACCAAGGTGCCGGTTCCGTTCCTGAACAAGGGCGGCAACAACACGGACCGCGATGCGGCAGAAGCCGAACGCAACCGCAACTGGGACCCGAACGCGCCGCTGCAAAGCAAGGCGCCGCTGCCCCCGGCCGTGGCTCCGGCAGCCCCAGGCGCAAACGAGCCGGCGCCCGGCACCGCCGCACCGGCCATCGTGCAGCCGCCAGCCGTGGCCGGCGGTACGCCCGCGGTGCCGGCCGTGCCTGCGGTACCTGGCACGCCGGCCGCAGGCCATGGGGCGCCGTCCTCCACGGACCCGCTGGGCGACCTGGTGCGCCAGCGCTCCGCCGCCGCCGACAAAGCCGACAAGGCCAAGGCGGAAAAGGACAAGGCAGCGCAGGCGGCCCAGGCCGCCGAGAGCGGCTTCAACTACTTCGTCCAGGCCGGCGCCTTCCGCCGCCAGAACGAAGCCGAGGCCCAGCGCGCCAAGCTGGCCATGCTGGGCTGGGAAGCCCGCATCAGCGAGCGCGAGCAGAACGGTATCACCGTCTTTCGCGTGCGCGTAGGCCCGTTCACCAAGCGCGACGATGCCGAGCAACTCAAGGGCAAGCTCGACGGCGCCGGCGTGGAATCGACACTGGTGCGGGCGGCAAAGTAGCGTTGCCTCCTGAGCCGCTGCGCGGCTTCCCCTAGCCAGGCGCCCTCAAGGGGAACGACGGCCTTTACTGCGGGCGGTTCTTGCTTTGGGTGTGCCAGTTTGGTGCGCTGGTTGAACTTTTGTGAGGCAGGCGCCTCAGATATTGCAGACTTGAACTCAAGGAGTTTGTTGAGATGAAACGCCGCAATTTTTCCCTGGCCGCTTCGGCTGCCGCTGCCAGCGCCCTGACGCTGGGCACCTCCGCCAGCTGGGCCCAGGCCGCCGCGCCCAAGGAAGGCAAGGACTATGTCAAGCTGGCCAAGCCAGCCCAGGTCAGCGCACCTGCCGGCAAGGTCGAGGTGATCGAATTCTTCTGGTACAACTGCCCGCACTGCAATGCCTTCGAGCCCCAGTTTGCGGCCTGGAAGAATGCGGCGCCGGCCGACGTGGTCGTGCACCGCGTACCAGTGGCTTTCAATGCCTCCTTCGTACCCCAGCAAAAGCTCTACTACACGCTGGAAGGCATGAACCTCGTGAACACCATGCATGCCAAGGTGTTCCATGCCATCCACGTGGAGCGCATCAACCTGTCAAAGGAAGACCAGATCTTCGACTGGATGGGCAAGCAGGGCGTGGACATGGCCAAGTTCAAGGAGATGTTCGGCTCCTTCTCCGTGGCCAACCAGGTGCGCAAGGCCACGCAGCTGCAGCAGGAATATGATTTGGAAGGCGTACCCGCTCTGGGCGTGGCCGGCCGCTACTACACCGATGGCACCAAGGCCGGCAACATGACCAATGTGCTGCGCGTGGTGGACCAGCTGATCGCCTCCAGCCGCAAGGCCTGATTCACCAAGCTGCGCCAGCGCTTTGCAGACAGCCCGCCGTTGTGCGGGCTTTTTTCTGGCGGGGTCCGGACCAAGGGTGTGACTACAATGTATGCAAGAAACGTGCCCTCCATGACCAAACGACTTTCCCCCCTCGTGCTGGCAGCGGCCCTGGCCGCCTTTGCCGGCATGGCGCAGGCCGAAAAGGCCGACAGCGCCAAGCCCATGAACATCGAAGCCGACGCGCTGCGCCACGACGAGCTGGCGCAGACCAGCGTCTTCACCGGCAATGTGGTGATGACCAAGGGCACCATCGTGCTGCGCGGCGCCCAGCTGGACGTGCGCCAGGATGCCGAAGGCTACCAGTACGGAGTGGTCAAGGCCGAGCCGGGCAAGCGCGCCTTTTTCCGCCAGAAGCGCGATACCGAACGCGGCCAGCCCGATGAATTCATCGAAGGCGAGGGCGAAACCATCGAGTACGACGGCAAGGCCGATATCGTCAAGTTCATCCGCCGCGGCGAGATGCGCCGCTACCGTGGCGGCCAGCTCAGCGACGAGGTGACGGGCTCGATCATCGTCTACAACAATATCACCGACGTCTACACCGTCGACGGCCAGAAGACCAGCGGCGGGCTGCCCAGCTCCTCGGTGGGCCAGGGCGGCCGCGTGCGCGCCGTGATGGCGCCCAAGGAAGGCACGCCGGGCGCGACCCCGGGGGCCGCGGCCAAGCCGGCCGTGCCTGCCGGCGAACCCCTGCGCCAGAGCCTGACCATCGGCGGCGAGAAGAAATAATGAGCATGGACAGCAGCAACGCCGTGGCCGAAAGCCGTCTGCAGGCCCGGCACCTGGCCAAGTCCTATGGCAGCCGCAAGGTGGTCAAGGATGTCTCGCTTTCCGTCCAGAAGGGCGAAGTCGTGGGCCTGCTGGGCCCCAACGGCGCGGGCAAGACCACCTCGTTCTACATGATCGTGGGCCTGGTGCGCAGCGACGGCGGGCAGATCTTCATCGACGAGCATGACGTCAGCAACATGCCTATCCACCAGCGCTCGCGCCTGGGTCTGTCCTATCTGCCGCAGGAGGCGTCGATCTTCCGCCGCCTCAACGTGGAAGACAACGTGCGCGCCGTGCTCGAGCTGCAAAAGGACGAGCAGGGCAAAAATCTGACGCGCGAAGTGATCGAGGAGCGGCTGACCAGCCTGCTCAAGGAGCTGCGCGTCGACCACCTGCGCCAGTCGCCCGCGCTGGCGCTGTCCGGCGGCGAGCGCCGCCGCGTGGAGATCGCCCGGGCCCTGGCCACGCAGCCGCGCTTCATCCTGCTGGACGAGCCGTTTGCCGGCATCGACCCCATTGCCGTGATCGAGATCCAGCGCATCATCGGCTTCCTCAAGGACCGCGGCATCGGCGTGCTCATCACCGATCACAACGTGCGCGAGACGCTGGGCATCTGCGACCACGCCTTCATCATCAGCGACGGCCATGTGCTGGCCGAGGGCACGCCCGAGGAAATCGTGGACAACGCCGACGTGCGCCGCGTGTACCTGGGCGAGCACTTCAGGATGTAGGCGTCCATGAAGCCTGGCCTGTCGCTGAGGGTCTCCCAGCATCTGTCGCTCACGCCGCAGCTGCAGCAGTCCATCCAGCTGCTGCAGCTGTCCACGCTGGAGCTGGCGCAGGAAGTGGAGCAGATGCTCAACGACAATCCGTTTCTCGAACGGGAGACGGAAGGCGAAGCCGATGCTCACGAAGCAATAGCTGCCAGCGCCAATGAATCCTTGATTGCAGATGAATTTCGCTCTGAGAATTCGGAATACCAGGCGCAAGCAGCTTCCGAATTCATAGCGGAACCCGCACCCGCCGAAACTCCGCAAACGCTGGAATGGAACACCGGCGGCAATGACGGCCCGGACGACGGCGACGCCGGCGGTCTGGACGGGGAATGGGGCGGCGAGGGCAGCAGCGAATGGGATATCTCTGCAGCCCCGGCGGCCAAGGGCCGCCAGGCGGATGACGAAGAAAACGACGCCATCAGCCTGGCGTGCGAGCATGAAAGCCTGACCGACCATCTGCACCGCCAGGCGCTGAGCCTGCACCTGGGCGCGGAAGACCGCGCGGCGCTGAGCTTTCTGATCGAATCGCTCAACGACGACGGCTACCTCGAGGAGCCGCTGGCAGAGCTGGCCGCCGGCCTGGCCGGTGGCGACCTGGAAGAGCGCGAGGAGCTGGAGCAGCGCTTTGCCATCGCGCTCAAGCTGCTGCAGAGCCTGGAGCCCGCCGGTGTGGGGGCACGCGATCTGGCCGAATGCCTGCAGCTGCAGTTGCGCGACCTGCTGCAGCAGGCCGAGGACGAAGGCACGACGCCCGCGCGCCTGTCCCTGCTGCAGCTGGCGCAATCCATCTGCGCCCAGCCCATGGACCTGCTGGCCCGGCGCGATGTGCGCAAGCTGGCCGGCCTGTGCGGCGCGCGCGAGGAAGCGCTGCGCGAGGCCATGGCCCTGATTGCGCGCCTGGAGCCGCGCCCGGGCAGGCGCTTTGCCAATGTGGAGCGCCAGATCGTGGTGCCGGACGTCATCGTGCGCCCGGTGCGCGCAGGTGCGGGCCGCGTGGAGTTTGCGGTGCGGCTGAATCCGGACGTCATGCCCCAGCTCAAGGTGCACGACGTCTATGCGGGCGTGCTGCGCCGCCACCGCGGCGAGGAAAGCCACGGCCTGCTGCAGCAGCGCCTGCAGGAGGCGCGCTGGTTCATCAAGAACATCCAGCAGCGCTTCGACACCATATTGCGTGTGTCCGAAGCCATCGTGGAGCGGCAGAAGAACTTCTTCGTGCATGGCGAGCTGGCCATGCGCCCGCTGGTGCTGCGCGACATCGCCGATGCGCTGGGCCTGCACGAGTCCACGATCAGCCGCGTGACCACGGCCAAGTACATGGCCACGCCCCAGGGCACGTTCGAGCTCAAGTACTTCTTCGGCTCGGGCCTGGGCACGGAGACCGGCGGCAGCGCGTCCAGCACGGCGGTGCGCGCGCTGATCAAGCAGTTCGTCGATGCCGAGGACCCCAGGAAGCCGCTGTCGGATGCCAAGCTGGCCGACATGCTCAAGGAACAGGGCATCGAATGCGCGCGCCGCACCGTGGCCAAGTACCGCGAGCAGCTCAAGATCCCGACCACGACCTTGCGCAAGGCGCTGTAAAAAAACCGCCTCTGCAGCGCAGGGCGGTTTTTTGGCGGGCCCGGGATCGGGCCCTCGGCGGCGCAGCGCGCGCAGGCCTTCAGCGCGTCAGCTCGGCACAAGCCACCAGATGAGCAGGGCCAGCGCGGCCAGCATGAGGCCGAACTTGGTGATCTTGTAGACCGTCTTGTTCCAGGCCTTGAAGCGGCGGCGGTACTGGCCCATGTAGAACGAGATCTTGAAGATGCGGCTGATGAAGCCGCGCGGATCGCCTTCGTTGTTGGGCGAGCTGGCCGCGGCCACCACGTTCTTGCCCAGCCAGTGGTTGAGCCACTGCGCGAAGCGGTTGGTCATGGGCCGCTCCACGTCGCAGAACAGCACGATGCGGTTGCCCTCGCTGCGGTTCTCGGCCCAGTGCATATAGGTCTCGTCGAAGATCACGCCCTCGCCCTCGCGCCAGCTGTAGGGCTGGCCGTCGACCTCGATCATGCAGCGGTCGTCGTTGGGCGCCAGCACGGCCAGGTGGTAGCGCAGCGATCCCGCATACGGGTCGCGGTGCAGGTTGAGCTTGGCGCCCGGCGGCAGCTCGGCGAACATGGCCGCCTTCACGCTGGGAATGGACTTGACCAGGGCCGTGGTCCTGGGGCACAGCTCCATGGCCGAGGGGTGGGCATCGCCGTACCACTTGAGGTAAAAGCGCTTCCAGCCGGTCTTGAAGAAGGAGTTGAATCCGGCGTCGTCGTTGTTGGCGGCGGCCTTGATCTGCATGTTCTTGTGCAGGTTGACGGCTTCCTCGCGGATCTCGCGCCAGTTGGCCTGCAGCGGTGCCAGCTCGGGGAAGGTGCTGGTGGGCAGGTAAGGCGTGCGCGGCACCTTGCTGAACATCAGCATGAAGACGTTGAACGGTGCCGTGAACGTCGAGTGGTCGAACAGCTGGCGCAGCACCTTGTGCCGGACCTTGCCGCGCAGGTGCATGTACAGCCCGCAGCCGAAAAAGAGCAGCACCAGTGCCAGGACGATGATTTTTGCCATAACCCCGGATTTTACCGATCACCTCCAGCAGGGACATGGGGCAGATCAAGTTGCCTTTGAGATGGGCGCGCTCCAAGCCAGGGACGGCCGGCAAGGGCCGTCCCGCAGCAGGGGCTGCTCCTGCAAAGGCCGTCGTCCTCCTTTAGGGGGAAGGCGCAAAGCGACTCGGGGGAATCAAGGTAATGCCAGCACGGCGCAGTTGCACAGGTCCGCGCTCTCGAAGGCCGTGCGGTCGCCGGCCGCCAGCCCGGGCACGGGGAACAGCCGCACCGTCAGCGGCTTGTTGAGGCGGAAGGCCATGGTGCCGGTGTCGCGCATGACGGCGGCGATCTGCTCTGCGCTGCTGTCGCCGGGAATGGGCACGGTGTCCAGTCCAATGCCGCAGACGCTGCTGTAGGTCAGCAGGGCGCGGATGTCGAACTCGCCGTCGAGGCTGGCCCGGGCCAGGCCCTCGTCCTCGGTGACGGCCAGCATCAGGCCGCTGAAGCCTGTCTGCGTGACGCCGGCCACCGACTTGAACACCCGCGTCAGCAGCGCCGAGGCTTCCACGGTGCCGCTGGCGCCGAAGTAGGGCACGCCCAGCAGCCGGTAGACATCGACCATGGAGGCGCAGAACCTGGACGGCGCGGCCGAGGTGTCCATGCCCGCGACAAGCCAGCCATCGGCCAGCGCCACCCGGTCGGCGCAGTGCTGGATGGCGGTGGCATGTTCGGTGAGCGAGCGGCTCAGATGATCGAAGGCCAGTTGCAGCCAGGCCGCGTGGTCCAGCTGGCGGCGCTGCGCCTGCAGTCCGGCGAGCACGGCCACCAGCAGGTCCGGCGTTTCCAGCCCCAGCACCAGGGCGCCGTGGTGCCGGCCGCGGTGGTAGCTGGCCGGGAAGTAGGGAATGCCGGGTGCGCAGTTGAAGTTGACCGTGAAATTGAAATTGCCCTCGCCGCGCGGCGTGCTGCGGGCGATCTCCTGGATGGCCTGCACGCTGGCCTGCAGCAGCTCGCCCTGCAGGAATCCATTGCCGTCCAGGCCGATGTTGACGCAGGCATTGCACAGGTCGCCGTGGGCGGCAATCAGCCGGGGCAGCAGCGCGATTTCCTGCGCGGTGCGCGCCTCGCCGATGGCAAAGCGGATACGGCGTTTGCCCGTGTTGATGGCGCCGAGCATTTGCGTGATGCGCTGCAGATCCGCCAATGCGGGCTCGAGACCCGAAACGTCGATGAATTCCCCGAACGGATTGCTCACGATGCGTATGGACTGCACCTGGTAGCCCCGGGCTTCGATGGCATCGGCCACGGCATCGCACTGCTGCTTGGCCTGGGTCAGGCAGCTTTGCCACAGCACGGCATCTGCGGGCATGTTGACGAAGGCGGTGACGGTGCGAACGCGTACCAGGGGATTGAATGCAGTGTCCATGAAGCCCATTTTGCCTGCGGCCGGCTACAGCAGCCGCGTGCCCAGCGGCACATCGCCATCGGGCACGCACAGCGCCACATGGCTGTCGGCATTGTGAAAGCCCGTCACCAGGCATTCGCTCATCAGGGGGCCGATCTGCTTCTTCGGAAAATTCACCACGGCCACCACCAGGCGGCCCACCAGGTCCCCGGGCTGGTAGAGCTGGGTGATCTGGGCGCTGGACTTGCGCAACCCCAGCTCGGGGCCGAAGTCCACCTGCAGCTTGTAGGCAGGCTTGCGTGCCTCCTTGAATACTTCGGCCTGCACCACGCGGCCCACGCGCAGCTCCACTTTCATGAAGTCGTTCCAGCTGATTTCTTCCATGCGGTTTTCTCCTTGGCGTCCATCATGCCGCTGCCGCGGCGCGCGTTTGTAGAGCAACGCTTGTGGTGGGTAGCAGAGGATTTCTCCTACTCCTTGCGGCAAGCCCAGGGCCTATAAGAGAGCGTTCGCCGGCGCATGCGAGCGGCCGGTTTCATCCACGTCACAAGGGCCCAGGCCCGGGAGAGCGCTATGTTGCAACGTCGTCATGCGGTGGTTACGGTGGGCCTGTCGATACTGGCTCTGGCGGGTGCCTGGGGCCCTGCGGCCCGGGCCCAGGACAAGCCCAAGGTGGCCCTGGTCATGAAGTCGCTGGCCAACGAGTTCTTCCGCACCATGGAGGACGGCGCCAAGGCCCACCAGAAGGCCCACGCCAGCGAATACACGCTGCTGAGCAACGGCATCAAGAACGAGACCGACACCGCCGCCCAGATCAAGATGGTGGAGCAGATGGTGGCGCAGAAGGTCGATGCGCTGGTGATCGCTCCGGCCGATTCCAAGGCGCTGGTGCCCGTGCTCAAGACCGCCGTGGACCGCGGCGTGCGCGTGGTCAACATCGACAACCGGCTGGACCCCGCCGCGCTCCAGGAAAAAGGCCTGGTGATCCCCTTTGTAGGCCCGGACAACCGCGCCGGCGCCAGGCTGGTGGGCGACTACCTGGCCAAGCAGCTCAAGGCCGGCGACAAGGTGGGCATCATCGAGGGCGTTTCCACCACCACCAATGCGCAGCAGCGCACGGCGGGCTTCAAGGATGCGATGGAAGCCGGCAAGATGACCGTGGTGGGCGTGCAGTCCGGCCAGTGGGAAATCGACAAGGGCAACACCGTGGCGGCCGGCATGCTGCGCGAGCATCCGGACCTGAAGGCTCTGCTGGCCGGCAACGACTCCATGGCGCTGGGCGCGGTGGCGGCCGTCAAGGCCGCGGGCAAGGCAGGCAAGGTGTTCGTCGTGGGCTACGACAACATCCAGGCCATACACCCCATGCTCAAGGACGGCCGGGTGCTGGCCACGGCCGACCAGTTCGCGGCCAAGCAGGCGGTGTTCGGCATCGAGGAAGCGCTCAAGGCCGTCAAGAACAAGACCCCGCAGGCCCAGATGCCGGCCGAGGTCAAGACCGACGTGGTGCTCGTGACGAAATGACCTCCCCACGAGTCGCCTTCGGCACCGTTCCTGCGGGGGACGGCAGCCTTGCTGCGAGGCGGCGCCAGTGTCATGCGATGACGATGCATGCGGGGCATGCGGGAGTGCCGAGATGGCTGCGATGAATGATCTTCGGCCCGGGCGCGGTGCAGTGGCGATGACGCTGGAGGGCATGGGCAAGGACTACGGCCCCAGCACCGTGCTCGATGGCGTCACGCTAGAGCTGCGCGCGGGCGAATGCCTGGCGCTGACGGGTGAGAACGGCGCTGGCAAGTCCACGCTGGCCAAGATGCTGTGCGGCCTGGTGGAGCCCACGCGGGGACGCATGGCGCTGGACGGGCAGCCGTTTGCGCCGCGCTCGCGCACCCAGGCCGAAGCCCTGGGCGTGCGCATGGTGCTGCAGGAGCTGGGCCTGGTGCCCACGCTCACGGTGGCCGAGAACCTGCTGCTGGATCGCCTGCCCCAGCGCCTGGGCTGGGTGGACCGTGGCGCGCTGGCCGCCCAGGCCCGCATGCAGCTGGCCAAGATGGGACTGGAGCACATCGACCCCATGGCGCCCGTGGGGCAGCTGGGCATAGGCCTGCAGCAGATGGTGGAGATCGCGCGCAATCTGCGCGACGGCAACCGGGTGCTGGTGCTGGACGAGCCCACGGCCATGCTCACGTCCAGGGAGATCGAGCACCTGTTCGCGCAGATCGACCTGATGAAGGCCCGGGGCGTGGCCCTGGTCTATGTCTCGCACCGGCTGGAAGAGCTGCAGCGCGTGGCCGAGCGCGTGGCCGTGCTGCGCGACGGACATCTGGTCGACGTGCTGCCCATGCAGGGCCTGAGCGAGCCTGCGCTGGTGGAGCGCATGGTCGGCCATGCGGTGGAGACGCTGGATGCCCGGCCGCGGCGAACGGCGGGGCCCGTGCTGCTGCGTGCTCGTGGCCTGCGGCGCGGCAAGCAGGTGCAGGGCGTGGATGTGGAGCTGCGCGCCGGCGAGGTGCTGGGGGTGGCCGGGCTGGTGGGCGCCGGCCGCACCGAGCTGCTGCGCCTGCTCTATGGCGCGGACCGGGCCGAGGCCGGCAGCATCGAGCTGACCGGAGAGGGCATGGCGCAGGGCGCGAGAACGGCGGCGCGCAAGGCCGTGCCCAACTGGCGCAGCCCCATGCAGGCCATGCGCGCCGGCATTGCGCTGGTGACGGAGGACCGCAAGGCCCAGGGCCTGCTGCTGCCCCAGTCGATCCGCGTGAACACCTCGCTCAGCGGCATGCAGGCCGTGGCCCGGGGCGGCTGGCTGCGCCCGGCGGCCGAGTCCGGGCTGGCGCAGCGCATGGTCAAGCGCCTGCGCATCCGCGCCCGCGATACCGAGCAGCCCGTGGGCACCCTGAGCGGCGGCAACCAGCAGAAGGTGATCTTTGCGCGCTGGCTGCACCGCGACTGCCCGGTGGTGCTGCTGGACGAGCCCACGCGCGGCGTGGACGTGGGCGCGCGCGCCGACCTGTATGCCGAGCTGGACGCCATGGCGGCCCGGGGCAAGGCACTGATGGTGGTCTCCAGCGACCTGCGCGAGCTCATGGAGCTGTGCGACCGCATCAGCGTCATGCACGAGGGCCGCATCGTCGCCACCTTCGAGCGCGGCCAGTGGACTGCGCAGGCTTTGCTGGAAGCCGCCTTTGGCGAGGCGGCGCCCGGCGAGCAAGGATCCGGGAACGCAACAAGCAAGCAGGCGGAGAGGGCGCAGCCATGAATCCATCCACGTCTTCCAGCCGCTCTGCCGGCGATATGCCTGCGCCACGCAGTGCCTGGCGGCAGGAACTGGGCACCTACCTGGGCCTGCTGGTGGTGCTGGCCGCCATGATGGCCTTGTTCGGCAGCCTGTCCGAATACTTCCTCACGCGCGAGACGCTGCTGTCCATTGCCAACGAGATCCCGGCGCTGGCCGTGATGGCCGTGGGCATGACCTTTGTGCTCATCATCGCGGGCATCGACCTGTCCGTGGGCTCGGTACTGGCGCTGAGCGCGGCCATCAGCGCGGCGGCCGTGCTGCAGTGGCACTTCAGCCCCTGGGGCGCGGCCGCGCTGGGCCTGCTGGTGGGGCTGGCCTGCGGCGCGGCCACGGGCGGCATCGCGGTGGCATGGCAGCTGCCCAGCTTCATCGTCTCCCTGGGCATGCTGGAAGCCGTGCGCGGGGCTGCCTATCTGGTCACCGATTCGCGCACCCAGTATGTGGGCGATGCCATGGGGGCCCTGGCCGCGCCGTGGGTCGGCGGCCTGTCGGCCGCGTTCTTCATCGCGCTGCTGGTGGTGGCCGTGGGCCAGCTGGTGCTCAGCCGCACGGTGTTCGGCCGCTACGTGGTGGGCATAGGCACCAACGAGGAGGCCATGCGCCTGGCCGGCGTCGATCCGCGCCCCATACGCATTGCCGTGTTCGCCCTCACGGGACTGCTGGCCGGCCTGGGCGGGCTGATGCAGTCGGCGCGGCTGGAGGCCGCCGATCCCAATGCCGGCCTGGGCATGGAGCTGCAGGTGATCGCCGCCGTGGTGATCGGCGGCACCAGCCTGATGGGCGGACGCGGCTCGGTGGTCAACACCTTCTTCGGCGTGCTCATCATTGCGGTGCTCGAAGCCGGGCTGGCGCAGATCGGTGCCAGCGAACCCAGCAAGCGCATCATCACCGGCGCGGTGATCGTGGTGGCCGTGATCGTGGATACCGTGCGCCAGCGCAGGTCCGGGTGATGCCCCTGTATCGAGGCGGAGTGGCTGCCCAGCTGCCCGGCGGCCGTTGCCGGGCGTCTCTGGCAGGGTGCGCGCCAGTCCTTGCAGCGCGTGCGCGAGAATGGCATGCGGTCTTTTGTAACGTCGCAGTAGGAGTTCAGACCATGGTGGCCCCGCTTTCATCCTCTGCCTTGCCCCGCAGCGCGGGACTGGACGCCGCGCAGAAGGCGCTGCTGCCCCACGGCGGCGCGCGCATCGTCGTGGTCGGCAGCCTCAACATGGACGTGGTGCTCACGCTCGAGCGCATGCCCGGCGCAGGCGAAACCGTGGCGGCCAGCGGCCTGCACTACCTGCCCGGCGGCAAGGGCGGCAACCAGGCCGTGGCCTGCGCACGCCACGGCGCTCAGGTCTCGCTGTTCGGCTGCGTGGGCCGCGACCACCATGGCAACACGCTGCGGCTGGCCCTGCATGGCGACGGCGTGGACATGGACAACGTCAGCGTGCACGAGGGCGTGCCCACGGGCACGGCGGTCATCATGGTGGAGTCCGGCGGGCAGAACCGCATCTGCGTGGTGCCCGGCGCCAATGCGCGGCTGGAGCTGCCCGAGGAGGCCTTGCTCAATGCGCTGGGCCAGGCCGACTTCCTGGTGCTGCAGTTCGAGACGCCGCCGCCCGTGGTCGAGCAGGCGCTGCTCGCGGCCCGCACGGCCGGCTGCAGCGTGGTGCTCAATCCTTCGCCCGTGCGCGAGGTGCCCGCCCACTGGTGGCCGCTGATCCATACGCTGGTGGTCAACGAGCACGAGGCGGCGGCGCTGAGCGGCGAAGCCGTGGACACGCCCGAGTCCGCCGCGCGCGCGGGCCTTGGCCTGCTGGCGCGCGGCGTGCGCCAGGTCGTCGTCACGCTGGGGCCCCAGGGCGCGGTGGCGCTCGGCGGCCCGGCCGGGACGCCCCATGTCTCCCTCCATCCGGCGCCAGAAGTGCCCGTGGTGGACACCACGGCGGCCGGCGATACCTTTCTGGGCGCCATGGTCACGCATCTGGCCGAAGGCTGCCCGCTGGCCGATGCCGTCTCCTGGGGCATCCACGCGGCCAGCCTGTGCATAGGCAAGGCCGGCGCACAGCCCTCGATACCGCTGCGCGCGCAGGTACAGGCCTTTGCCGCAGCCCGCATGGAAGGAGCGAAGGCATGAAGAAGGGCCTGTTGCTCAATGCGCCGCTGTCCTCGGCCATTGCCCGCCTGGGCCATGGCGACAAGCTGGTGGTCTGCGATGCGGGCTTGCCGATTCCGGACGGCGTGGAGCGCATCGACCTGGCCGTGAGCCCCGGCGTGCCGTCGCTGGCCCAGGTGCTGGAGGCCGTGGCGGCCGAAATGCAGGTCGAGCGCGTGGTGCTGGCGCAGGAAACCATGGCCGGCCGCACGCAGCCGCCGGACTGGCTGCCCGGCCTATGGGCGCAAAGCCTGGGCGCCGTCGTCCCGCATGAGGAATTCAAGCGCCAGTGCGCCACGGCCCGGGCCATTGTGCGCACCGGCGAATGCACGCCGTATGCCAATGTGATGCTGATCTCCGGTGTGACGTTCTGAAAGAGGACGGATTGTCAAAAAAAAGGAGCTGCAAGCGCTTGGTGCATGGGTGCCTGAGGCTGTTTTCAGTCACATTCCGGCGTTGAGTCCTCACCCTGCCGCAGTAGCCCACCGCGCCCCGTGGCCGGGGCGTCTCGCGTATCCTTGGCGCCCTGCTATGAACCAATTGCACCTGTTTCTGCCCTGCGCCGCCGGCGTCGAGGGCTTTTTGGCCGACGAGGTCCATGCCATCACCGGCCTCAAGGGCCATGACCTGATGGTCGGGCGCGGCGGCGTGCACGTGCGCGCCATGTGGCGCGACGCCATGCTTCTGAACCTGCACAGCCGCCTGGCCCAGCGCGTGCTGGTGCAGCTGTCGCAGACGCTGTACCGCAACGAGAACGACCTGTACCGTGCCGCCAGCGAGGTGGCCTGGGAGATCTGGTTCACCACGCGCCAGACCTTCAAGATCGAGACCACGGCCCAGCACAGCCCGCTGACCAGCCTCAACTTCGCCGCCCTGCGCGTGAAGGACGCGATCGCCGACCGCTTCCGCGCCAAGCGCGGCGACGAGCGCCCCAGCGTCGAGACCCGCCACCCGGATGTGCGCGTGCACCTGCACCTGACCACCGACGAAGCCACGATCTACATCGACACTTCGGGCGAGGCCTTGTTCAAGCGCGGCTGGCGCGAGGACAAGGGCGACGCGCCGCTCAAGGAAACCCTGGCCGCTGCCATGATCGCCGCCACGGGCTGGGACCCGCACGGGTCTCAGCCCCAGCCGCTGTACGACCCCTGCTGCGGCAGCGGCACCGTGGTGATCGAGGCCGCGCAGATCGCACGCCGCATTCCGCCCGGCATTTTGCGCAGCTTCGCGTTCGAGAAGCTGGTGCCGTTCCAGAAGCATGTGTGGGAAGCCATGCTGGACGAGGCCGAGCGCCGCATCCTGCCCGAAAGCCCGGTGGGCATCTACGGCTCGGACATCTCCTTTCGCATGGTGGACTTTGCCCAGCGCAATGCCGAACGCGCGGGCGTGGCCGACACCGTGCAGCTGCGTGGCGGCGACGCGCTGCAGCGTATGCCGCCCAGCGGGCAGCCCGGCATGATGCTGCTCAACCCGCCCTACGGCGAGCGCATCGCCGCGGCCGGCAGCGCCGGCCGCAATGCCCGCGAGCGCATGGGCCAGGTCGAGCGCGCGGGCCGCGAGACCGCGCAGACCGAAGACGGCGGCGAGTTCTTCAGCCAGCTGGCCGCGCACTGGAAAAAGAACTACAGCGGCTGGAGCGCCTGGATGCTCACGCCCGACCTCAAGCTGCCCGGCAAGATGCGCCTCAAGGAATCGCGCCGCACGCCCATGTGGAACGGCCCCATCGAATGCCGCCTGTTCCGCTTCGACATGGTCAAGGGGGCGGTCAAGCCCCGCAAGGGCGACGGCGACGCACCGGCCGCCGTAGGCGGCGCGCAATGAAGATCGTCTTGAAGTGGCCGTCGTGCAACGACGGCTACGAGGGCCCGTTGCCGCGCCCCGTGGTGCTGGACACCAATGTGGTGCTGGATCTGCTGATCTTCGACGATCCGCATGTGCCGCCGATCCGCGAGCTTGTGGCCCGCGGCGAGCTGCGCTGGATTGCCGACCGGGCCCAGCGCATCGAGCTCGAGCGCGTGCTGCACTACAGCCAGATCGCGCCGCGCGTGGCCTTCTACGGCAAGACGGCCGAAGGCGTGCTGGCCGCGTTCGACGCCGCCGTGGAGTACGTGGCCGAGGCGCCCAAGATCCGCTTCACCTGCACCGATCCGGACGACCAGCATTTCCTCGACCTGGCCAGCCAGCACCGCGCCGTGCTGGTCAGCAAGGACAGGGCCGTGCTCAAGCAGCGCAAGCGCGTGGCCACCCATTACGGGGCCACGGTGGGCAATATCGTGCTGCTGCAAGAGGCCGAGGTGGAAGTCGCCACGGCCGGTCAGTCGTAGAAAACCATGCCTGCGTAGGGCTGCTGCCGGCAGCGCGCCAGGCGGGATGCCAGCGAGCCCACATGGGCCTCCAGCCGGTGTCCATCCGGATCCAGAAAGTAGAAGGAATCGCCTTCGCTGCGGTTGTCCTTCCATTGCCGGACGCCATGCCTGCGGGCATGGGCCACGAAGGCCGGGAAGTCGTCCTGCACCACGGAAAAGGCGTAGTGCGTGTAGTCCGGCCTCTCGGCCATGGCACGGGACGGATCCAGGCTCAGGCAAAGCCACAGCTCGCCCAGTGAAAGGTATGCGCCGGCATGCCACTGCGCATCCAGCCTGAACGCGAGCACCCGGGCGTAAAACGAGATGCTGCGTGGCAGATCGGTCACGGCCAGGGTGAGATGGTTCAGACCGGTCAGCATGCGGATCCGATGGAAAGTGGCAGCAAGTGCATGGCGTGCAAGTGTGCCTGCGATTCAGGCCCTTTGGGGGCGCCCGCGAAGCGCGATGCCCTTGTGGCATGCCAACCACCCAGCGGCCGGCGGGTTTTGGTCCGGTACGCCATGACCGCCTAACATCGTCTTTCCATCGTGCGCAGGGACGGCCCTGCAGGGCATCGCAGATGCCGCACGCATGCGCATGCACTTGCGCGCTTGCCGGGACGGCCTGGCCATCGACATCCGGGGGAGTTTGTTATGGCATGGGTCTATCTGCTGGTCGCCGGCATTCTGGAAGTGGTCTGGGCCTTCACCATGAAGCAGTCCCAGGGCTTCAGCAATCTCAGGTACAGCCTCATCACGCTGGTGGCCATGGCGGCCAGCTTCGGCCTGCTGTCCGTGGCCATGCGCTCGCTGCCGCTGGGCACGGCCTACACCATCTGGACCGGCATCGGTGCCGTGGGCGCCTTCGTGGTGGGCATTGCCGTGCTGGGCGAGCAGGTCACGCCCCTGCGCATCGGCGCGGCCGTGCTGATCGTCACGGGGCTGGTGCTGATGAAGCTGTCGTCCAGCTCCTGATGCGGCGGCTGCCTGCCGGGCCTGTGCCGGGCCGCCAGAACTGCCAGCTTCCCTGTCCGACATGGCGTCGTGCAGGCACAAAAAAGCCGCTTCATCAGCGGCTCTTTCTGCAGCAACCTGGTTGTTGCTTACTGGTTGGCGACTTCCAGGTGGAATTCGCGGGCTTCCTGGATGAAGCTGATCAGGGATTGAATGGCTTGGCGCATGGTGAATGTTCCTTTGGTAATCCGGAGATGCACTGCAAGCAGGGAACGGCGGGCATCTCAACACCGTTCATTCGGGTTAACAACTAAGTATTAACCCTAGGTAAGTATAAACCACAATCGATTTGGCTGCACGGCGCCGGCATGTGATGCCGGTGCAGGCCGGCACGGCCGAAGGCGAGAAGCTTGTTCTTGCATGGCGGCTGCGGTTTTGCGCAGCAGGCGGTGCCGGCTGCTACCCTATGGGCATTGACAACAGCAACAGGCGGGCGGCGTTCAGGCATGTCGTCCGCACGGAAAGTGGACATGGCGCGTGAACAAGCTTTGCAGCAGGCAGACGCAGCAGCGGGCAGGGCCGCCCCGCCCGGCGGCTGCGCCCGGCCCGTGCGCCTGCGGCCTTTCCTGGCGGAAGGGTGTGCATGAGTTCCGCACCTGCTTCCGCTTCTCCCGCCTGGCATGTGACGAGCATGAATCCGGCCGAGGCGCCCTGGCCGCTGCTGCTGCTGGCCGATCCATCGCGCGAGAAGGTCAGGCGCTACCTGCCCGGCTCCACCTGCTTTGCCGCCCGGCTGACGCAGCAGCTCACGCCCAGCGGCGTAGGCACGCTGGTCGGGGTCTGCGTGCTGGTACCGCTGGGCGACGGCCAGCAGGCCTGGGAACTGATGAATATCGCCGTGGCCCCGGCCTGGCAGCAGCACGGCATAGGCTCGGCCCTGCTGCAGCGCGCCATTGCCTGGACGCGCGAGCGCGGCGTCCGGCAGCTGGAGGTGGGAACGGGCAGCTTTGGCGACCAGCTGCTGTTCTACCAGCGCGCGGGCTTTCGCGTGACCGACATCGAGCGCGACTTCTTCCTGCTCAACTACACCACGCCGCTGTGGGAGCGGGGCGTGCAGCACAAGGACATGCTGAGGCTGACGCTGGAGCTATGAAAACCGAAGCGGCAGGCGCTTGCCGGTACCGGGTTTTGAAATGAATCTGCACTGAACAAGGCAGCCGGCAAGCGCCGGCAGCCTTGCTTTTGATAGCAGGCCGCGTTATGCGCGTGCGGCCCGGCGCTGGCGCACGGCCGCCGCCAGCTGTTCCAGCACGGGAATCGTCTGCTCCATGCTGATGCAGGCATCGGTCAGCGACACGCCGTACTGCAGTTCCCGGCCCGGCATGATGTCCTGGCGGCCTTCGTGCAGGTGGCTTTCGATCATCACGCCGGTGATGCGCGCCTCGCCGCCGGCGATCTGGCCCGCGATGTCGGCGGCCACTTCGATCTGGCGGCGGTGCTGCTTGCTGCTGTTGGCATGCGAGAGGTCGATCATCACCTGCGGGCGCAGGCCGGACTTTTCCAGCATCTCGCAGGCGGCCTGCACGTCGGCCGCGCCGTAGTTGGGCTGCTTGCCGCCGCGCAGGATCACATGGCAGTCCTGGTTGCCGCGCGTCTCGAAGATGGCGCTCTGGCCCATCTTGGTCATGCCCATGAAGGCATGCGAGGCCTGGGCCGCGAGGATGGCGTCGCTGGCCACCTTGACGCCGCCGTCCGTGCCGTTCTTGAAGCCCACGGGGCAGGACAGGCCGCTGGCCAGCTGGCGGTGGCTCTGGCTCTCGGTGGTGCGCGCGCCGATGGCGCCCCAGCTGACCAGGTCGCTGATGAACTGCGGGCTCAGCAGGTCCAGGAACTCCGTGCCCACGGGCAGGCCCTCGGCCAGCACGTCCAGCAGCAGGCGGCGCGCCAGCTCCAGCCCTTCGTTGATGGCGAAGCTGCCGTCCAGGTAGGGGTCGTTGATATAGCCCTTCCAGCCCACGGTGGTGCGCGGCTTCTCGAAGTAGACGCGCATCACGACCAGCAGGTCCTGGGCCAGTGCGTCGGCCTGGATCTTGAGCCGGCGCGCATAGTCCATGGCCTGGTCGTGGTCGTGGATGGAGCAGGGCCCGACGACCACGATGAGGCGGTCGTCCTGGCCGTGCAGCACGCGCGAGATGGCGGCGCGGCTGCTTTCCACCAGTTGCTGGGCGGCATCGGGCGCGGGCAGCCATTCCTGCAGCAGCGCCGGCGTCAGCAGCGGGCGCACGGCCTTGATGCGGGTGTCGTCGATACGGGTGGTGTCCAGCGTGCGCAGACGCTGCTCGGCGGGGGCCGCCTTGTGGGGCGTGGAAGAAGTCATGGCCGGTATTGTCGCCGCCTGCCGCCGTCCGAGCGTGGCCGTGGGCCTTGGCGGCTGCCATGAAGCGGTGAAAAAGGCCTGTGCACGCCGCGTAATCGCGGCATATTTCTTGCTGCGACTTCGCCACAATTTTTGTACCCTATCCGGAGTCGCTTTTTATGTTCCACACTTTGCGCGCACGCCTCATCGGCATCTGCGTCGCCATCACCACGCTCTCCCTGCTGGCCTTGGCGCTTTCCACCTTTTTCTCTGTGCGCAGCGGTGCCGGGCAGTCGCTCAACGAGCGCATAGGCCAGCTCACGCGGCTGCATGCGGACGACCTTGCCGAGTGGGTGCGCGACAAGCAGCGCATCACCAGCTCGTTGCAGCAGGCCGTGGGCAAGCCGGAGCCCGTGCCCTTCCTGCTGGCGGCCAAGCAGGCCGGCGATTTCGACGACACCTATTTCGTCTATGCCAGCGGCGCCCATGTGTTCGCCCATCCCATGCCAGAGAACTATGTGGGCACGGAGCGACCCTGGTACAAGCAGGCCGTGCAGGCCGGCAAGCCCGGCGTGACGCCGCCCTACATCGATGCCAGCACCGGCAAGCTGACGATCAGCTTCGTCGAGCCCGTGGGGCCGGCGGGCCAGTACACGGCCGTGGTCGGCACAGACATGCACCTGGACACCGTCACGCGCAAGGTCAACGCCATCCATGCCACGGGTAAGAGTTTTGCGTTTTTGCTGGACGGGCAGTCCAACATCCTGGCCTATGCGAAGGCGGAACTGGTCATGAAGCCTTCCACCGCCATCGCGGCGCAGCTCGATGCAGCCCTGCTGCAGAAGCTGGCGCAGGACGGCGGCAGCGCCGAGGTGGACGTGGATGGCGCAACGCAGCTGGTCTATGCGGCCCGCGTGGACGGCACGCCCTGGCTGCTGGGCGTGGCCGTGGACAAGGCCGAGGCCACGGCCGCGGCGAACAAGCTGCTGCAGATGGAAATGCTGATCGCGGCGCTGTGCGTGGCGGCGGCGGTGCTGCTGCTGTCGGCCAGCGTGAACCGCCTGCTGCGCCGCCTCTTTGCCGTGCGCGATGCGCTGGAGGATATTGCCTCGGGCGAGGGCGATTTGACGCGCCGCCTGGACACCGCGGGCAAGGACGAGCTGGCCCAGATCGCCACGGCCTTCAACCATTTCACCGACAAGATCGCTGCCGTGTTGCTGCGCATCCGCCAGTCCTCGGAATCGGTGCGCATCGCCACCAGCGAGATCGCCAGCGGCAACCAGGACCTGTCCTCGCGAACCGAGCAGCAGGCCAGCTCGCTTGAGGAGACCGCCGCCGCGATGGAGCAGCTGACCGCCACCGTGCAGCAGAACGCGGCCAGCGCGCGCCAGGCCAGCGAACTCGCGGGCAATGCCTCCGAAGTGGCCACGCAGGGCGGTGCCGTGGTGGGCCAGGTGGTACAGACCATGGGCGGCATCGAATCCTCGGCGCGCCGCATCGTGGACATCATCCAGGTCATCGACGGCATTGCCTTCCAGACCAACATCCTGGCGCTCAACGCGGCCGTGGAGGCCGCGCGCGCCGGCGAGCAGGGCCGCGGCTTTGCCGTGGTGGCCGCCGAGGTGCGCCAGCTGGCGCAGCGTTCGGCCGAGGCCGCCAAGGAGATCAAGGCGCTGATCGACGATTCCGTGAGCCAGGTCAGCACCGGCAGCCGCCTGGTGCATGAAGCCGGCACCACCATGCAGGGCGTGGTCGAGAGCGTCAACCGCGTCACGGCCATCGTTGCCGAGATCAGCAATGCCAGCCAGGAGCAGAGCCGGGGCATTGCCGAAGTCGGCAGCGCCGTCACGCAAATGGATCAGAGCACGCAGCAGAACGCCGCGCTGGTGGAGCAGGCCACGGCGGCCGCGCAGTCGCTGCAGCAGCAGGCGCACCAACTGGCCGAAGTGGTGGCCGGCTTCAAGCTGCAGTCCCACGATGCGGGGGCAGGCCGGCATCGCAGCCTGCCCGAGCCCGCGCTGGCGGACTGAAGGCGGATGCCGGGGCTACAGCCCCAGCACGATCTTTGCGTCCTTCGTCCTGGCGCGCGAGCAGCAGCTCATCATCTTGGTGCAGGCCGCGCGCTCGCTGCGCGTGAGCACCATGTCGCGGTGGTCCACATCGCCTGCGAGCACCGGCACCTCGCACGATCCGCACAGGCCTTCGCGGCAGTCGCTCTCGATGTCGATGTTGGCGCCGCGCAGCGCGTCGAGCAGGGTCTGGTCGCTGCGCACCTGCAGCGTGATGCCCGATTCGCGCAGCTCGACCTCGAAGCCGTGTTCCTTGCTCGGGTCCAGCGCGCCCAGCGTGGTGGAGAAATGCTCCACGCGCAGGCTGTCCTCGGGCCAGTGGCGGCTGGCCTGCTCCAGGCCGTCGAGCATGCGCTGCGGGCCGCAGGCATAGATCTGCGCGCCGGGGCGCACGGCGGCCAGCAGCGCGCCGTAGTCGGCGCGCCGGCCTTCCTCGCCGGCATAGACGTGCAGGCGCTCGCCATGCAGTGCCTGCAATGATTCCAATAGCGCCATGCGCTTGCGCTGCCTGGCGCTGTAGTGGATTTCGTACGGAATGCCCAGCGCCTTGGCGCGCGCGGCCATCGCGGCGATGGGCGTGATGCCTATGCCGCCGGCCACCAGGATCAGGTGCCGGGCGGCTTCGTCGAGCACGAAGTGGTTGCGCGGGCCGCGCACCTGCACCTGCATGCCGGGCTGGAGCCGGCTGTGCACCCAGGCCGAGCCGCCGCGGCTGTGCTCCTCGCGCAGCACGGCGATCTCGTAGGTGCCGGCCTGCTGCGGATCGCCGCACAGCGAATACTGGCGCGAGATACCCGTATCGCCGCATTGCAGGTCGATGTGCGAGCCCGGCGTCCAGCGCGGCAGCTGGCGGCCGTCGGCGGCCGCCAGGCGCACGCGCAGCACGTCCTCGGCGATCGCCTCCACGCTGTCCACCCGCATGCTGCGGCTGGTCTGGCCATGCGAGGACTCGCCGATGCGCACGGGCTGGCGTTGCTGCAGCAGCGCGGGATTCGTGCGCTCGGGGTTCTGCGCCGGGTCCCATTCCACCCACAGGTGCTCGGGGCCGCGGAACGAGGTGTTGGGCACGTAGCTGAACTCCTGCTCGGCCAGCCGCATGTGGGGCAGGCGGCGCGTGAATTCCTCCAGGAAGATCTGCATCTCCATGCGTGCCAGGTTCTTGCCCATGCACTGGTGCGAGCCGTAGCCGAAGGTCAGGTGGTCGCTGGCGTTGTCGCGCTCTATGTCGAAGAAGTCGGCATCGACGAAATGCCCTTCGTCGTGGTTGGCCGACGAGGTCACGATGAGCAGCCTGGAGCCCGCGGGAATGGGCTGGCCGCCGACCACCACATCCTTGGTAGCCAGTCGCCGCCAGGCGGCGACCGAGCCGTTGTGGCGCAGGCATTCCTCCACCGCGCCCGGAATCAGCGAAGGATCGCGGCAGATGGCCTGCCAGGCTTCGGGATGCTGCAGCAGCAGCTTGACGGCGTTGGCCGTGGCATTGGCCGTGGTCTCGTGGGCCGCGACGATGCCGGCCATCATCATGGAGTGCAGGTAGGAGTCGGTGACGACCTCGGGCAGCTCCTTCTGCTTGCGGATGCCGTACTGCATCCAGCCGTCGGCCTCGGGGTTGGCGCGCATCTTGTCCAGCACCTTGCCCGCGTACTGCCAGAAGTTGCCCACGGCATGGGCCACGGCCACCTGCTCCTCGGGCTTGGGACGGCCCCAGGTGTTGACGGTGTGGGCGATGCTGTATTTGCGCAGCGTGTCCATGTCGTCCTCGGGCACGCCCAGGAAATGCATGGCCACGGTGAGCGGCACTTCCCACAGCATCTGGTCCACGAGGTCGGCGCGGCCGTCGTCGATGAAGCGGTCCACGTATTCGCGGGCCAGCTGGCGCACCATGGGCTCGTGGTGCTTGAGCTGCTCGGGCGTGAACGGCTCCATCAGCGCACGGCGGCGCGGCATGTGGGCCGGCTCGTCCTCGTTGACCAGGGTGCGGTTGAGCGCAAAGCCGTACGAGGCCAGCACGGCGTTGGCCTCCTCGCCCGTGGGCGTGATCTTCTCCAGCGCGATCGACGGGCTGAAGGTGATGTTGTCGCGGAAGATGGCCTTGATGTCGTCGAAGCGCGTGACCACCCAGTAGCCCAGCTGCGGGCTGTAGAACACGGGCTCCTGCTCGCGCGCCCAGCGCACGTATTCCGGCGGGTCCTGCTGGTAGCCGTCGCTGAAGGGGTCGAAGGCGGCGGCGCCGTGGCTCACCGGGCAGCCCGTGGGGCCGGTCTGGCCCGAAGGCCGGGTGAACTGGCTGTGGTCTATGGGGCAAGTCTTTGCGGCAGAAGCGTTCATAGTGGAGACGGGTCAATAGTCCATGGCGCTGCGTCTGGACTAGGCATGTCCCGACTCAGGGGCGCCGAGCAAGGGCCGCCCCGCAGCGAGGGCGTCGTCCCCCTCCCGCGCAGCGAGAGAGGGGGAAGCGGCGGGGCCGCCAAGGCGTAGCCGCTCAGGGAGAGCGTTTTAATCCAGCGTGATGTTCAGGTCCTTGATCAGCTTGTGCCAGCGCGTGCTCTCGCTCTGGATCAGTGCCTGGAACTGCTCGGGCGTGTTGCCCACGGGCTCGACGCCGAAGTCGATGAGCTTTTGCTTGACGGCGGGCTCGTTGATCGCGGCCACGACCTGCTTGTTGAGTGCGGCGATCACCGAGGCCGGCGTCTTGGCGGGCGCCACCATGCCGACCAGGGCGGCGGCCTGCACCTGGGGCAGGCCGAGTTCGCCGAAGGTGGGCACATCGGGCAGCTGGGGCAGGCGCGTGGCATTGGCCACGGCCAGGGGGCGCACCTTGCCGCCCTTGATGAAGCCCGCGCCTGCGGCCAGGTCCACCATCATCACGGGAATCTGCCCGCCCGCCACATCGGCCAGGGCCGGCGCCGCGCCGCGGTAGGGCGCATGCGTGAGCTTGAGGCCCGCCTCGCTCTTGAACAGCTCCATGGCCAGGTGGTGCGGGCTGCCCGCACCGGCCGAGGCGTAGTTGATGCCTTCCTTGCTGGCCTTGGCCTCGGCCAGGAATTCCTTGGCGGTCCTGGCCTGGGTGCCGGGGCCGGCCACGAGGATCATGGGAAAGCGCCCCATGAGCGTGACGGGCGCCAGGTCCTTGCCGGGGTTGTAGCTCAGGCTCTTGTAGAGCACGGGGTTGAAGATCAGCGTGCCGTTGTCGGCCGAGAGCACGGTGTAGCCGTCGGCCGGAGCGCGCGCGGTCTCCGATGCGCCGATGGCCGTGTTGCCGCCCGGGCGGTTGTCCACCACGATGGGCTGGTGCACCTGGCCGCCCCAGGCCTGCCCTATGGTGCGGGCCAGGAAATCCGAGCCGCCGCCGGCAGCGTAGGGCACGATCCAGCGCACGTTCTTGCTGGGGAAACGGTCCTGTGCCAGGGCGGCTGTGGGTGCGCCCGCGGCCCAGAGCAGGCTGGTGGCCAGGAACGAGGCGGTGAAGAGGCGTTTTTGCATCGGTGTTGTCTCCAGGGGATTGCGGGTTTACCGGGCTGCGCCGGGCCTCGCGTTTGCGTTGTAATGCGTTTGCGTAATTTTTCTACGCATTGCGTAATTTATGCCGAGGGATTACCCGCGAGACACCGCAAAAATCTCGGGAAAATCGGCAGCAAACGTTTCCTGGAATGCACTGCCAGCTATGAAATCCGATGCAACACAAGATTCCGGGCCGGTACCGGCAGAGGGCGGCGAGGCCGGGCCGGAGCGCGGCCCGCGGCGCCAGCGCGTGCAGGCCGCCGAGACCTGCCTGGCCGTGCTCAAGGCCCTGGCGGACCTGGGCGGGCGGGCCAGCCTCACGGCCATAGGCGCGGCGCTGGACGAGAGCCCGGCCAAGGTGCACCGCTATCTGGCCAGCCTCATGGCCGAAGGCCTGGTGGAGCAGGACCGCGGCGGCACCCAGTACGCGCTGGGGCGCGAGTCCATCCGCATCGGGCTGGCCGCCATGCGCCAGAACGATCCGATCCGCATGGCCGAGCCTGCCCTGGTGCATCTGCGCGAAAGCCTGCAGGTCACGAGCTTCGTGGCCGTCATGGGCAATCTGGGACCCACCATCGTCCGCATCGAGGAGCCCAGCCTGCCCGTGACCGTGAATGCGCGCGTGGGCTCGGTCATGTCCCTGCTGTGGTCGGCCACGGGCCGCGCCTTCTTTGCCTTCATGGACGATAGCGCCCAGATCGATGCCTTGGCCGAGCGCGAGCTGGCAGCGGCACTGCCCGCGCGGCGGGCCCTGCTGGATGCACGGCAGCCGCTGCAGGCGCTGCGCGAGGAGATACGGGCAGCCGGCTGCGCCGCCATCCGCGATACCAATCTGCCCGGCATCAGCGCCGTGGCCGCGCCCCTGTTCGACTACACGGGCCATGTGGTGGCCGTGCTGTGCGCGCTGGGCGCCAGCGGCGGCTTCGATGCCGAGCCCGAAGGCAAGGTGGCGCTGGCCCTGCGCGCCGAAGCGGCGCGGGTCAGCGCCTCGATGGGATACCGCCCTTAGACCTGGAGCTCAGGCCTCGGGCTGCATGCCCGGGGCGCCCAGGCGCTGGGACAGGCGGCGCGCCTGGGCCTGCAGCCGCTGGGCGGGCAGGCCCTGCGGGTCCAGCGCCAGTGTGACGGAGGGGCCGATGGCCGCAATCGCCAGCACCAGCTGGCCGAAGCCGTCGAACACCGGCACGGCCAGCGCGCTCACGCCCGACAGCAGCTGGTTCTCGACCACGCTCAGATGGCTGGCGCGGATGGTTTCCAGCTCCCGGGCGAAGGCCGGCTCGTCCAGGCTGTGGCCTTCGGCCGCCAGCAGCGGCTCGATGCGCTGCGGCGCACCGAAGGCCGCGAAGATCTTGCCCGTGGCCGTGTGGCGCAGCGAGGCCGGCGTGCCGTGGCGCATGGCCACGTAGACATGGGTGGGCCCTTCCTCGACGCGGATGATGGTCGGCCCCTGGCCGCTCCACATGGCCACCGACACGGTATAGCCCACCTCCTGCGCCAGCGCGGGCAGCTCGGCGATCGCCATGCGCACGGGATCGGCCTGCTGCAGGCTGATCAGGCCCATCTGTATGGCCAGCGGCCCCAGGCCGTAGTGGCCGCTGCTGCGGTCCTGCTCCATCAGGCCCAGCTTACAGAAGCTCACCAGATAGGGATGGGCCTTGGCCGCCGTCATCTCGGCTTCGCGGGCCAGGTCCTTCAAGGCCATGCGACGGCCCGTGCGCGCCAGCACCTTGAGCAGCTGGCCGCCTACTTCCACGCTCTGGATGCCGCGCGAGCCGCGCGCAGGCTCGTCCTCGGCGGCGTCGAAGGAAGGGCTGGAGACGTTCGGAGAGGTGTCGGCATCGCGCATGGCCCGATTGTCGCCGCTGGCCGGCAGCGGGCTGGGGTCTTGGGGTTTTTCATTAGGTTGAATGAATTGTTCTATGGTGAATTTTTGCCTAGCATTCGGTCATTCGATAAAAACAAATGCATTTGTTCAATTCAAAAACGGACAACCCATGACGACCAAGACCTTTGCCTCCGCCGCCGACCTCGACGTCAAGCAGGTGAGCTTCGACAAGCTCTCGGAGCACGCCTATGCCTATACCGCCGAGGGCGACCCCAATACCGGCATCATCATCGGCGACGACGCGGTGATGGTCATCGACACCCAGGCCACGCCCGTCATGGCCGAGGACGTGATCCGCCGCATCCGGACCGTGACGGACAAGCCCATCAAGTACGTGACGCTGTCCCACTACCACGCGGTGCGCGTGCTGGGCGCCTCGGCCTACAAGGCCGAGGGCTGCGAGCACATCATCGCCAGCCAGGACACCTACGACCTCATCGTCGAGCGCGGCGAGCAGGACAAGGCCAGCGAGATCGGCCGCTTCCCGCGCCTGTTCCAGAGCGTGGAGAGCGTGCCCGAGGGCATGACCTGGCCCACCATCACCTTCACCGGCAAGATGACGCTGTGGCTGGGCAGGCTCGAAGTGCAGATCCTGCAGCTGGGCCGCGGCCACACCAAGGGCGATACCGTGGTCTGGCTGCCCCAGGACAAGGTGCTGTTCAGCGGCGACCTGGTCGAGTTCGATGCCACGCCCTATGCCGGCGACGCCTACTTCCAGGACTGGCCGCAGACGCTGGACGCCATCGCGGCCCTGAAGCCCGAAAAGCTGGTGCCCGGCCGCGGCGCGGCGCTGCAGACGCCGGCCGACGTGCAGGCCGGCCTGGCCGGCACGCGCGCCTTCATCAGCGACCTCTGGAACGAGGTCAAGGCCGGCGCCGATGCCCGGCAGGACCTGCGCAAGGTCTATGAAGCCGCCTTCGCCAAGCTGCAGCCCCGATACGGCCACTGGGTCATCTTCAACCACTGCATGCCCTTCGACGTGACGCGCGCCTACGACGAGGCCTCGGGCCATGCCGACCCGCGCATCTGGACGGCCGAGCGCGACCGCGAGATGTGGCAGGAATTAGAAGGCTGACCCCCTGAGGCGCTGCGCGCCTCCCCCCTGGACGGGGGACGACGGCCTTTGCTGGGGCAGCCCCTGCTGCGGGGCGGCCCTTGCGGGCCGTCCCAGGCTAAAGGGGCGGTGCATGCACCGGGGTAGAAAACAGGAGCTGCTTGCGCCTTTGTTTCAATGGTTTCAGCCGGATAAGTGGCTGAAATCGTGGTCTGTCAAGCGCTGGAAGCTATTGAATTTAAAGCATCACAAGCCATGTCCACTACAGCCATTCCGCTGGATGCCCTGCGCGGCAGCGGCGCAGACATACAGGCCATCCAGATTCCCTATGTGCGCCATCCGGACCAGGACGCGCAGGCGCCGGTACGGCATCCGGTGGTCATCGTCGGTGCCGGTCCGGTGGGCCTGTCGCTGGCCATCGACCTGGCCCAGCGCGGCCAGCGCGTGGTGCTGCTGGACAACGATTGCAAGCTGTCCACGGGTTCGCGCGCCATCTGCTTTTCCAAGCGCACGCTGGAGATCTGGGACCGCCTGGGCGTGGGCCAGGCCATGGTGGACAAGGGCGTGTCCTGGAACCTGGGCAAGGTCTTCTTCAGGGACCAGCCGCTGTACCCGTTCAACCTGCTGCCCGAAGACGGCCACGAGCGCCCGGCCTTCATCAACCTGCAGCAGTACTACGCCGAGGCCTATCTGGTCGAGCGCGCGCTGCAGCTGCCGCTGATCGACCTGCGCTGGCACAGCAAGGTCACGGCGCTGGCGCCGCGCGAGGACGGGGCGCTGCTCACGGTGGAGACGCCCGACGGCACCTACGCGATCGACGCGCAATGGGTGCTGGCCTGCGACGGCTCGCGCTCGCCGCTGCGCGCCATGCTGGGCCAGGAAAGCCATGGGCGCATCTTCCGCGACCGTTTCCTGATCGCCGACGTGAAGATGCGCGCCGACTTTCCCACCGAGCGCTGGTTCTGGTTCGATCCCCCTTTCCACCCGGGCCAGAGCGTGCTGCTGCACCGCCAGCCCGACGATGTCTGGCGCATCGACTTCCAGCTGGGCTGGGACGCCGATCCCGAAGAAGAGAAAAAGCCCGAGAACATCCTGCCGCGCATCCGTGCGCTGCTGGGCAAGGAGGTGGATTTCGAGCTCGAATGGGCCAGCGTCTACACCTTTGCCTGCCTGCGCATGGACCGCTTCGTCCACGGCCGCGTGGTCTTCGCGGGCGACAGCGCCCATGGCGTCTCGCCCTTCGGTGCACGCGGCGCCAACAGCGGCGTGCAGGATGCCGAGAACCTGGCCTGGAAACTGGACCGCGTGCTGCGCGGCCAGGCCCCGGCCGCGCTGATCGAGACCTATGGCGCCGAGCGCGAGTACGCGGCCGACGAAAACATCCGCAACTCCACGCGGGCCACCGACTTCATCACGCCCAAGAGCGAGATCAGCCGCCTGTTCCGCGATGCCGTGCTGGACCTGGCGCGCGAGCATGAATTCGCGCGGCGCATCGTCAACAGCGGCCGGCTCTCGGTGCCCGCCACGCTGCACGGCTCGGCGCTCAACACGCCCGATAGCGATGCCTTCGAGGGCACGCAGCTGCCCGGCGCCGTGCTGGCCGATGCGCCCATGCGCCGGCCCGGCAAGGAGGGCACGGCCTGGCTGCTGCGCGCGCTGGGTCCCGATTTCACGCTGCTGCATTTCGGCCCCACGCCGCCCTGGGCACAGCAGCTGGACGGCGTGCGCAATCTCTCGATCGCGGCCGAGGGCGAAGCCCATGCCGCGCAGGCCGACCTGATCGACGCACAGGGGCTGGCCGCCCGGCGCCTCGATGCACGGCCCGGCACCAGCTATCTGCTGCGGCCCGACCAGCATGTCTGCGCGCGCTGGCGCCGCCCCGACGAGGCCGGCGTGCGCGCCGCACTGGAGCGCGCTTGTGGTGCTTAACCCCCTGAGGCGCTACGCGCCTTCCCCCTCACGAGGGGGACGACAGCCTCGCTGCGGGGCGGCGCGGCCGGCGCAGGCCCTTGCTCGCTGTCCCTGGTGGAGTGCAACACCCCCAGAGGATTTCCCCCTTTTTTTCCAGGAGACCGCCATGCTGCTGTCCACCCATCCGAATCTGCAGGCCTGCGACGATTTCTACGAAGCCCTGATCGCCACGCATCAGGGGCTTGAAACCGCGCAGAGCCATGCCCTCAATGCCCGCCTCGTGCTGCTGCTGGCCAACCATATCGGCCATCAGGGCACCTTGCTGCATGCGCTCGAACTGGCCCGCGGCAGTGCAGGACTCGCGCCTGCCTGCGCGGACCCGGCCGAGCGCGGCGCCGTGACGCCGGTGGCCCCGGTGCACGCGGCCGCCTGAACCCGCGCGCCGCTGCCCGTGCGGCGGCCTGCCATCCCCACAAAGGCGCCCACGCCCAAGCCAAGGGCGCCGCATACAAAACGGAGACAAGGATGCAACGCAAGCAGTTTCTGGCCACTCTGGCCTGCTCGGCCTTTAGTGCCGTCATACCCGCCGGCATGCCCGCTGCCTGGGCCCAGGACAAGCCGCTCGAATGGGTGGTCGGCTATGCGGCCGGCGGCGGCTCGGACGTGGTCGCGCGCGTGATCGCCGAGTCCATGGGGCAGCACCTGGGCCGCGTCATCGTCATCAACAACAAGCCTGGCGCCGGCACCAATATCGCGGCCGAATACAGCGCCCGCTCGCGCGATTACGGCAACCTGATGTTCACGGCCGATTTCGCGACGCTGGCGGCCAATCCCTTTCTGTTCAGCAAGCTCAACTACAACGCCGAGCGCGACTTCAAGCCCGTGGGCATGCTGGTGCGCTTTCCCATGCTGCTGGTGGTCAACAACGACGTGCCGGCTTCCAGCCTGACGGAGTTCGTCGCCTGGGCCCGGCAGCAGAAAGCAGGCGTGAGCTGGGGGTCGGCCGGACTGGGCAGCCCCCACCACCTGGTCGGAGAGCTGTTCCGCGAACAGGCAGGCCTTGCCAACATGACCCATGTGCCCTATCGCGGCGCGGCGCCGGCCGTGCAGGACGTGATCGGCGGCCAGATTCCGGCCATGTGGGTCGACAGCGCCACCATCATTCCCTTCCTCGGCGAAAAGAAGGTGAAAGCCATCGGCGTGGCCAGTCCCGCGCGCGTCTCCGTGCTGCCCCAGGTCGCCACGCTGCAGGAGCAAGGCCTCAAGGGCTTCGAAGGCTATGCCTGGCAGGGTGTCGTCGTGCCTGTGGGCAGCTCCGACGAGGTGGTGAAGCGATTCAGCCAGTCGCTGCAGCATGCCCTGGCCGACACCCGCACCAAGGCGCGGCTTGCGGCCATGGGCGTGGAGCCCATGCCCGGCAGCGCGCAGCAGATGGGCGAGTTCGTGCGCGGCGAGCGCGGCAAGTGGGGCCGCGTGATCGCGGCCAACCACATCAAGCTGGATTGAAGGCTGCCGAGCCCGGGGAACGGTGATCCTGCAGGCGGGCGGCGCAACGGGGTACGGGATATCGTTTCCCGACATGCAGGCAGGCCCCGGGCATGGCAGACTGCGGCCATGCCCGCGCCCACCTTTCTCGTTGCCGACGACCATCCGCTGTTCCGCACAGCGCTGATACAGGTGCTGCGCGAGCGCTTTGCACAGATGCGCACGGTGGAGGCCGCGAGCGCGGCCACCCTGGGCACCGCACTGCAGGAGCATCCCGAGGTGGAGCTGGTGCTGCTGGACCTGGCCATGCCGGGCGCGCGCGGCTTTTCCTCGCTGCTGCATGTGCGCGGCGAATACCCCGAGATACCGGTGGTGGTGGTTTCGTCCAACGAGCACCCGCGCGTGATCCGCCGTGCCCAGCAGTTCGGCGCGGCCGGCTTCATCCCCAAGTCGGCGCCGGCCGAGGACATGGCGCTGGCGATAGAGACGGTGCTCGACGGCGGCAGCTGGTTCCCGCCCATGGCCGCCGAACGCTCCGAGGCCGACGCGGCGCTGGCGGCCAAGCTGGCCCAGCTCACGCCGCAGCAGTTCCGCGTGCTGCTGTGCATTGCCGACGGCCTGCTCAACAAGCAGATCGCCCACGAGCTGGGCCTGGCCGAAAACACAGTCAAGGTGCATGTGACGGCGATTCTAAAAAAGCTCGAGTGCTACAGCCGCACCCAGGCCGCGGTGCTGGTCAAGAGCCTGGAGCCGGAAAGCACGGCTTAAGGGTTCCGCGAGGCCTGCTCGCCTGGGCATCCATGCATGCATCCCAGGCCATCGCATGCGCCGGGCGCCCATCCCCGTTTCCGCCCGCTTCGGGCCATCCATCTTGACGCGGAACAAGCCGGCTTGCGAAGCGGGAAATCCAAACCCTGCCTGTGTTGATTGCTCCTGGTCAATGGGCAGGGAGGGATGTGCTTTGAGTGGAAAGCACGGCATGAGTTCGGTTTCTCTCATGTAAACCCTGATGCACAAAAAACAGTTTGGTGCAATAAATTGATTAAAGCTAATAAAAATCAATTTTTAAAAGGGAGAAACTATCGTGTACAAAATCGCGCACGCTCATTGGTTTCAGGCTTCCGTGCTGGGTGCTTCTCTCCTTCTGGCGTCATGTGGGGGCGGGGGCGACAGCTCCCCCTCGGCCGGAAATGGCGGCGGCACCGGAGGGAATGGCACTCCTATCGGCGGCAACCCCGGGGGCGGCAGTCCCGGAGGAGGCAATACCGGGGGGGGAAACGCCTGTCACTGCATCGCCTTTTGTACCCAGCGCCGAAGACCTGCCCCATGAGCGTCTCGCGGCCATGTACCTTGAATACGGTAATCCGGTCGATGGCAACTCCGCGCTGCCGCCCTCGCTGCTGACACTGAATGTGGAATACCAGGACACCGCCGCACCCAAGAAAGGGCCTTATCTGAAGTCCGACAAGAGCTGCGACAGCACGCTGACCACGCCGCCGGCCGACAGCTATCCGGGCGGAAAGGTCCTGTTGAGTACGGTCAATCTTGACGAAGATGGAAATGACGGCTGCGTGCCTGAAATCAAGGTCAAGATCACCAGCAACGACGGCAATATCGTCGCAGCAGACGCAAAGATGCGTGTGCGCGGCAGCAGCACGCGGGAGGCCGAACAGAAGTCTTATCGCATCAAACTCGACAAGGCGGCGCCGCCCTGGTTCGGTGAACAGACCTTGCAGTTCAACAAGCACCCCTGGGATCTCACCCGGGTTCGCAACAAGCTGGCCTTCGACCTCATGCGGCTGGTTCCGTATCACGAGAGTCTGCGCACCCAGTTCACCCAGATCAAATACAGCGAAGCCGTCACTGCTGTGCCCTACGGCAACCAAGGCGATATGGGCCTGTTCACCCACGTGGAAAAAATGGGTGACAGCTATCTGGCGCGGCGTGGCTGGGTCGCCGGGTCCAATGTCTACAAGGCAGAGGATTTCAGCTTTGACAGAACCGACGGGCTGCTGGCGACCACGACTCCCGATACGGATGTCACCGGGTTTGAGAAGCTGCTTTCCCTGGAGTCGGATTCAGGAGACCACCACGCGATCATCGATGTTGTGAAGGCATTGGGAAAGGATGAGGAGCAGGCTCCTTTTGCCGATACCTTTGCCCATTACTTCAACCGTAACAACTATCTGGCCTGGTTCGCGACGACCATCCTGCTGGGCAACCACGACACGGTCAACCAGAACTTCGGTCTCTATCAACCCAAGGGAACGGAGAAGTTCTACTTCCTGCCCTGGGACTACGATGGAGCGCTGGGCTCTTATGACCAGCCGGGAGTGAGTTACATCGATACGGAAATCATGACGGGCATCGGGAACTGGTGGAATGTGCCCTTGCATCAGCGTTTCCTCTCCAATCGCAAGAATCTTGCGGACCTCAAGGCGGCTGTCGAGGAAATCCGAAACAAGTACCTGACAGATGCGAATGTCAAGAAATTGCTGGACAGCTATTACCCCGTGGTCAAGCCTTTCATTGGCCGGGAGCCTGACATGTCCGGGCTGGCGAGCTACGGTGGCGATCCCAAGGTGCAGCAATGGGAAAAGGAGTTCTGGCGTCTACAAAGTGTCATAGGCGTGAATTACCAAAAATTCCTGGATAGCCTGAAGCGTCCAGTGCCTTTCTGGGTCGGCGTCACCTCGGATCAAAAGTTGAGCTGGGACTGGCCTGCGCCGTTCCATCCGGAGGGCAAGCCTTTAACGTATCGAGTGCAGATCGCTGCCGTGACGGCCGATGCCTTCAAGGTCGGTGCTCCTGTGGTGAAAGACGTTTCGGCTGCAGACAAGACGTCCATCGACCTGAGTGCCCTGACCTCGGGTCTGAGCGGCAACTATCTGGTGCGTGTCAAAGCCAGCGATCCCGATGGGAACTGGATGTACAACTTTGACCAATCCAACGTCGGAAATGCCGTTGTATTCGGTGCCGTTTGCCTGAAGCTGCCCAGCGGCGAAGATTGCTGATCGGCCAGTGCAGCTCCGGATACCCCGCTGGCGCCAAAAAGTGCCAGCGGGGTTTTGCATGCCGTCGCTTGGCGTTTTCTGCGAAAACGCCGTTGGTTTGCGTATGTCACCGTAGAGTGCATGCGATGGCTTTCAATGCGTCATAGTCCTCAGCAGCATCTGGCTGATCAGTGCCCTCAGGGCCGCAGGCCGCACCGGCTTGAGCAGAAAGCCCCAGGATTTCTCGGCGGCCTGGCGGCGCAGCGCGATGTTGTGCTCGGCCGTGACGAGGATGACCTGGGGCGACTGCTGCCAGCGCTCGCACAGCTGCGGATACAGGTCGGGACCATGGAAGTTCCCCATGCGCACATCCAGCAGCACGAGCTGCGGAGCCGTTTGCGGCGCGGCTGCGTCCAGGGCAGCCTGCGGGCCACCGGCGAACAGTACCTTGCAGCCCCAGCGCCGAAGCAGGGCGGCCGCGGCCTCGCAGCTGGGGGCATCGTCGTCGACATACCAGGCAGTGGCACCGAGCAAAGGCGCATCCTGGTCGGGTTCGCGGGCGATGGCGTCCGGAGCGCTTGGCGCCGCCTGCGGCGCGGCCGGGGCCAGCGGCACGCAGACCCAGAACACGCTGCCGCGGCCCAGCTGCGAGCGCAGCCCGATCTCATGGCCCAGCAGCCTGCCCAGGCGCTCCACGATGGCCAGGCCCAGGCCGGCGCCGCGGTCCTCGTCATGGCCTTCGCCGAGGCGGCGGAATTCCTCGAAGATCTCGCGCTGCAGGCTTTCGGGAATGCCCGGGCCCTGGTCGTGTACCTCGATGCGCAATTGGTCGCCCTGGCGCCGGCAGCCGATGAGCACGCGGCCTTTGGGCGTATAGCGTATGGCGTTGGACAGCAGGTTCTGCAGGATGCGGCGCAGCAGCGCTTCGTCGCTGCGGATGGCGTAGCGCGAGTCCACAGCGGTCAGGCGCAGGCCGCGGCTTTGCGCAATGATGCCGAAGTTGTGATGCATGACCTGCAGCAGCGGCCCCAGGGCGAAGTCCCGCACATGCACTTCGAGCTGGCCCGACTCCATGCGCGAGATGTCGAGCAGGCTGTTGAGAATGCCGTCCTGCGCGGCCAGGGCGCCGTCTATGCTCTCGGCCACGCGGCGGCCGGCATCGTCGTGCAGATGGCTGCGCAGCAGCGAGCTGAACATGCGCGCGGCGTTCAGCGGCTGCAGCAGGTCGTGCACGGCTGCGGCCACGAAGCGGGTCTTGTAGCGGTTGGCTTCCTCGGCCTCGTGCCGGGCCTGGTCCAGGTCGCGGGTCCGCTCGGCGATGCGCAGCTCCAGCGCGTCGGCCAGCGAGCGCAGCTCGCGCGCGGCGTTCTTGTAGCTGGTGATGTCGGCATAGCTGGTCACGAAGCCGCCTTCGGGCAGCGGGTTGCCACGGATCTCGAGCACCGTGCCGTCGCTCTTGGCGCTTTCATGCAAGTGGGGCGTGCCTTTGCGCAGATGCGCGAGCCGGCGCGCAATCGCGTCCTCCGTGGGACCCGGGCCCAGCAGCCCGCGCCTGGCGTTGTGGCGGATCAGGTCCTCGATGGGCTGGCCCACGCGCATGAGTTCGGGCGGAAAGCGGAACAGCTCCACATAGCGCGAGTTCCATGCCACGAGCCGCAGCTCGCTGTCTATCACCACAACACCTTGTGGCAGATGCTGCAGGCTGCGCGACAGCCCCGTGTCCGCCTGCTTGGCGGCCTGAACGATGCCGTCCTGCGCGGTGCGCAGCTCCTGCGCATGCTGGTGCAGCACGGTTTCCAGTTCCTGGCGGCTGCGCTGGCGCAGGGCTGCCAGGCGCTGGCGCTGCCGCACGAACAGCACCAGCAGGGCAAGGGCCAGCCACAGGCCGGCCGCAGCAGCCGCGGCCCAGCGGCCCGCCACCGTGGTGGCTTGCGTGTTGTGCAGCAGATGCAGCTGCCAGTCGGTCTCGGCCAAGGGCTGGCTTCGCCAGAGAAAAGGTCCTGGCTCCGCCGGTTCGTCCAGCTGCACCAGCACGTCGCCCTCGCCGGCCTGCGCCGTGATGCGGTAGCGAGAGGGTTGCAGCGGCTGGTCGGCGTACTGGCGCGTGGCCTCCAGCTCCTGCTCGTCCTGGCGGGTCAGCGGATGCAGCAGGCGGTAGCGCCATTCGTCGCGGCTGGCGAGAAAGGTCACGCCATGGCGGTCCGAGGCCAGCACGATGTCGGGCGACTGGCGCCACTCGCGTTCCAGTTCCTGCAGGGCGATCTTGATCGCGATCAGCCCCGTGATGCGGTTGCGTTCGTCGCGTATGGCTTCGGACAGAAAGTAGCCGGGCAGGCCCGTGGTCATGCCGATGCCGTAAAAACGCCCGCTGCCCTGGGCCAGCGCCTGCTGCACATAGGGGCGGAAGCTGTAATCGACGCCGACGTTGCTGTGCGCATCGCGCCAGTTGCTGGCCGCCAGCGCGCGGCCGCTGAGGTCGAGCAGCGTCAGCGTGGACGACTGGCTGGCCCCGTTGGCCTGCTCGAGCTTGCGATTGAGCCTGTCCACCTCGTCCGGTGTCAGCGCATGGGTCAGGGCGGCGCGCAGTTCGGGGTCCAGCGCCAGCACTTCGGGCAGGGTGCGGTAGCGGTCTATGCGCTGTCCCAGGGCCTGGGCATAGAGCATGAGCTGGCGCTGCACGTTCTGGCTTTCTCCGTGCAGCGAGCGCTGGCGCGCCACCTGGCTGGCCAGCAGCATGCACGCCAGCATGCCTGCGGTCACGATCAGCAGGGTCCAGTACAGGCGTCGGCGTGGTGCAGGCATGGTCAGAGACAGGTGGAAAGAGGATTGAGAGGGTAGGTGATTACCCTTGGTTGAGGGGTGTTTTGCCTAGGGAGGACGCCTCTCTAATACCAATAGGTTATCGGCTGGCAAAGGCTTGCGCAGTACAAACCGAAACAACCCAGCACCACCGTGGTGCGAATCTGCGATTTGTTTTCGCCATCTGTTTCCATCGAGGCGCATCATGCAAGCCATCTCCCCCCAGGCCGCCCCGCACGAGCGGTTGCCGTTCTACCGCCACCTGTATTTCCAGGTGGTGCTCGCCATCGTCGCCGGCGTGCTGCTGGGCCACTTCGAGCCCGCCTACGGCGAGGCCATGAAACCGTTTGGCGATGCCTTCATCAAGCTGATCAAGATGATCATCGCGCCGGTGATCTTTCTGACCATCGTGACCGGTATTGCCGGCATGAGCCATCTGAGCACGGTGGGCCGTGTCTTCGGCAAGGCCATGGCCTATTTCCTGACCTTCTCCACCCTGGCGCTGGTCGTGGGCCTGATCGTCGCCAATGTGATGCAGCCGGGCTCCGGCATGCACATCAATGTGGCCGATCTGGACCAGACCGCCGTCAAGGGCTACGTGGCCAAGTCCCACGAGATGACGCTGACCGGTTTTGTGATGGACATCATTCCCAAGACCCTGATCAGTCCGTTCGTCGGCGACAACATCCTGCAGGTGCTGCTGGTGGCCGTGCTGTTCGGCGTTTCCCTGGCGCTGGCGGGCGAAACCGGCAAACCCGTGCTGAACTTCTTCGAAGCGCTGACCAAGCCCGTGTTCAAGCTGGTGAACATCGTGATGAAGGCGGCCCCCATCGGCGCATTCGGGGCCATGGCCTTCACCATCGGCAAGTTCGGCCTCGGATCGCTGGTCAACCTGGCCGAGCTGGTGATGACCTTCTACATCACCTCGGCACTGTTCGTGCTGGTAGTTCTGGGCGCCGTGGCCCATGCCTGCGGCTTCTCGGTGCTCAAGCTGATCCGCTACCTGAAGGATGAGCTGCTGCTGGTGCTGGGCACGTCCTCCTCCGAATCGGCCCTGCCTTCGCTGATGCAGAAGATGGAGCGTGCCGGCTGCAGCAAGTCCGTCGTGGGCCTGGTGGTTCCCACCGGCTATTCCTTCAACCTGGACGGCACCAACATCTACATGACGCTGGCAGCGCTGTTCATCGCCCAGGCAACCGACACGCATCTGACGTTGGGGCACCAGGTCGCGCTGTTGCTGGTGGCCATGCTGTCTTCCAAGGGCGCTGCCGGCGTGACGGGAGCAGGCTTCATCACTCTGGCGGCCACGCTGGCCGTGGTGCCCGAGGTGCCCGTGGCGGGCATGGCGCTGATCCTGGGCGTGGACCGCTTCATGTCCGAATGCCGCTCGCTGACCAACTTCATCGGCAATGCCGTGGCCACCGTGGTGGTGTCGCGCTGGGAGAATGCGCTGGACTACGAGCAGCTCAATGCGGCGCTGGATGGCCAGGTCGAGGATGCGAATGATCTGGCGTTGAAGATCTGAAGCCTTTGCCATCATGACTCCCATCAAGAAAGCCCCGCAATGCGGGGCTTTCTTGATGGGGTCGCATATTGCCGGGCGACGGATGCTATGGCTTTGCAAGCAGTTGCACAGGCGCTGCGGCCAGCAAATCGTGGGCGGCCAGTACGCGCAGCGTATCGCGGCCCAGTCGCCTGCTGCGTGGCAGAAAGCGCACGCAGCTCAGCTTTCTGACGGTGCGGACCAGTACCTGCTGCGCGTCGTCCGGCAGTCGTTGCACGAAAGCGGCCCAGTGCGTTTGTGCCTGTTTCATGGCGCCAGCCTGCTGCAGAAACAGTGCGGTGGACTGGGCATAGTTGAGCGCATCGCGCGCCATGCAGACGGCGCGCGGCAGGTGGGCGGCCGGGTCGTCCTCGAAGTCGATGAAGCCGATCACGCCGTCGGCGCAGCACACCATGTTGCGCGCTGCGGCCTGGCTCAGCACCTCGCCCCTGGTATGGACTTCGGCAATGGCCAGCAGGCCCTGGCGCCACAGCGCCAGCACGGCCTCGCTGCCCTGGGCGATGGCGTGTTCGATGGCATTGCTCAGCGAAGGCGCCTCCTGGCCGGGACGGCCCAGGTGGCGCATCACGAAAGCCGTCTCCGCGACTGCCAGCACCTGGGGTACGCGCAGGCCCGCAGCGGCGAAATTGCGCAGGCGCCGGACTTCGGTGCGTATGGTTTCTGCTCCGCCGGGATTGGGCACGGGCTCCAGCACCGGCAGGCGCAGCAGGCCGGCCAGAACATCGAGCAGACGGTAATGCCATCCGGGGTTGCCCGCGTTGGCCCGCTTGACCCACAGCGTCTCGCTTTCCAGGTCGTAGCGCATGATGCCGTGCGGCTGCGCCATGTGCGCGGCCAGAAAGGCGTCGTAGTCCACCACGGGCTGGGGCGGGTGTTCGGAAAGCGGGGGTGTGGAGGCGGCTGGCACGGCGAAAGCTGGAGACTGGAAAAAGCACGAGGGGCTGGGCGGCGAGGGCTACGATGCGCCCTCAGGTCCAGATGCCCTCGCGCGAAGGCGAAACCTGCGATTGTGCCTCCGCCGAATGGCCTGGCGCCGAAGGGCGCAGCATGGGCGGTTGCAGTGGCTGGAAACTGTGGGCGTCGGCCAGCGGCCAGTAGTTCTGGAACACCTTGTGCTGCCGGTCCAGCGGCCCCAGCAGCGAGCCGGGCTCCACGCGCAGCACCAGGTTGGACAGCAGGCTGACCTGGGTATCGTTCATGCGGCGCACGATATGGTGGGCCGTGATCTCGTTGGGATGCGTGAGGCCTGCGGCCTGGACCAGCTCCAGCAGCGCGTGCAGGGTGTTGCGGTGGAAGTTGGCCACGCGCGTGGCCTTGTCGGGCACGACCAGTGCCTGCTGGCGCACCGGGTCCTGCGTGGTCACGCCCGTGGGGCAGGTGCCGGTATGGCAGGTCTGGGCTTGGATGCAGCCCAGGGCCATCATGAAGCCTCGGCCCGAATTGCACCAGTCGGCGCCCAAGGCCATCATGCGCGCGATGTCGAAGGCAGTGATCACCTTGCCGGCCGCGCCGATCTTGATGCGCTCGCGCAGGTTGACGCCGATCAGCGTGTTGTGCACCAGCAGCAGGCCCTCCTGCAGCGGCACGCCCACATGGTCGACGAACTCGACGGGTGCTGCGCCCGTGCCGCCTTCGGCTCCGTCGACGACGATGAAGTCCGGCGTGATGCCGGTCTCCAGCATGGCCTTGACCATGGCGAACCATTCCCACGGATGGCCCACGCAGAACTTGAAGCCCGTGGGCTTGCCGCCCGACAGGCGCCGCAGCCGCGCGATGAAATGCATGAGTTCCACGGGCGTGGCAAAGGCGCTGTGGCTGGAAGGCGAAATGCAGTCCACGCCCACAGGCACGCCCCGGGCAGCTGCGATTTCAGGAGTGACCTTGGCTCCGGGCAGCACGCCGCCGTGGCCGGGCTTGGCGCCCTGGCTGAGCTTGATCTCGATCATCTTGACCTGGGGGCTGGTGGCGTTGGCGACAAATTTCTCCTCGCTGAACGTGCCGTCCGCATTGCGGCAGCCGAAATAGCCCGATGCCACTTCCCAGATCAGGTCGCCGCCGTGCACGCGGTGGTGCTCGGAAATCGATCCCTCGCCCGTGTCGTGGATGAAGCCGCCCATCCGGGCGCCCTGGTTCAGCGCCAGGATGGCATTGGCCGACAGCGCGCCGAAGCTCATGGCCGATATGTTGAAGACGCTGGCATGGTAGGGCTGGGTGCAGGGCTCCACCGAGGGCGACGGGCTGTCGGGCGAGCCGCCGATCCAGAGCCGGAAATCGTGCGAAGCCAGCTTGGTCGGCAGCATGGAGTGGTTGACCCATTCGTAGCCGTGCGCGCCGACATCGAGTTGCGTGCCGAACGGGCGGTTGTCCACCTGGCTCTTGGCGCGCTGGTAGACCAGGGAGCGCTGCGAGCGCGAGAAAGGCTGGGCTTCGGTGTCGCCCTCGATGAAGTACTGGCGGATTTCGGGCCGGATGTACTCGAAGAGAAAGCGCAAATGCCCGAGCAGGGGATAGTTGCGCAGCACGGCGTGCTGTCTCTGGCGCAGGTCCCACAGGCCGAGCAGCACCAGGATGGCCGAGGCCAGCAGCCACCACAGGCCCCGACCGTGTACCGCCGTCGTGTACAGCGATATCGCGCATACCGCTGCACAGATGAAGAACGCGCTGTAGCGCATGGGAAAGCTGTCTCTGAGACGCACCGGCAAACTCCTGCGATATTCCTGTGGCGGGGCATGTTGATGATCGGCCGCTAAACTGCCAGCCTCGACACCTGCATCCACTGCGCGATGCAGCGCCCCATCTTCGGCCCTGCGCCTGCTCTGTTGTTGGAGACGGACGCCGGACCATCATAAAAGCCTTCCTATGCAAGACAAAGCCACCCCCGATACCGAACTGCAAGCCGGCCTGGAACCTGCGCTCGACGCCGACCGCCTCGAAGAGCTGGACGATCTGCTCGACGACCTGCGCACGCGCGGCGAGGAAATCCCCCAGTGGGAGTTCTGCGACGGTTTCCTGACCGCCCTGGTCTGCACGCGCCGTCCCATTGGCCCGGAGGAATACCTGCCCATGCTGCTGGGCGATGGCGCCTCGCTCGAAGTCGCGCCCGGTGAGGCCCTGCCCACGCTGGAAGTCTTCAAGGACGAAGCCCAGCAGGCGCGCTTCCTGGAGCTGTTCGAGCTGCGCATGGCCGAGGCCCGAGCCCAGCTGGACGCCGACGTGAAGTCGCTGGAGGACGAGCGCGCCTTCCACCCCGAAGCCATGGACACGCGGGGCGCCATCCTGAGCCTGCCCGAAGAAGAGCGCGCCGAGGTCGAGGATGGCGAGATCCCCTCGTTCGGCCAGATCTGGGCGCTGGGCTTCATGTTCGTCGTGGAGAACTGGGCCGAGGAGTGGGCTGCGCCGCGCGACAAGGAGGCCGCCCAGTGGCTGGACGAAGCGCTGGACGCCATCGTGGCCCTGACCGAGGACGATACCGGCACGCCCACGATCTGCATGTACGACGAGGACGGCCCCGCCTCGACCAGCGAAGAGCGCGTCAACGCCTTCGGCGAAGCCATCTGGGCGCTGTACGACCTGCGCCGCATCTGGAAGAGCATGGGCCCGCGCCAGGAAACCATCGTCAAGGGCGAACAGCCCGGCCGCAACGACCCCTGCCCCTGCGGCAGCGGCAAGAAGTTCAAGAAGTGCCACGGAGGATGATATAGCCACCCCCTGAGCGGCTGCACCGCTCCCCCTGTAAGGGGCGACGTGCAACGGGACGACCTCCTCGCTGCGGGGCGGCCCCTGCTCGATGTCTCTGGCCTGGTGCGCGCGAGTTCGAGCGCCCAGCTCGGTTCCATTTCTGTTGGCAGATACGCAGACCATGAAGCATATTGGTGAGCGCATACGCGCGCGCCGCCATGCGCTGGCCATGAGCCAGGCGCGGCTGGCCGAGGCGGCGGGCATCACGGCCTCGGCCGTGTCGCAGATCGAATCGGGCGCCATCCGCACGCTCAGGAACGACACCCTGGCGCGTGTGGCGCTGGCGCTGCAGACCACGGCGCTGGAGCTGACGGCAGGGCTGGAGAGCGAGCCGGCGGCCTTGCCCGCAGACGAACTGCGGCTGCTGGAAAGCTACCGCCAGCTCGATGCGCCGCTCAAGGACATTGCGCTCAAGCTCGTCAGGGCCTTGAAGTCCTAGTCACGCCATCAGCTGCAGCAGTCTGTGCAGCGCATGCCGCACGGTGGCTTGCCGTACCTGGGCGCGGTCGCCGTCGAAGCGCAGGCACTCGGCATGCGTTTGCGGACTGTCCCCCTCTAGATGCCAGCCGAACCAGACCGTGCCCACGGGCTTGGCCTCGCTGCCGCCGCCAGGGCCGGCCACACCGGTCACGGCCACGCTGCAGCGTGCGCGCGAATGCGCCACGGCGCCGCTGGCCATGGCACGGGCCACGGGCTCGCTGACGGCGCCGTGCGCGGCGATCAGTGCCTGGGGCAGGCCCAGCATGTCCTGCTTGGCCTCGTTGGAGTAGGTCACGAAGCCGCGGTCGAACCAGTTGCTGGAGCCGGCCAGGTCGGTGCAGGCCGCGGCAATCATGCCGCCTGTGCAGCTTTCGGCCGTGGCCAGCATCCAGCCTTTTTCCATCAGGCGTTCGGCCAGCTGTTCTACCAATTGGGGAGTAGTCGTGGACATGGGTGCAGTTTGCCGGGTCAGTGGGTGAAGTGCTTCCAGAGCGCCATGACCAGCAGGGCGCAGAAGGCGGCCACCAGGTCGTCGAACATGATGCCCCAGCCGCCGCGCGGGCCGAAGCCCTTGAACAGCCGGTCGGCCCATTGGACGGGCTGCGGCTTGACCGCGTCGAAGAAGCGAAACAGCGCAAACGCCGCGCACTGGCCCCAGAAACCCATGGGCATGGTCAGCCACAGTACGATCCAGAAGGCCACGATCTCATCCCACACTACATGGCCGGGGTCGGCCACGCGCATGTGCCGTGCCGTGACCGTGCAGGCCCACCAGCCCACGGGGATGCCGGCGGCGATGAGCCAGCCGATCTGCGCCTTGTCCAGCCACAGTTGCAGCACCAGGTAGGCCACCCAGGCCCATAGCGTGCCCACGGTGCCGGGTGCGATGCGCGGCAGGCCCGAGCCGAAACCGATGGCGATCAGATGGGCCGGGTGGCGCAGCATGAAGGCCACCGAGGGATGCGCGATGGGGGCGTCCTGTGGCGCTTTTATATGGATAGCGTCTGGCGCGGCATGCATGGGCGCTTGCGGCAGGTCTTGCGATAGGTTGTCGGTCATTGCGTCAGGTCAGCAGGTCGGCGACGGGCATGGGCAGCGGCGGCAGGTCCGTCTCGCCCAGCGCCTCGCGCAGATTGATCTCGATCACGTCGGCCATGGCCGCGATCGCCAGGCCGTTGGGGTGCAGGTGGAAGGGCTCTTCGAGTTCCTCGCCCAGCGCGTCGAGCCCGAAGAAGGTATAGGCGATCAGCGTGGTGGCGAACGGCGTGGCCCAGCCCAGCGAATCGACAAAGCCGAAGGGCAGCAGAAAGCAGAACAGATAGGCCGTGCGGTGCATCAGCAGCGTGTAGCCGAAGGGCACGGGCGTGTTGCGGATGCGCTCGCAGGCCGCCAGCACCAGCGACATGCGGCCCACGGTGGCGTCCAGCAGGCTGTATTCGATGTCGCTGATGCGGCCTTGCCGGCGCAGCTGCGCCAGCCGGGCCCCGATGTGGCGCAGCACCAGATCGGGCGCGTTGCGGCTGGCCGGCAATTGCTGCTGCAGCGCGGACGGCAGCCAGGCCGCGGCCTTGCCGCGCGGATTGGCAGAGCGCAGGTGATCGACAAGCAGGTGCGTGAAGCCCACGCCCAGCTGCAGCAGTTCGCGCCGCGGCTGCGCGCCGTCCGGCAGATCTTCCAGCAGCTGGGTCTGGCGGGCGAAGTCGCGCATGGTGTAGAGCAGCTGGCCCCAGTCCTTGCGTGCCTCCCACCAGCGGTCATAGCTGGCGTTGTTGCGAAAACCCAGGAAGATCGACAGCGTGATGCCCAGCAGCGAGAACGGTGCGCTGGGCATGGCCGGCACCGAGCCCGGGTAGGCGCGGTGCAGTGTGATCACGAGGCAGGACAGCGCAAACAGCAGCAGGAGCTGAGGGTAGATCCTCACGATCACCGAGCCCCGCACGATGAGGAACAGGCGCAGCAGGGAGGGTCGGTCGCGGACGATCACTCAGATGCTCCCGAAATGGTCGAACGAGGCGTAGCGCGCGGCCAGCGGCTGTCCGTTGCCGTCCACCACGCGCAGGCCGGGCGCGTCCTCCACCGTGCCGATGCGCGTGACCGGCACGCCGGCATGCCGGGCGGCCTCCTGCACGGCCTCGCGGCGGGATGCCGGTGCCGTAAACGCCAGCTCGTAATCGTCGCCGCCCGCCAGCGTGCACTGGTGCAGGAGATCTGGCGGCAAAGAGCTGTCGGCGCTTGTAAACAGTGCGCGGGCAGCTATCAACTGCGAAGTGGCTTGCGCATCCAGCGTGGCGCCCACGCCGCTGGCCCGCAGGATATGGCCCAGGTCGCCGGTCAGGCCGTCGCTCACGTCCAGTGCGCTGCTGGCAATGCCGCGCAGCGCAAGGCCCAGGGCCACGCGGGGCGTGGGGCGTTCCAGCCGCCGGCGCGCGGCCTGCAGCGCTTCCAGGGGCAGGGCCACATGGCCCAGCATGGCTTCCAGCGCCAGGCGCGCATCGCCCAGCGTGCCGCTGGCATAGATGTCGTCGCCCGGCCGGGCGCCGCTGCGCAGCAGGGCCTGGCCCGCAGGCACTTCGCCGAACACGGTGATGCAGATGTTGAGCGGGCCTTGCGTGGTGTCGCCGCCTATCAGCTCGCAGCCATGCACGTCGGCCAGCGCCAGCAGGCCCTGGGCAAAGCCGCCGACCCAGGCCTCGTCGGCCCTGGGCAGGGCCAGGGCCAGCGTGAAGGCCAGCGGCCTGGCGCCGCAGGCGGCCAGGTCGCTGAGGTTCACTGCCAGCGCCTTGTGGCCCAGCGCGGCGGGGTCGACATCGGCAAAGAAGTGGCGGCCTTCGACCAGCATGTCGCTGGAGATGGCCAGTTGCATGCCGGGCCGGGGCGCGAGCAGCGCGCAATCGTCGCCCACGCCCAGGGCGGCATGGCGCACGGGGCGCTGGAAAAAGCGGCGGATCAGGTCGAATTCACCCACGGTAGGTTCTTTTCAGTCGTGTGAGGGCTGGTGCTGCACCAGGTGGACCAGTGTATGCAGCACGCGGTTGGCCGGCGTGGGAATGCCGTGAGCGGCGCCGCGGCGCACGATGTGGCCGTTGAGGTGGTCGATCTCCGTGCCGCGGCCGCGCATCAGGTCCTGGGCGGTGGACGAGTATTGTGCGGGCATGCTGCGCGCCAGGCCGTGCACGGCCTCGCGTATCTTCGGCTCCGAAAGCACCACGTTCTCGGCGCGCGCCACGGCCAGGCATTCGCCGACCACGTCGTCCATCACCTGCGCCACGCCAGCCTGCTGCACGAGCGGGCCGTAGGGCTGGCGCGCAATGGCCGAGAGCGCGTTGTAGGCGCAGTTGATGACGAGCTTGGTCCAGAGCGCGGCCTCCGCATCGGCCGAAATCTGCGTGGGCACGCCGGACCTGTGGAGCAGGTCGGCCGCTGCCGCGCTGGCCGGCGCCGGTTCCAGCAGCAGCTCGCCGCGCCCATGGTGTCGCACATGGCCGGGGCCCGCCATTTCCACCGCCACATAGACCACGGCGGCGGCCACGGCCTGGCCGGGCAGGGCCGCGCGCAGGCGGCGCGCGTTGTCCACGCCGTTTTGCAGCGTGACGATCAGGGCGTCCGGAGCGAGGTGGGGACGCAGCTGCTCGGCGGCCGCCTCGGTATCGGTGGATTTGACGCTCATCAGCACCAGCTGCGCACCGGCCACGGCAGCCGCGTCGCAGCTGGCTTCGAGGCGTATGCGCTCGTCGAAGCTCTGGGTCTGCAGCCGCAGGCCGTCACGCTGCACGGCCTGCACATGCGCGGGCCGGCCGATGAGCACCACGGAGTGCCCCGCGCGCGCCAGCATGCCGCCGTAGTAGCAGCCCACGGCGCCGGCGCCCATGACGGCAATGCGTGCGGGGGCGGGAAGATCGGTAGGAGAGGAAGTCATATGCAGTAACCGGGCCGGGACTTGCGCAAGTCGTACAGGCTATTGTGCGGCATCCGCTGGCGCCCCGCCGGTGGTGCGGGGCCGGTGCTCCAGTGCCAGCGCATGAAAGGCCTGGGCGGCTGGCGACAGGCTGCGGTGGCGCCTGCGCACCAGATACAGGTCGCGCCGGCGGTGGGCATCGTCCAGCGGCCGGGTCACGAGATCGGGCTGGCCGAAGTGGAACAGGGCCAGTGCCGGCACCACGCTGATGCCCAGGCCCGCGCGCACCATGCCCATCACCGTGGCCAGATGCTCGACTTCGAGCAGGGTGTCGAGCGCGGGCGCAGCGGCCTGGGATTCGAGGTACTGGCGCACGCTGCTGTGGCGCGCCAGCTGGATGAAGGGGTAGGGCTGCAGATCGGCCATGCGCGGCGCCGCCAGCGCGGCCAGCGGATGGCCGGTACGGCACACCAGGTGCAACTGGTCGGCGCAGAACCACTCGGCCTGCAGTTCCTCGGTGTCGGCGCGTATGGCGGCCAGCGCCAGGTCCGCCTGGCCCGATGCCACCTGGGCGATGCAGGGCTCGGACAGCAGGTCCGACACCTGCAGCAGTATGCCCGGATGGCGTGCATGGAACAGCGCCAGCACGGGCGGCAGCCAGGCCGCAGCCAGCGAAGGCAGCAGGGCGATGGACACGCGCCCGCGCTGCAGGGCCGCCGCCTCGCGCAGGCCCTGCACGGCGTCGCCCAGATCGGTGCGTATGCGCTGCGCGGCCTCCAGGAACTGCGCTCCTTCCGGAGTCAGCGCCACATGGCGCGTGCTGCGGTCGAACAGGCGCACCCCCACTCCGTCCTCCAGGCCCTTGATCAAGGCGCTGAAAGCCGGCTGCGACAGATGGCAGCGCCGGGCTGCCAGCGTGAAATTGCTGAGCCGGGCCAAAGCGATGAAGGCGTCGAGCTGCCGCGAAGAAATATTCATCTGGAATTTGGATGAGTCGATCTGAATAATCGATTTCACAGATTAACAGGCGTTGCCTACATTGGCTCCCATGCAGAACCTGGAAAAACCTCCATTGCGGGTGGGATGCGCGGCCGGCTTCTCGGGCGACCGCACCGACGCGGCCGCGCCCGTGGTGCAGGCCCTGGCGGCCAGCGGCCAGCCCGCCTGCCTGATTTTCGAGACCCTGGCCGAGCGCACGCTGGCCCTGGCCCAGCTTGCGCGCCGCGAGCAACCCGATGCCGGCTACGAGCCGCTGCTCGAAGAATTGCTGCAGCCCGTGCTGGCCGACTGCCTGGCGCACGGCATACGCATCGTGAGCAATTTCGGCGCAGCCAACCCGCAGGGGGCGGCGCGCTGCATTGCCGGGCTGGCCAGGCGCCTGGGCCTGCGTGCGCCGCGCATCGCCGTCGTGCATGGCGACGATGTCAGCGGCCCGGCGCACCGCGAGGCGCTGCGGTCCGCGCTGGGCAAGGACTTCCCCGAGGAAGCGCTGGTCAGCGCCAATGCCTATATCGGTGCGAGGGCGATCGCCGAGGCCCTGCAAGCCGGCGCCGAGATCGTGGTGGCCGGGCGCGTGTCCGACCCTTCTCTGACCCTGGGGCCGGCCGTGGCGCATTTCGGCTGGGCCTGGGACGACTGGGACCGTCTGGCGCGCGCAACCATGGCCGGCCATCTGCTCGAATGCGGGGCCCAGGTCACGGGCGGCTATTTCGCCGATCCCGGCTTCAAGGACGTGCAGGGCCTGGCGCGGCTCGGCTATCCCATTGCCATCATCGACAGCTCGGGCGACTGCACCATCACCAAGCCCGAGGGCACGGGTGGCCTGGTCAGCGAGCGCTCGGTCAAGGAACAGCTGCTGTACGAGGTGCACGATCCGGCCGCCTACCTCACGCCCGATGTGGTGGCCGATCTCCGTGACGCCGAGGTGCGCCAGGCGGGGCCCGACGCCGTGCGCCTGAGCGGCGTGCGCGGCCATGCGCACAACGGCCACTACAAGGTCAATGTCTGCCATGCCTCGGGCTGGCTGGCCGAGGGCGAAATCTCCTATGCCGGCCCGCGGGCACTGGAGCGTGCCCGGCTGGCCGGTGACGTGCTGCGCGAACGCCTGGGCGGCGAGGCCGCAGGCGGCCTGCGCCTGGACTGGATAGGCGTGGCCAGCGTGCTGGGCGATGACGCCGGCCGCTGGCGCGAAGCGCTGTCCCCGTCGGTTGGCACGCACCAGGACGTGCGCCTGCGCGCTGCCTGGTTGCGCCCCACCCGGGCCGAGGCGCAGCGCCTGCCGCGCGAGGTCAATGCGCTCTACACCTGCGGGCCGGCCGGCGGCGGCGGGGTGCGCACGGCGCTGCGCGCGCGGCTGGGCACGGTGTCCTGCCTGCTGCCGCAGCACTGCATTGCCACGGGCTGGAACTGGGCCGGGGAGGACACTGCATGAACAGCACGCCACAGACAAGCACGGTGCCGCTGTACCGCCTGGCCCACGGACGCACGGGCGACAAGGGCAACCGCTCCAACATCAGCCTGATCGCCTGGAATGCCGCCTGCTGGCCGGTGCTGGTGGAGCAGGTCACCGAGCAGCGGGTGGCCGCGCATTTCGCGGCGCGGCAGCCTGCGCGCGTGCAGCGCTTCGTGCTGGAACGCCTGCAGGCCATGAACTGGGTGCTGGACGAGATGCTGGACGGCGGCGTCAACGACGCGCTCAACCTCGACAGCCATGGCAAGGCGCTGTCGTACTGGCTGCTGCAGATGCCGGTCGACGTGCCGGCCGCGCTGCTGCCGCATCTGGCGCCTGAATAGCCCCCTCGGACCATTCACCACAACAAAGGAGACAGACATGAACATTTCCCGCCATTTCTCGCGCCGCAACCTGCTGGCGCTGGCCGCCTGCACCGTGGCGGCCACGGCGCCCGCACTGGCGCAGGACTATCCGTCCAAGCCCATCACCTTTGTCGTGCCGTTTGCGGCCGGCAGTGCCACGGACCAGCTGGCGCGGGCACTGGGCCAGGCCGTGAGCACGGCCAGCCGGCAGCCCGTGGTGGTCGAGAACAAGGGCGGCGCCAGCGGCATGATCGCGGCCCAGCAGGTGGCGCGCTCCGCGCCTGACGGCTACACGGTGCTGATCACCACCAACACCACGCATGCGGCCAACCAGCACCTGTACAAGAAGCTGCCGTATGACGCGGTCAGGGATTTCGCGCCCGTGGCCGGCCTGGGCAAGGGCGGCCAGGTGCTGGTGGTGCGCGCCGATGCGCCGTACAAGAGCGTGGCAGACCTGCTGGCCGCGGCGAAGAAGCAGCCCGGCAAGCTGTCGTTCGGCAGCGGCAGCTCGTCGAGCCGCGTGGCTGGCGAAATGCTCAAGCAGTTGGCCGGCGTGGACCTGATGCACGTGCCCTACAAGAGCAATCCGCTGGCCATCACCGATCTGCTGGGCGGCCAGATCGATCTGATGATCACCGACACCTCGACCGGCGTGCCCCAGATCAAGTCCGGCAAGCTGCGCGCGCTGGCCTATTCGACCACCAGGCGCAGCCCGCAGCTGCCCGATGTGCCCACGCTGGAAGAGGCCGGCGTCAAGGGCTATGACATGGGCTACTGGTTTGCCGCCTATGCGCCGGCCGGAACGCCCCAGGCCGTGGTGGCCAAGCTCAACCGCCTGCTGTCCGACGCCGTGCACAGCCCGGGCGCCCAATCCTTCTTCGAGATGTCGGGCTCCGAGGGCTGGAGCGCGTCGCCCCGGGAGCTGGCGGCCTTCCAGGCGGCCGAAACCCGCAAGTGGGGCCAGGTGATCCAGGCGGCGGGCATACAGCCCGAATAGGCTGCTGTCCCGCGCCCGCCTCAGGCCGCCGTGCCGCGAAAGCGCAGCGATGCCTGGCGCGAAACCTCGGCCAGCAACTGCTCCTCGCGCTGGCGGTCGCGCAGCCAGCGCGCGTCGTTGCTGCCGGCCTGCACGTCGCTGCGCAGCGTCTGCAGCACCTTGGCCGCGCCCAGGCGCTCGGCCTGCGGCGCGATGGCATCCATGGTGCGCGCGATGTGCTCGGCCAGCGGCATGTGCTGGCCCGTGGCCGGGTCCACATAGACGGCCTGCAGGCCGAAGCGGCAGGCCTGGAAGCGGTTGTAGGTGTAGACCAGGTAGTCGTCCTCCTGCGGCGTGAAGGGCTCCGTATCCAGGAACCAGGCCGCCAGCGCCTGTACATAGCCGGCCAGGGCCGCGGCGCGCTCGATGGTCAGCGGCGTGTCGAAGACGCGGACCTCGATGGTGCCGAACTCGGGCTTGGGGCGGATGTCCCAATAGAAGTCCTTCATGCTCTTGACCACGCCCGTGGCCGTCATCTTCTCGAAGTACTGCTCGAACTCGGACCAGCGCAGCACGCAGGGCGCGCGGCCCGACAGCGGGAAGGCGAACACCGAATTCAGCCGCGCCGAGTCGAAGGCCGTGTCCTGCGACTGCACGAAGGGGCTGGAAGCCGACAGCGCGATGAAGTGCGGGATGTAGCGCGACATGCGGTGCAGCATGACCAGTGCCGCATCGGCGCTCGGGCAGCCGATGTGCACATGCTGGCCGAAGATGGTGAACTGCTTGCTCAGATAGCCGTACAGCGCCGACAGCTCCTGGAAGCGCGGCTTGTCGTAGATGCGCTGCTGGTGCCACAGCTGGAACGGATGCGTGCCGCCGCCGGCCACGGCGATGTTGAGCTTGTCCGCGCTGCGCACCAGGGCGTCGCGCGTCTGCGCGAGCTGGGCATGGACCTCGGAGGCGCTGTGGCAGACATCGGTCGAGATCTCGATCATGCTGCTGGTCATCTCGGGCACCACGCTGCCGGGCACGGATTCCTTGTGCATCAGGCGCAGCATGTCGGGCGCGTAAGGGGCCAGGTTGTAGTCGTGGCTGCTGAGCAATTGCAGCTCCAGCTCCACACCCAGCGTCAGCGGCGAAGAATCGTGGAATGGCTCAAGCGGCATGGCGGTCCTCCGAGGTGTCGGGCATCAGCGGTGCGGGCGCAGTCTGGCTGGGCGTGCCGGTTTCGTGGCGTATCTCGCGCCAGCCGGCGCCTTCGCCGGCGCGGTGCAGCGCCCAGGTGGCAACGGCCGATCCGGCCAGCTCCAGCAGCAGGATGACGGGCAGGGCAATGCCCGCGATCAGGGGGCCGGCTTGGGGCATGGCCAGCACATACTGCGAGGTGATCAGCAGGGCCACGGCCGACATGGGCGTCATCGCGCAGGCTACCCAGATCGACTGGCGCCAGCTCGTGCCCGAGCCCAGGTTGCCCAGCGTCACGCCCACGGTCTTGGCCAGCAGGCGCGCGCCCACCAGGGCCAGCACGGCCAGCACCACGGTGCCGCCCCAGGATGCCGTGGCTGCCACGCCCGAGACCAGCACGAACATCAGCATGGTCAGCAGCGTCGAGGCCGTGCCCATCTGGCGCGGCCAGGCCCAGGGGCGCGGGTGCAGGTGCTTGAGCAGCAGCCCGCCGAGCAGGGCGGACAGCGGGGCAGAGCCGCCGAGGTGGGACGAGACGGCCGTGGTGGCCGCGATCAGCGCCAGCATCAGAATGGACGTGTTCTCGCTGGTCGGGCTCATGATGCGCAGCGACAGGCGCATCAGCAGGCCCAGCAGCACGGCCATGGCCGCGGAGACGCCGAGCACCACCATGATCGAGGCCAGCGTGCCCAGCAGCGATGCCTCGGGCCGCGCCACCGATTGCGCCTGTGCGCTGCCCAGCGTCAGCATGTACAGCGTGGACAGGGTGGCCAGCACCATGGCCCGGTCGGTCACGGGGCCGGCCGCATGCATGTCCTCGGCCACGCGGCGCAGCAGCACGGGCGAGGAGGCCATGGCGATGATGGCCAGGGGGGCAGCGATCTTGGCATCCAGCTGGATCAGGCGCAGCAGCAGATAGACCGCCGTGAAGCTGAGCGCGGACTCCAGAATGCTCTGCACCAGCACCATGGGGTTGTGGCGGAACCAGCGCAGCGTGATGCGGCCGCCGCATTCGAACAGCACCACCGAGGCGCCCAGCTCCACGAGGAACAGCACGGCGCCCTGCAGCGGCCATTGCACGCCCGAAAAGCCCAGGAAGCCGGCCAGCGCGCCCACGAGCGAATAGCCGACGACCTTGGGCATGCCCATGTGCCGCTGGCACAGATAGCCCGCGATCGAGGCCAGTGCCAGCAAGATGGCCCAGTGCACGGCTGCGAGCCCCGCCGAGGGGCGCAGCCACTGTGACCAGAGATTCAGGATGTCGTTCATAGGCTCTCCTTTGCTCTGTCGTGGCGCGGCGGCGCGCAGGCGCTCCGCCGCAAAGATTGCCCCGTCCCTGGCAACGCCTGGCGTTTGCCGTGCAGATCCCGCTGAGGGCGGGCCCGGCGGAAGGCCTGGGATCGGGGCCAGGGGGCGGAGGCAAGTACCGCTCCCGGATCGTGAAGTCTGGCTGTGTGGCGCAGGCCCTATGGCCAGAAGAAACTCAGTGGCGAACGCCACATGCGCCGTCGGATGGCCGCATAAATGCGCGACCGGTCCACGCCGCTGACGTTGTGCGCGCGCAGCGCCACGCGGAATGCGAGGTAGAAGCTCACGCCAACATTCAGTGCTGCGTTAAAGGGTAGCATGGCCACGGCCCACCAGAAAATGTGGGTATGCAGCGCCTCCCAGCCCAGCGTGGCCGCGGCCACGCCGATCTGCCCGGTGGACAGCGTGACGTGGCGCACCTCCAGGCCGAGGCCGAAAAAGCCGGCGAATGCGGGCACCAGCCCCAGCATCAGGCCCAGGGAGATATTGGAGGCCAGGCCCGAGATGTTCTTGCGCAGGAACAGCGCCCAGCGGTTGGCGCGCGTGCTACCCAGGGCGCGCGTGATGGCGGGGTTGAAGCGGATCACGGAATCGATGCGCCGCAGCACGAACCAGTTTTCCACGCCGCCGGCGATCAGGCTGCTGACGAACAGCAGCACGCCCGTGAAGGCCGCAAACAGCACCGAGGGACCGAGCAGGCTTAGCGAGCTGAGCACGCCCACGGCATGGGGCCCGTCCAGCGGCGCATGGCCGGCGAGCCGGGCAAAGCCCAGCGACAGCAGCAGGGCGGCCGGGCCCACCACCAGCACGTTGCCGAAGATGGCCGCCACCTGCGAGCGCACGAGGTGGGCCACCTCGTCCACGAACGCGGTGATCGATTCCTCGTTCTGCAGGTCCTTGAGCTTGGCCGCCATGGCGGGCGCCGTCATGGCCGGCTGCTTGGTGGCCACCGTGAAGTGCAGCATCTGGATCAGCACGAAGCTGATGGCGTAGTTCAGGCCCGCCGCCAAGCCCGACCAGAACACCGACAGGCCCAGCGCATACAGCGCGAACTTGGCCAGCGTGGTGAAGGCCATCACCAGGCCGCCGCCTGCTGCCTTGGCCAGCATGCGGCGGTATTCGGAGCCGTCGCGCGTGATGTAGTGTTCGCCGGTCTCGGCGCTGCGCTCGGCCACCTTGGCGGCCAGCAGCGAGGTATTGGTGGACAGCAGGGCGCGCACGCTGCGCCGCTCTATGCCCACGGAGACCAGGTTGGCCAGCAGCTCCGAAGTCTCGTAGGCGCGGTTGGCGGCCAGCAGGCAGTCGAGCAGGCGGCGCACGCGCAGAATGCGCGCGCGCAGCTGGCGCAGGCGGAACACCAGACCCACGGAAATGCCCTCGGCCTCGAAGTAGGAATAGACCGAGGCCACGGCAGCGCGGCACGCATCCAGCCGCTCGCGCAGCCGGGCCGCGGCGGCGTCGCGCCGGTCGTTGGTGCGCAGCGGCAGCAGCACCTCCACGCGCAAATTCTCCACATCGTGGATCAGCGCATGGAAGGGCTTTTCCTCGCGGTCCTTCTCGCTCATGCGCAGGCGCAGCTCGGGCGCAAAGCCGCTGGACAGGATCTGCCCTGCGCAATAGGTGATGGCATCCAGCAGGCTGGTTTCCCAGAAGCTGACGGTGTTTTCCTCATGGGGCGCGATCAGCGCGGCGATGCGCTGCATCAGCTCGGCGTCCACGGCATGCAGCCAGCGCGCGTCGAATTCATCGGGCAGGGCGAGCATGAAGAGTTCCGAGGCGTCCACCGTCTCGGGCGTGCTGGGCAGCAGCTTGTAGCGCATGCGCTCGGCCACCTCGCTCATCATGGCCGTGCGCGGCGCAAAACCGAAGTCGGCCAGCAGCGCCGTGATGTCCACCGTGGAGATCAGCTTGAGCCACCAGGCCTGCAGCCGTGCGCGCGCCTCGGGGCGCGCCTCGAAGGCCTCGACCACGGTGCGCACGCGCTCCACGGCCAGGTCGGTCGACGGCTTGGGCGCGCGTATCCATTCGAACAGGTGGATAAGCCACAGATGCCGCTGGGCCAGGTCCGCTTCGGGGTTGAGCTGGGCGATCAGGCCTTCCAGGTCGAGAGTGGTTCGCTTCATGCGCGGTGAGTAAGGAGTGCGCCGTGGCGGCCGCCGGAAAAGGAAAAGATCGGGTGGGAGGCGGTGCTCATCAATGCAGCACGCGCTTTTCGGGTGTGGGCATGAGGTCGCAGGAGCCGTCCATCTGCAGCACGAACAGCGGAATCTCGCAGCTGAAGGTTTCACCTTCATGATTCACGCACAGGTACGTGCCCTGCATGGTGCCCGTGGGCGTGCGCAGCTGGCAGCCGCTGGTGTACTCAAACGATTCGCCCGGCTGCAGCAGCGGCTGGCGCCCCACCACGCCCAGGCCCTTGACCTCTTCCACATGGCCCAGTTCGTTGGTGATGATCCAGTGCCGCGCGATCAGCTGCGCAGGCACGTCCCCCGCATTGGTGACGGTGATGGTGTAGGAAAACACATAGACGCCAGCGGCCGGCGCCGATTGCTCGGGCAGGTAGGCGGGCTGGACTTGGACCAGAAACTCGTTCATCGGCATGGTGCAATGGTAACTGCGACAATCCTGCCCCATGAGCCCCACCTACCGTATTGCCCCCTCCATCCTGTCAGCCGACTTCGCCCGTTTGGGTGAAGAGGTGCGCAATGTCATCGCCGCCGGCGCCGACTGGATCCACTTCGACGTGATGGACAACCACTACGTGCCGAACCTGACCTTCGGCCCCATGGTCTGCCAGGCCCTGAAGCCCCATGCCGTGACGCCCGACGGCCGGCCCGTGCCCATCGACGTGCATCTGATGATCCAGCCTGTGGACGAACTGGCCACGGCATTCGCCAAGGCGGGGGCCGACTACATCAGCTTCCACCCCGATGCCTCGGCCCACGTGCACCGCAGCATCCAGAACATCAAGGCCCACGGCTGCAAGGCCGGCCTGACCTTCAATCCCGCCATGCCGCTGGACGTGCTGGACTGGGTGATCGAGGACCTCGACCTGATCCTGCTGATGAGCGTGAACCCGGGCTTCGGCGGCCAGAGCTTCATCGACAGCACGCTGCGCAAGATCGAGGCCGTGCGCAAGCGCATCGAGGCCTGCGGCAAGGACATCCGCCTGGAAGTGGACGGCGGCATCAAGGAGAGCAATATCCGCGCCGTGGCCGATGCCGGCGCCGACACCTTCGTGGCCGGCAGCGCCATCTTCGGCAGGCCCGACTACAAGGCCGTGATCAACGCCATGCGCGCCAACCTGGCCGGTTGACCGGGCCTTGCGCGCGGGAGCCTGCAGGCCAGGAGCTTGCAGGATTCCTGGTTTTTTTGGTATTTGGCGCTCTGCCATCAAGCGCTGATAGCTATTGAATTGATAGTCATGCAACTGAACCTGCCCGCTTCCAGCCAGGCTCTGGAACTCGACGCCGTGATGGTGGACCTGGACGGCACCATGGTGAACACGCTGGGCGATTTCGCCGAGGCGCTCAACCGCATGCTGGCCGACCTGCAGCTGCCGCCGATCGCACCACAGGCCATCGAACACATGGTGGGCAAGGGCTCAGAACACCTGATCCGCTCCGTGCTCGCGCATGTGGGCGCCCAGGACGTGGAAGGTGCGTATCCGCGGGCCTGGCAGCGCTACGAGCACCACTACCTGGCCATCAACGGCCAATTCGCAGACGTTTACCCGGGCGTGCGCGAAGGCCTGGAGGCGCTCAAGGCACGCGGGCTGCGCCTGGCCTGCCTGACCAACAAGCCGCTGTCCTTCACCCGGCCGCTGCTGGCGGCCAAGGGCCTGGACGGTTTCTTCGATCAGGTGTTCGGCGGCGACTCCTTCGAGCGCAAGAAGCCCGATCCCATGCCTTTGCTCAAGACCTGCGAGGCCCTGGGCAGCCAGCCGGCACGTACGCTGATGGTCGGGGATTCGAGCAACGATGCCCAGGCCGCCCAGGCCGCAGGCTGCCCCGTGGTGCTCATGACCTACGGCTACAACCATGGCCAGCCCATCACGGCCGTGGCGGCGCAGGCGCATCTGGACAGCCTGGCGCAGCTTGCGGGGTGATAGGGATTTTTGTCCGCATTTCTGGCAGGAAAAGGTGCGGATAGGCCTGTTTGCTAGAGTCGTCGGCTTTGTGTCGTCAGCGCCGGACCCGGGTCCGGCGTGGAACAAAGGAGGACTCACGCGACATGCACGGACTGCACCTGACCGCCGATCTTTACCAATGCTCGGGCCACGAGCGCTACATGCTCGATGCCGACGCCATCGCCCGGCTGTGCCGCGAGCAGACACAGGCCTCGGGCCTGACCTTGGTGGATGACAAGTGGGTCAAGTTCCCGCCCTATGACGGGCAGCCCGGAGGCGTGACCGGCACGGTGCTGCTGGCCGAGTCGCATCTGGCCATCCATACCTGGCCCGAGACCGGCAGCGTCACCATCGACGTCTATGTGTGCAACTTCTCGGCCGACAACTCCAGCAAGGCCCGGGCCCTGATGGAGGGCGTGATTGCCGCCTACGCGCCGGCCCGCGCGGTGCGCCAGCAGCTGATGCGCGGCGATATCGGCCTGGCGGCGGCCCGCCCGCCTGAAGTGGCGGCCTGCGTGCCCGCTGCCGCGGCAGATGCTGCGCCGCAATGGGCCATGGAGCAGCTGGCGCCGCATGCGCGCTTCGGCTACGAGGCCGTGCCCTGCGAAACCCGGCAGACGGCCTACCAGCAGCTGGAGCTGCTGCACACGCCGCAGTTCGGCAAGGTGCTGCGCCTGGACCGGCGCTTCATGACCTCGGAAGGCGAGGAGTTCTTCTATCACGAGGCGCTGGTGCACCCGGCCGCCACGGCGCATGCCGCGCCGCGCAAGGCGTTGATCCTCGGCGGCGGCGACGGCGGTGCGGCCGAGGAGCTGCTCAAGCACGGGCTGGAGCGGGTGGTGCTTGCCGAGCTCGACGAGGCCGTGGTGCAGTGCGCGCGCCAGCACCTGCAGGCCGTGCACCGCGGCGCCCTCGACGATGCACGCGTGCAGATCTGCATCGGCGACGGCATGGCCCTGGTCGACCGTACCGAGGAGCGCTTCGACCTGGTGCTCATGGACCTGACCGATCCCGATACGCCGGCCGAAAGCCTTTATGCGCCGGCCGCGCTGCAGCGCATGAAGCGTGTGCTGGAGCCGGATGGCGCGCTGGTGCTGCACCTGGGCAGCCCGGTATTCCACGGCCCGCAGGTGGCCGCTCTGACGCGCCGCCTGCGCGCGCAGTTTGCGGTGGTGCGCTGCTACGGCCTGTACATCCCCTTGTACGGGGCCTACTGGGGGCTGGCCGTGGCTTCGGACAGCCTGGACCCCACGGCGCTGACGGCGCAGCAGGTGGCCGAGCGGCTCCAGCAGCGCCGGGTGGGCGATCTGCGGTACTACAACGCGCAAGTGCATGGCGCGCTGTTCGCCCTGCCCGGCTATTACCGCGATCTGCTGAACGCGGAGTGATCCGCAGCGGCCTGCGCTGCCGTGTCAGGAGGCCTCGCCGAGCAATGCCTTCTTGAGCTGCTCGTCGGCCGGATGCGGGCCCAGCCAGATGCCCAGCAGGGCCTGGAAGAACTCCGGCTCCTTGAACGGCTCGCCCTGAGGCTGGCCCTTGACGGTGACCTGCGTGCCGTGGCCGGGAATCCAGTCGACGGTGAAGGTCTCGCCGGCCAGCAGCTTCTTGTGGTCGGTGAAGATCTGGCTCATGCGCAGCACGCCCGGCACCAGCTTGGAAAAGGCCGCGCGCTCCATGTTGTCCTCCATGCCGCGCGAAAACAGCTTGCCCAGTTCGGACGAGTCGATGTCACGCAGCATGGTCACGCTCATGCGCTTGGGGCCGGGCAGGGCTGCGATCTCCTGCAGGCTGCGGGCCGGCTTTTCCAGGTACAGGCCGGCGGTATAGACCTTGAAGACAGCCTTGTAGCGGGTGCCCGCGCCGTTGAGCCGCAGCTTCTGGCCGCCGACCTCGGCGTGCGGCTCGTAGCGCACGCCATGCAGCGTCTGCACGGCCGCGTTGGCGTTGTCGGCGGCCCGGACCATGGCCGGTGCCGCGGCGGCCAGGAGCCCGGCCAGCGTGGCGGCCGCCCAGGCAGCGCGGCAGGGGGTGGGGATGGGCATGCTGTCTCCTCCATTCTTGTGCCGGACCTGCGCCGCATCCGGTGCGTGACCGGTGAAACTGTTTTGCGCAGGCCGTGGCTGTTTTGCGTGCGGCGCATGATGGCGTCGGGGCCGGCACGCAGCAATACGGGTTGTTCCGGGGAGCGGGGCTGCGGGTCTTTGGGTGGTGCCACAGGGATGCGCTACACTTGCGCGCATCATGTTCATTCACCGTACGTTCATTACAGGTTGTGGAGACCGGGGAGCCTGGCCCTGGCGCAAGCCTGCCCACATGAACCGCTGAACGCACTCCGGCACGAGCCCGGCGTGCACCCGAGGCCCGTCCCGGGCCAATTGGAATGAACCGGCGCATTACCAGCACAGCAAGCGTCACCTGCGTTTTCCGAAGGCATTCGTGCAGGTGAGTGATGCGCCATGTATCCCGGAGCTGTCCCGTGATCACGGAACTGGAATTCAAATCTCTCGCGGCCCAAGGCTATAACCGCATCCCGCTGCTGATCGAGGCCTTTGCGGACCTCGAAACACCGCTTTCCCTCTACCTCAAGCTTGCCCATGCCAACGGCGACGGCAAGTACAGCTTCCTGCTGGAATCCGTCGTGGGCGGCGAGCGCTTCGGCCGCTACAGCTTCATCGGCCTGCCGGCGCGCAGCTTCGTGCGTGCCAGCGGCTTCGGCGACGAGGCCCGCACCGAGGTCGTGACCGACGGCCAGGTGGTGGAGACGGCCGGCGGCAACCCGCTGGACTTCATCGCCGCCTACCAGAAGCGCTTCAAGGTCGCGCTCACGCCCGGGCTGCCGCGCTTTTGCGGCGGCCTGGCCGGCTACTTCGGCTATGACGCGGTGCGCTACATCGAGAAGAAGCTCGAGAAGTCCTGCCCGCCGGACTCGCTGGGCACGCCGGACATCATGCTGCTGCAGTGCGAGGAGGTGGCCGTCATCGACAACCTGTCGGGCAAGCTCTACCTCATCGTCTACGCCAACCCCGGCGAGCCCGAGGCCTATACGCGCGCCAAGAAGCGGCTGCGCCAGCTCAAGGACCAGCTGCGCTATTCGGTGAGCGCGCCGCAGATCCGCGCCGGCGAAAGCCATCCGGCCCAGCGCAGCTTCGACAAGCAGGACTATCTGGCCGCCGTGCAGCAGGCCAAGGAGCTGATCGCCGCGGGCGACTTCATGCAGGTGCAGGTGGGCCAGCGCATCCACAAGCGCTTCACGGCCTCGCCGCTGTCGCTGTACCGCGCGCTGCGTTCGCTCAACCCCAGCCCCTACATGTACTTCTACCACCTGGGCGACTTCCATGTGGTGGGCGCCAGCCCCGAGATCCTGGTGCGCCAGGAAAACACGCCCGAGGGGCGGAAGATCACCATCCGCCCGCTGGCCGGAACGCGGGCGCGCGGCGCCACTCCCGAGGCCGACAAGGCCACCGAGCAGGAACTGGTGGCCGACCCCAAGGAGCGCGCCGAGCACGTGATGCTGATCGACCTGGCGCGCAACGACATCGGCCGCATCGCGAAGACCGGAACGGTCAAGGTGACCGAGGCCTTCGCCGTGGAGCGCTACAGCCACGTCATGCACATCGTGAGCAACGTGGAAGGCATTCTGCAGGACGGCATGGACAGCATGGACGTGTTCAAGGCCACCTTCCCCGCGGGCACGTTGACCGGTGCGCCCAAGGTGCATGCCATGGAAATCATCGACCGGCTCGAGCCCACCAAGCGCGGCATCTACGGCGGCGCCTGCGGGTATCTGAGCTTCGCGGGCGACATGGATCTGGCGATTGCCATCCGCACCGGCGTGATCAAGGACGGCACGCTCTACGTGCAGGCCTCGGCCGGTGTGGTGGCCGACTCCGTGCCGGAGCTGGAATGGAAGGAAACCGAGCACAAGGCCCGCGCCCTGCTGCGCGCCGCGGAACTGGTGGAAGAGGGATTGGAATGAGCAAGGCTATCGATCTGGTGCAGCGCTGCACCACCATGGAAGATGTGCGCCGCCAAGTGAACGCGCTGGACGACGTGCTGGTGCCGCTGCTGGTCACGCGCATCGGCTACATGACGCAGGCCGCGCGCATCAAGGGCGATGTGAACCAGGTGCGCGACGAGGCGCGCATCGAGGCCATCGTGCAGCGCGTGCGCGAGCGCACCGAGCAGGAGGGCGGCCAGCCCGATGTGATGGAGGCCGTCTACCGCCAGCTGATGGAGGCCTGCATCGCCTACGAGCACCGCGAATTTGTCCGCCTGCGCGCAGGTTCGCGCGGGCCGGGCTCCGATCAACTCGCCGGAGAGCAAGCATGAAGCTCCTGATGATCGATAACTACGATTGAGGTCTACTGGCGTCTATCAACCTCCATGGAACAACTCTAAGTCTATGTTTTTAAAGGGTTGATCGTCCATCGAGCGATTCTGAAAGCTGGACAAATCCAGTGCTCATGTGTGTAATGGAGTGTGTAACGGGCCAAACTGGAGGCGTTATACACATGGCACTCACAGCACTCAATCTTCTCTCGGCGCGCAAAGTGGAAACGGCGCAGCCCAGGCCCAAGGTGTACCAACTCCGGGACGGAGGCAGCCTCTTTTTGCGCGTTCAGCCCAACGGCTCCAAGCTCTGGTGGTACCGCTACCGGCTGGGCGGCGCTGAACAGGTGTACTCAATCGGGGTGTACCCAAAGGTCACGCTGGAGGCAGCCCGTGCGGAACGGGACCGGGCAAAGGCGTTGGTCAAGAAGGGCCTCGACCCCATCGTGGAGAAAAAGGCGGCGATCGCCCTCCAGGCCGACACATACGAACGCACGTTCGAGACCGTTGCTCGGGAGTGGATCGTCAGCAATGCTCACTGGAGCGAGTACTACACCAACCAGGTCACCAGCTACCTTGAGAAGGATGTTTTCCCCCGGATTGGCAAGTTGCCGATCAGCAGCATCAGGGCTCCACATCTGCGCCCCATCATCAAGGATGTGGCGGCTCGTGGCGCGAAGACTGTGGCGATCCTCATCCGCCAGTGGTGTGGGCAAATCTTCAGTTATGCGGCTGCCCAAGGTCTCTGCGAATACGATCCTGCCGCCTTGCTCAAGGGACTGGTCAAGCGCCCTCAGGTCCGCCACAACCCTCCGTTGACATGGGCAGAGATCCCGGACTTTCTCAATCGTGTGGACAACGAAGGGGGTTACCAGACGACAGTCCTCGCCCTCAAGCTGATGGCTTTGACCTACGTGCGCACCGTAGAACTGCGCAAGGCCTCCTGGGAAGAGTTCGACCTGGACAACGCCATGTGGTCGATTCCGTCCGAGCGCATGAAGATGCGACGCCCCCATCTGGTTCCCCTGTCACGGCAGGCGGTGGCCGCTCTTAGGGAACTACATGCTCTAACTGGCGGCGGCAAAGTATTGTTCCCGAGCTACAGAAAGCCGGGACAAGTGATGTCGGCAACGACGCTCAATCAAGCACTCAAGCGCATGGGTTATGGCGGACGGTTTTCGTCCCATGGCTTCCGCTCGACCGCAACGACGATCCTTGGACTGTTGGGATATCCGGAGAAGCGGGTCGATCTTCAACTCGCTCATTCCAAAAAGAGCAAGGACTCATCGCGCGCGCCCTACGATCACACGAAGTTTGTGGAGTCCCGCAAGGTAATCATGCAGGACTGGGCTGACATCCTTGACTCATTGCAGGCAGGGAAACCCGTTGAAGGGGTCACGAAGGCGTTTGGCCCCATGTCGAAGCGTAGAACGGCGCTGCTCCGTGTCATAGAGCGCGAGTGATGTCTGCTGCTTGGCGAGTGGAATGCCTAATGCACGTGTAGCACCTTGAACTGAAGACGCAGAACGAGGACATTGGCACTCGACTAGGTTGGAGCATTCTTGGCGACCTGCAGTGCTCTGCGCTCGAACCGCTCTGAAACAACGTCGGCTTGTCCGCAGGGCCGCTGCAGGTGGGTCACGATCTCGTAGGGTCCGTCAGACAGCGGCCGTGTGTGAATGCCCCATCCCTGCGCATGCTCAATGCGCGATTGCGCGGATACCCCGACGCCGTAGCCGGCAGCGACCCATAGCGCGATCATCTCGAAGGAAGAGACACGCTGAATGTTCTGTTGACTCACCGCGGGAAGAGAAGGCAGCCGCTGATCCAGCAAAGGGCAATTCTCTGCAGGCCAGCGAAAGACGGAGTAGTCCAACAGTTCGGCGATCGTGAGCTTCGCCTGGTCAAGTAAGGGAAAGCGCAACGGCATGGCGACGGCCATGTTCTCGGTCCATAGAGGTTGGCTTTTCAGCGACGGATCGCTCGATCCTTCAAGCGTCATGCCCGCGTCGTAGCGGCCTTCCCGAAGTCCCGCAATCAAATCATCGGCTGTGACCTCATGAAACGAAATGGTGACTTCCGGCTCTTCCGCACGCTGCAACGCAAGCAATGCCGAAAGATGCGATGACGGTACGCCAGGCGCTATGGCAAGCCTGAAATTGGAAAAGGAAAACTGGCTGGTGGCGTCGTGCATGAGAGCCCCCACAAAGCGATCGGATCAAAAAGGCGAGCCACCATGATAGCCAAAAGAGATATCTTTAACGTGGTTAAATTCGGTCGATTGATCGACGCTTCTGGTGATGCAGAAGCGCAGCGTTCAACCGGGCCGCCCCCCTGGCACAACCACCTATGAAGCCGAGCCGGCACTGGCCTTCGGCCAAGCGGTGCGTGCTGCCCGCTTGGCGCAGGGAGTCGCTCAGGATGAATTCGCGTCCATGGCTGGTATAGCTCGCTCGCATATGGGCAAGATCGAGCGTGGGGAGCACATGCCCACGCTCGCATTGATACTGAAAATCTCCGCTGCCCTCAGCATAAGTGCGGCAGAGCTGATGAGTGCAACGGAACGCAATCTTCGTGCCGATGCCCAATCTTAAGTGGTGCGGTCCGTTGCGTCAGTCGCTCGAAGGGTCCCGGAGGCGGTCGATAAATCGCATCAGCGAAGCCGATGAGTTGCTGCTTTCGAGTCGAAGCAGGTAGGTGGTGATCACGGCTGTATCCAGCGCCAATGGACGGATCACCACGTCCGGTCGCTGGCTGACCGGAATCTTGGTCGCCGTCATGAAGCCCACGCCGTAGCCGGCACCGACCAAGGTGAGCATCATGTCCAGCGAGGAAACCTCCTCAACGACATTCAGTTTGTGTTCCTGGGTCTGCAGGAGGCGCGCCAACTCGCGGCAGTAGCCTTCGCACACCTGGGGATCGCACAGGACAAGAGGATGCCCCCGGAGTTCATGGAGTGGAACCTCCTTGTGGACGAGCAGTGCGTGCCGGGCTGGCAAGGCGACCACCAGCGGGTCCTGCCAGATAGGTTCGGCGACGATGCCATCACCGACGTCGGCGGTATGAGCGAATCCGATGCAGAAGTCGCCCGAGCGCAGGCCGCGCAACTGCTCGGCCAAAGGCACTTCGGACATCCGTATCTCGATCTCGGGTTCTTCGGCACGGCAACGGGCTAGAAACGCCGACAGCCGGGGATCGAGCGCGCCGTCGGATACGGCGATGCGCAGGCTGCCTCGCAAGCCCGCCGCGACAGCCTTGACGTTCTCGCGGGCCTGCTCCAGGACGGTGAATAGCCGGCGAGTGTCCTGCAGGAACACGGCACCCGCAGCGGTCAGTCGGGTGCCCCGGCGGTCCCGGTCGAAGAGCACAGCGCCTAACTCGTCCTCAAGCTCCTTGATGGCGCGGGACAGAGGAGGTTGCTCAATGTGAAGACGCTCAGCCGCCCGTGTGAAATGAAGTTCTTCGGCCAAAACGATAAAGCAACGCAGGTGCCGCAGTTCCATGAGCAATGTTCCTATTCAGGCGCTGACGACCTCCTTCTGTTTGCTCCACGCGATGCAGGTTGAAAACTTCTTTTAAGCGATGTTTTTTCATATGTTCTTGAGCATGAGATGTAGGCGTTCAACTTTTCCAAACGAGAGGCCGGGCTGTGTTTGACCGAGCATTCAAGAGCCCTGTTTATCCACGGCGCTAAGGTTCAATCTTTACAATGTCCCCAATGCCTTGTACGTATGCGAGTGCATAGGCCATCTCTCCAGAGGTTTGCGCATGCAAAAACATCAATGGTTGTCCGCGTGTTATCTCGTCACCTAAGCGCACCTGCAATTGAATCCCTGCGGCTGGACTCTCAGGCGCACCGGCCAATTTGGCTAAACGAGAAAGCTTACGGTTGTCGATGTGTACTGCTCGGCCTGAAGTGGTTGCCAAAAGCGGTTCGACATAGAGAGCTTGGGGCGGCTCACGAAATCCCCCCTGAGCCGCGCAGATTCTCTGAAATTTTTCCCACGCGCGGCCACTGCTGATCGTCTCATGAGCCAACCGAAGTCCCTCCCCTTCTTTGGCGACGCCGCCAAGCTCAAGCACCGCGCCCGCCACCAACGCCACGCGGTCACATAGGTCTTGCGGCGCATCCGCCTCGTTGCGCAATACGGCCAACACGTCGCGCGCCTCCAACGCCGGGCCGATACCTCTGCCGACAGGCTGATTCCCGTCTGTAAACAGGCAACGCAATACAAGGCCAAATGACGCGGCGACTTCCGAAAGGTGATGCGCAAGATGCTCGGCAGTTTCCCGGCTGCGGACTTTTGCGGTTGGCCCAACCGGAATATCGATCACGATGTGGGTCGCCCCTGCTGCAATCTTCTTGGATAACACCGAGGCAATCAGTTGTCCTTGCGTGTCGATATCCAGTTCACGCTCAATACGCACGAAGATGTCGTCCGCGGGGCTGAGGTGCATCGCGCCGCCCCACGCCACGCATCCACCCTCTTTCTCCACGACCTTTCTGAGCGTATCCAGGTCCAGGTCTACAGGAGCCAGCGTTTCCATGGTGTCCGCGGTGCCAGCGGGAGAGGTGATGGCGCGTGATGAGGTCTTGGGCATCACCAATCCATTGGCTGCGGCGATGGCAACCACCAACGGCGTGGTGCGATTTCCCGGTAATCCGCCCACGCAATGCTTGTCCACAACAATCGGAGCCTGCCATTGCAGGTGATCCCCGACATCGACCATCGCACGGGTGAGATGGATGGTCTCTTGCATATCCAGAGGCAGTACCGCCGTTGCGGTCAGGAAGGCCGAAAGTGCGACATCGGTATAGCGACCATCGACCACATCACGGACGATCGCCTGCAACTCCGTCGTTTGCAGTCGGTGGCCGTGAATTCGCGCACGCACGGCCGACAACGATTCGAGCAGCGGAGGATGCCGAACCTGCACAAGATCGCCCTCATGAATGTCCAGGGCATCCCAGGCGGCCTCGGACAGAGCGATCTGTCCGGTTTTGAGCAGATCGCTGTCGATTTGGTACAGTAGCGCTTGCACAGTGCGGTCGCCGGCAATGATCAGTACCTGTGACCGCGGTGCCAGCCCTTCGGCACGGCAGACATGGCAATCGGTACGCATCAAGACGACGGGTTGATGCTGGGCATGCAGTCGCATGCGCAATGCTTGCAAGGCGGGTGTCTGGGGCGTGATGCGGGCACTCACAGGGCGAACTCCTGGTTTTGCATGGGCACCGATGCGTGCCAATTGAGTTCGCGCTGGATACGTTCGCGCAGCGCCTCAGAGGCATCAGATTCACCGTGAACAATGAACACTCTTTCCGGCGCCTTGGTAAAGCCGCGCAGCCATCGCATCAGCTCATCGCTGTCGGCATGAGCCGACAACATCGCAAGCTCGGCGACCTCTGCCTTGATCGGCATCCAGCGTCCATGGATCTTGACTTCGCGAGCGCCCTCAAGCAGCTTGCGCCCGCGCGTACCTGCTGCTTGGAATCCAGAGAACAGCAGCGTGTTCTGATGGCTACCGCCAAACGCTTCTATGTGATGCAGCACGCGGCCGCCGGTGGCCATGCCGCTGGCGGAAATAATCACCTTGGGGTATCGATTCGCCGATAGCGCCTTGGACTCTTCAACGTCGCGCACGTATGTGACTTCTGAGAATGCCGTCTCGAAATCGTGTTGAGCGAGCTTGTGGTCGTCGGCATGGCGGTGCAGCAGCGCAGTTGCGCTGGTGGCCATGGGACTGTCCAGATAGACGGGCACGTTGCGGAGCCGACCGCGCTGTCGCAACAGCCATAGGTCATAGATCAACGACTGCGCGCGTCCTACGGCAAAAGCGGGAATCACTACGGTGCCTCCGCGGCGAGTCGTACGCTCGATGATGTCGCCTAGCGCTTCGACGGCATCGGAACGGTCATGATGACGATTGCCATAGGTGGACTCGATGATGATGTAGTCCGCTTCCGTGACGGGTTCAGGATCAGGCATGACCGCATCGTCATAGCGGCCCAGGTCGCCGGAGAACACCAAACGCTTGCCGCCGATGTCGATCTGCGCCGTCGCCGCTCCAAGAATGTGGCCGGCCCTGCGTAGAACCAGGCGTGCACCGCCCGGCAATACCGTCTCCTGATGCAGTGGCACGGGCTTGAACTGCAAGAGCGTGCGTTCGGCATCTCGGACCCGATACAGGGCAAGGGCTGGCTTGTGCTTGGAAAATCCCTTCCGGTTGGCGAACTCGGCATCCTTCTCCTGCAACCAAGCACTGTCGAGCAGGATGAGTTCGGCGACGTCCCGTGTGGCTGGCGTCGAGAAAATCTTCCCGCGGAACCCGTTCAGCACCAATCGGGGGAGATATCCACAATGATCCAGGTGCGCGTGCGTCAGTACAACCGCATCGATGTCCTTGGACTCAACGACAAGATGCTGCCAGTTCAGCTCGCGCAGGTTCTTCAGTCCTTGGAAAAGTCCGCAGTCGATCAGGATGCGGGTACTGCCATATGTGATCAGGTGTTTGGAGCCGGTGACGGTACCGGCACCGCCCAGGCTGGTCAGTGAGAGCATGAAGTTGTCTCCTCGCTTGTTGGTGGGTTGTGAAATCAGGAGCTGGCGCGGTCACTGCGGACCGTGTCAGAACCACTTGAAATTCACGCGTCGGTCGCGGCAGCAGCAGCCTGCGAACTGTTCCAGCCGGTCACTTGCGCAGCGGCATAGATGGCATCCACCCAGGTGCATCGATTGGCGATCAGCATTCCAGCCACATCGAGGGTGCCGCCGTGGTTGATGTAGCCCAAAGCCCGCGTCTTCGAAGGGCCGCTGTCAATGCGGCGAAGCACGCCCAGCATCGGCTCAGGGCGGGTATGGCTTATCAACACGCGCGGCAGGTGAGGCGGGAAGAGCGCTTGCAGGGATTCGTCACCGAGCACGAAGGCGGCCTCAAGTTCGTCTCGCGGAATGCGTAGACGGCCGGGCTCGACCACCACGGTGATGCACGACGCAAGCCCATGGTGCTCCAGGCGGGCATGGGCTTTGAGCGCTTCCTCCAACTGGTAGGCGCCAATCGCTACGAATTGCAGTTGTGCGGTGGACGGATCGCCGGCTACATGGGCTGCTCCATGCTCGATCAGCGATTGAGCCGCGGCGGCACTGAAGTGATTCGGCGTGTCGCGCTTGGAGACCACCACACAAGCCACTTGGCCGCGGCTGGCGTAGACCGCTCGCAACGCGGCGCACGCCGTGTTTTCATCCACCGGGAACAACACGCGTGCGGTGTCCGACATCTCCCCCAGCAATGCTTCGCCAATGGTCGGGTCCTGGTGTGACTGCTCGTTCTTGCTGTTCTCCCAGGTGTGGGATGTGACGATCAGCGGGACGGAGATCCAGCCTGGCGGCTGGCCCAGCTCCTTCTGCCGACGCGCGAAGATGATCTCCTGGCGCATCAATCCAAGCATCTTGACCGCGAATGCCTCGTAGCTGACGATCAGGTTCAGCCCCCCTTTGTTGGCGAGGGCGGCGGCCGCAACGGCTTCTTCATTGAGTGCGGTGACCACCGAGCCATCCGTCGATTCCGGGACGCCGGGTTCGGGCACGTTGACGCGGTGCTTGAGCAGCGCCAGAGTGGCCCCCATCTTGTTGCTGGCCAGTTCGTCGGGATTGCCGATCCGGATGCGCAACTGTGGATTTGCCTGCACCAGCTCCACGAACCAACGGTCCAGTGCGGACATGGCGCTGCCCGATACCTCCGTTGGCGCCCAGGCCGGCATCGGCAGATGAGGGCTCGCTGGATGGCGTAGGGCCATGGGGTGCTCGCTTTCGCGCGAGCGCTGGCTCTGGCCGTGATTCGCAAGGACGGTGAGCGCGTTTTCCAGTTCGCTCTCGGGCACGAACAGCGCCGCAGCCCCTGCGTTGAAGGCCTCGCGTGCCTGCGCATCCTCGCGCGGATTGCCGTTCAGCGGCAGGTTGTGGGCGGCATTGGTCGCCGCGCCCGGGAAGCCAAAACCTTTCTCCGTCTCGGCGATCACGTAGGGCAGCTTGACCGGATAGCGCCGATCCGAGCGTGCGGCGAAGGCGCTCAGCGTGTCTTCGGCTTCAACAATGGCCCATGCGATCGCCATCGGATCACGTCCATCAACGATGACGGGATCGAAGCCGTTGTGGCGCAGATCTTCGGCCAGCCAGGTAGCGCCACCTTCCTGCACGATCTGGGTGCGCTGCTCGATGCGCCGTCCGTTGAGAATCATGACCGGGATGGCGAAGCCGCAGTCCTCGGCGCGCCACCAGCGCGGCGCCCAGTCCGAGCCACGGTGTTCCTCGAAAGCGCCATCACTGAGGAATGCCACCAGGCTTTCTCCCGGCAACGGCGTGTGCACATACTGCAGCCCGGCGAACCCCAGATAGCCGCCTTCGGAGATCGCGCCGGCCGTGTTCGGCCCGGCATGGCTACCCAGCGGTACCGCGGGCCGACCCTGCTTATCGATGGCATAGGAGTAGAAGTCCGCGATCAAACGCGACAGGCCCGCCTCGCTGCGGTCGTAGCGTCCACGCTGGGCGGCGGATACATCGCCGGTCAGTGCGTTCACCGCCTCGATCGCGGCCACGCAGTGCCCCTGCCCCATGAGCCAGCCGCGTGTCGTCCCGGTCAGCGCGTTGGCCAACAGATAACCCACGAAGGCTGGCACCATGTTGAGCGAGCCGCCGGTGTGGCCTTCGGGCGTTTGTTTGAAATCATCGGAGCCCAGTGGGCAGCCGCTTCGGTCGATGCGCCGGGCATAGGTCATATGCGCCACTACGCTCATGGCCGTGCAGGCCACCCGGTCGGCTGCAGCCAGCAGCGCATGGGCCGAGGCTTCGTCTGCTATACGCCTTTGCGCGACCAGACGTTGCACTAGGGCCTGCATACGTTCGATGGTTTCAGACCTGTGCGCGATGGGCCCGTAACCAGCACGCCAATCGGTTGCGAGGTTAGCTTGAGAGGACATTTCAGGTCTCCTTGAAAATAGTTGGATCGATAAAAAGATCAGCCTCGCGGATCGGTTTTCCCGCTAGAGAGAGCGTCGGCAATCAGCGAAGCGAGACCAATCCGGTTGCTCGGATGCGGTACTGCGTCGGTGGACGTAATTCGGGCAAACAACGGTGTCAATTGGGCCCAGGCATCCTCGGCGAACAGGGCATGCACCACTACGCACTCCGGCTTGCGCATTCCTTGCTCGGCGAGCTTGCGCGCCGCGACGGCGAGCGTGCGGCCTGATGATGCGATGTCGTCCACAAGCACCGGCGTTCTGCCGCGCCAGATCGACAGGTCGGGAACATCGATGTCCACGCTGCGATCGCCATGGCGTGTCTTGCGAAGCACAGCGTGCGGTACGCCGATGCGGGACGCGATGGCGCCGGCCCACTGCTCGCTTTCCTCGTCGGGGCCCACGATCAAAGGTTCTTCGACATGATTCGCGATCCAGTCGGCCAGCAGTGGTGCGGCATGCAAGGTGATGGTGGGGATCGTGTAGACCGCTGATAGTGTCGGATAGCGGTGCAGATGCGGATCCACCGTGAGCAGCTTGTCGAAGGTCGATGAGACCAGACGTGCGAAGGACCGCGACGTCACGCTTTCTCCGTCATGGAATCGCTTGTCCTGGCGCATGTAGGCCAGATACGGTGCGATCAGGTTCACCTCTTGCGCGCCAAGTTCGCGCGCCGCGTCAGCGGCAAAAGCCAGAAGCAGGAACTGCGGATCAGGATGGGCCAGCGTGCAAATCACATCCACGATCCGATCGGCAGGTTCGCCATGCAACCGGACATAGCTCTCGCCATCGGGGAATCGGCGCGTTTCGATGCGGCCGGCTTCGCTGCCGCATGCCTGCGCGATGCCGCGGGCCAGATCTTCATTGCCGGGTAGGGCCAGGGTGAGTCGTTGCATCCATTTATCTCCTTATTTGTTGTCCTTGGTCTCTTATCGAGCGCGGGTGCCTTATCGTTCAGCTCGCTGTGTTCACCTTGCCAACTGGCTAATGACGACGGCATTGGCAGTACTGCGTCGACGTGGTAGCTCCACAAGCAACCAGGCTCTTGTCATGAACAGCAACAGAGTGGCTTGCATGGCGTTCAAGGAATCGATCTGCATCAGAATCGCCGTCCTACGGTGATCGTTCCGTAGACCGGGATTTCCTTTTGTCCACGAAATTCGCGGGTGCGGTGGTAGCGGGCTATCGCGATGCGCCAGTTGCCCTGAGTCATCGCGATGCCATAGCCCACATCGGCCACGAATGGCCGTTTATCAACACTATGACTGGACTTGAACGTATTGCCGTCCAACGTGATGTCGTGCAAAACCCAGCGACCGTCGAGTGCCACGAACAGGTGCCCGTTCCAGTTGCTGCCAGCGGTCTTACGCACGGGCGAGGTGTTTTCTCCAGCCGGGCGCAGCGGTGCGGTGCCTAAGTCGTCCGGCAGGCGTAGGCCATAGCGCAGTTCTCCGCCGACATTCGCGTAGGTGGCGAAATTGCCCAAGCTGCCGCCCCAGTGGCGGGTCAGATCCCAACCCCAACCGCTGACGTTTTCTTGCCTGATGACTCGTGTTCGGCGTTCGTGGAGCAACTGCAGCACGGGTTCGTCGCGCAGTTGATGTCTCCAGCCATTGAATCTGTCCACTCCGACGGTGTCATGCCACCAGTTCTGGACTTGCCTGGCCTGGGAGGAGGGCCCCACCACCCCCACGCGGAGTTGCGAAGTGCGCAGCGTATCGCCCCGCCTCGCGTTATAGCCAAGGCTCAACATCAAGGCGCCCGCGAAAGGACGATCATCCTTGATGAGATCGCTGCGCGTTTTGTCGTTCGGGGTGTACATCATCTGCCCGAAGCCGATGGTCATGTTCTGTTCGTCGAAGCCTTGGGGTTGGAGCATCGTGAGAAAGCGATTCAGCCCACGGACGAGACGCGGTAGACAAGGGTCATCGCTATAGTCCACGAGGTTGGGGGAAACCCAACTGGCGAGAAACCCGTTGGAGTACCCTTGGTCTTGTCCAATGCCGCCGAACATGTCGTTGTCGATCCGCAGATTGAGCGTTCCCGTTGAGCGCAGCGGGTTGTCCTGGTGGCAGGACTGGGCCTGTGCGGAGGCGCTCAGCAATAGCAGCAGCAAGGGGGCTGCGACTTTCAGCCTCCATTCAGTTTGGTCGGTGGACTGAACCTTCGTCACGCTGGCGTGCCACCCTGCCCAGGGGTTGCAGTCGCAATGACCGATTGGGGCTGGCGCACCAGCATCACCGGAACTGGTGCGATGCGAGCGAGCTGCTCTGCATCGCTTCCCATCAGCAGCCTGTCCACGCCCCGGCGTCCGTGAGTACCCAACACCACCAACTCGCATTGAGTGGTCAGTGCCTGCTGAGCGATGAGCACCGAGACGCGCTCGCCCTTGCTTTCCAGAAGGACGGTCTCAACCGCCAGGCCTTCCTGCCTCAGCCGCAGCGCCGCCTCGTCCAGCAGCTTCTGCCCGGCCGCCAGGAAGCCCGGCCTCACTTCTTCAATATAGATCCTCGGCCTCTCGAAGCCGTTGCTGTGCTTCATCTCCTCGATGACGTGCAGCAAGACGATGGTTGCGCCATTCAGGCGTGCCAGCACCGCAGCGTGGTGGAGCGCCAAATCGGCAGTAGGACTTCCGTCGAGCGGAACCAGGATTCTTGAGTACATGAATGTCTCCAGTTATCAGAGTAGAACGGGATGACGAACAGATATTGCGTATACCGTGTCGCAATAGCGGACGCGGGATACGCTTATTCAGTTGCGTACATATTCCCCTGGGGCGTCGCAAACAGTGGGGTATCCACTGGATTCAGCACCTATGAGCGGAGGCGCAACAACATCACCGGAACGCTCTCGCAGCCACGCCGACCATGCGGGCCACCAGGAATCCGGATGCGTCTGCATCGTCGCTTGCCACTCATCCGGCGCCATGTATCCATCACCGGCCGCGCGGGTATGGATTTGATATTGGCGGTTACCTCGGCCGGGCTCGCTCACGATGCCGCCGTTGTGTCCTCCAGTGGTCAGCACGAAAGTCAGCTCGGCCGAAGACAGGAGATGCAGCTTGTAAACCGAGCGCCAAGGCGCAATATGATCCGAGGCAGTGCCGACGCAAAACACCGGTACAGCGATGTCTCCCACTGAAACGGGGCGACCCGTGACGGGATAACGCCCCGCGCTGAGATCGTTATTCAGGTAAAGGCGTCGGAGATACTGCGAATGCATCTTCGCGGGGAGGCGAGTCCCATCGGCATTCCAAGCCATCAGGTCGGTCATTGCCCGGCGATCGCCCAATAGGTATTCGTCAATCATGCGAGACCATATGAGATCGTAGGAACGCAGTAGCTGAAAAGCTCCGCTCATCTGGTCGGAGGTCAAATAACCGGTTTGAGCCATGCTGGCTTCCAACAGCGCCACTTGACTCTCGTTGATGAAAAGACTCAGCTCGCCCGGTTCGCTGAAGTCCGTCTGTGCGGCAAGCAGGCTTACCGACACCAGCCGCGTATCGCCATCACGCGCCATGGCTGAAGCACCAATGGCCAGTAGCGTTCCGCCCAGGCAATAACCAGCCGCGTGGACTCCATGCCCGGGGACGACGGAAGTCACAGCGTCCAGCGCTGCATGCAGGCCGAACTCCAGGTACTCATCCATGCCCAAATCTCGATCCTCAGCATCCGGATTTCTCCAGGAGATGCAAAAAACCGTATGCCCTTGCGCAACCAGATACCGTATCAGCGAGTTATGCGGTGACAGATCCAGTACGTAGTACTTCATGATCCAGGCAGGAATGATCAGGATCGGTTCGGGATGGACTTTCTCGGTAGTGGGCGTGTACTGAATCAGTTCGATCAGTCGATTTCTCAGAACGACTTTTCCTTCCGTGACCGCTACGTCGCGCCCAACGACGAAGTTCTCCGTTCCCGCGGGAGGCTGGCCGGATAGTTGCCGACGCAAGTCGTCGAGAAAGTTGGACGTCCCCCGCGCTAGATTGGCGCCTTGCTCTGCGATGGTTCTTTTCAGGACAACGGGGTTGAAAACCGCAGCGTTGGCGGGCGAAAGCATTTCCAGCCACTGTTTGGCGCCAAACGCCAGCAGGCGTTGGTGTTTCGGATCCACTCCCCACACCCCCTGCGTGGCCTGCTCCCACCATTTGGTCTGATTGACGAATGAACTGCGGAAAAGGTCGTAGGGCCATTGATCCCATGCAGGATCGTTGAAGCGGCGGTCATTGACAGGTGACCGGTCAGGAGCGGTGGCTCCCCGGTCCGGGTTGGCCGGATTCTTCTTCAATACGGCCATCCATTGCTCGGACAGGGAGGCTGCAAACGCCAAAAGCTCGGCTTGCTTGCCAGGACTGTTTGCTAAATGGCTCGCCCAGTCCACCCACGCGAGCAACGATGTCTCCGGCGAAATAGACGACCAAGCCTGTGCCCAAGCGACATGGGCATCCCCATCCAACTTCGGATTGATGGCTGAGTCGATATTGCCGTTCTTTTTATTCGTCAAAGCGTATTACCTCTATTTCTGCACAAGTAGAAAGAGCCCCTTGCTTGAAAACGGGAGTCGATTGCGATTTCCTGGGCGACGACGCCTCGCCAGCGCGTCAGCGATGTATCCATCTGCCAGCTCGCTCCGCTGTTTCGCTTCGCCTAACCGGCCATCAGGCTGATTACCAGTGCGTTCGCAATATCGATGACGAACCCACATACCAAGGGCACCACAATGAACGCCTCGCGCGCAGCGCCATGCTCCCGAGTGACCGCCGTCATGTTGGCGATGGCGGTGGCGGTAGATCCCAGCGCGATTCCGCCGAAACCGGCGCACATCACTGCGGCTTGGTAATCCCTGCCCATTGCCCGAAAAACGATCAGAAGCACGAATGCGATGACCAGGATGATCTGCACCAGCATTGCCACGGTGATGAAGGCAAGTACAGGCTGCAGCTCCCAGAGTCTGAGGCCCATCAGCGCCATGGTCAGAAACAGGCCCAATGACATGTCGGAGATCAAAGCGATGCCCGGCTGCATGCTCGGCCAGTTCCATAGACGCCCGCGCCCACTCGGCCTCATCCAGTCGGCCACCATGCGCAGGAGAATTCCGGCCAGCAGGCAGCCCACAAAGGCGGGCAGCGTGACGGGGGTACGCGCTACCAAGGCATTGATTCCGTATCCCAGCATCAAGGCCAAGTTGAGCCAGAGCAATGCCAGCAGCACGCCGTAGTAGTCCAGGCGGGCATGCTGCTCATTGCTGTGCAGCGTGCCAATTTCCAGGGCGCTGTCTCCGGCTTGAAGCCGATGCCTGTGCATGAGCAGGCTTGCGATCGGGCCGCCGATGGTGCAGGCCGCGATCAGGCCGATCATGTTCGCTGCCAATCCCAGTTCCTGCGCTTGCGCAATGCCGAGGTTGTGAACGAAGTGATCGGACCAGGCCAAGGTGGTGCCCACGCCTCCTGTCAGGGAAATCGATCCCACCATCAGCCCGGTGCGCGGATCCAGGCCGAAGGCGCGTGCCATCTCCATCCCGGCCAGGTTCTGCAGCACCATGAACCCGATGGCCAACCCCGACAGGATCAGCAAGGGCCGTCCACCATGGCGCAGCGTGCGGGCGTCGGTACCCAGGCCAATGGCCGCAAAGAAGTACAGCAGCAGCGCGTCACGCGCTTCGAGATCGAAACTGATGACGATCCCCGCACCGTAGTACAGGGCGAAGACAACCAGGGCGCAGGCCAAGCCGCCCACCAGGGATTCCGGGATGCTGTATCGACGCAAGATGCCCCAACGCGCAACCAAGCCCTTGCCCACGAACAACAGCAGGATGGCGAGCGTGAATCCATGGAAGGCATCGATCGTCATCGCGCCTTCTCCCTGTCCAGGCAGGACAGTGCGTGGCTGGCGGCTATCCACTCTTCGTTGGTGGGCTCGACCGCCACGGTGACCTGACTGTGATCGCTGGAAATCGTCGCCGCGTGGCTGGCGTTGGCATCGGTATCCAAGGCAATGCCCAAAAAGCCCAGCGCCGCACAGATGCGCTCGCGAATGAACGCATTGTGTTCACCGACACCCGCCGTGAACACCAGCATGTCCAGGCCACCCAGCACGGCGACCAAGGCCCCGATCTCGCGTACGATGCGGCGCACGTAAAGGGCCAGTGCCAAGCGCGCTCGCTCCCCCGTTTCGCCTGCATCGTTCTCGTGTCCGACAATGACGCGCGGCTCGGCCGAGATTCCCGAAACGCCGAGCAGGCCGGACTCGTGATAGAGGACGCGCCCCACTTGCTCCAGTGAGAGCTTCTCGATTTCCATCAGGTAGAGCACCGCACCCGGATCGAGCGCGCCGGTGCGGGTGCCCATCATCAGGCCGTCAAGCGCGGAGAAGCCCATGGTGGTGGCCGCGCTTTTGAGTCCACGCATGGCGCACAGACTGGCGCCACTGCCCAGATGGGCAACGACGGTGCGACCGCGCGCGGCGTCGCCATGGCGTTCGGGCAAGGCCACTGCCATGTACTCATACGACAGGCCGTGAAACCCGTACCGACGCAGACCGCGCTCCCATGCGGCATAGGGCAACGGCAGGACCTTCTCGACCTGGGGCAAAGTGTGGTGGAAGGCCGTGTCGAAGCAGGCCATCTGTGGCAGATCGGGCTGCTCCCGCAGCAGGATCTCCACGGCTTCGAGCGCGAATGGCTGGTGCAGCGGGGCCAGAGGAATGTAGCCCTTGAGGTCGGCCAGGACATTCGCGTCCACGCGCACGGGCATGAAGTATTTACTGCCGCCGTGGACGATACGATGGGCGACCGCACCGATCCGGCGGCCGTCGAGCCGCTGGCTGACACGATCGCGGATGAGGCGCAGTGCGGCGCGATACGGATGTGCCGTGTCCAGTTCGATCGAGAACGGCGCAACTCCGGTCTCTCCGAAATCCGGGTTGGCGCCGCCGATTCCCTGCACCTTGCCATTCCACAATGCCTGACGCGGCAGTGGCGCGGCCGAGGAATCGAACACCGCAAACTTGATGCTGGATGAACCGCAGTTCAGCACAAGGATCAGTCCGTGTTCGCGGCGCCCGGAGCGGGCCATGGTGACGTCCATCAGGTCGTCCTCTCTGCGCGCCGTCCGCGCGACTTCGCCGAGGTGTGCGGGGGTGTCTGCTGTCTCATCGTCTTCAGACTCAGCGCGCCGTGTAGCCGCCATCGGCGATGAGCTGGGTGCCCACAAGGAAGCTGCTTCCTTCCGACAGCAAAAACGCCACGGCATGGGCGATTTCGTCCGATGTACCCAGACGACCGATCGGATGCAGGTCAACGGCCTTCTGGAGGGCCGATTCATCCAGGAAATCCAGGATGGGCGTACGCACGTAACCGGGATGAATCGAATTGATCCGGATTCCCTTGGACGCATAGGCCAGTCCTGCCGAGCGGGTCAGCCCGGTCACGCCATGTTTGGCTGCGACGTACGCAGGGTTCGCTGCGTCGCCCACCACCCCCAGGATGGAGGAGACGTTGACGATGGCGCCGCCTCCCGAGCGCAGGATGGCGGGAATCTGATGGCGCAGGCCATAGAACACGCCGTTCAGGTTGACATCGATCACCCGGCGCCAGGCGGCAGGGTCCAGTTCTCCCGCCGGGCTCTGGTCGCCACCGATACCGGCGTTGTTGACGGCAAAATGAAGGTCGCCGAACGTATCGACCGCGCAGGCCACGGCAGCCTGGACCTCATCGATGCATGCCACGTCGGCCACATTGGCCACGGCTTGGCCGCCATCGGTGTTGATGAGCTTGGCGACGCGCTCGGCATTGTCGGCACTGACATCCGAGACGACGACACTCAAGCCGTTACTCGCAAGAAGTCGCGCGATGGCCTCGCCAATGCCGGATCCTGCACCGGTGACCAGGGCTACGCGGCCAGAAAATGAGTACTTCATAGTGTTTCCTCCAATGGGGTGGATACGTTGCTGATAAGTCGATTCACGGGGGTGACAGCCGATAGTGGTGCGCCAGCATCAGTGCAATCGCGCATGAGGCGATGCGTGTATCGCGCGAGTCGGCGCGGCTGGTCAGAATGACCGGCACTTTCGCTCCGAGGACGATTCCGGCGCTGGCTGCGCCGCCCAGGAATATCAACTGCTTGGCAAGCATGTTGCCGCTCTCCAGGTCAGGCACGACAAGGATGTCGGCCTGCCCGGCGACCTCGGAGACGATCCCCTTGGTGCGCGCAGCGGCGATGGAGATCGCGTTGTCGAAGGCCAACGGCCCGTCGAGCAGGCCGCCAGTGATCTGGCCGCGATCGGCCATCTTGCACAGCGCCGCAGCGTCCAGCGTGGCCGTCATCGTCGGGCTGACCGTCTCGACTGCGGCCAGGATTGCGACCTTGGGTTCGCGCACGCCGATCACCTGCGCCAGCTCGATGGCGTTGCGGATGATGTCTGCCTTCTGTTCCAGAGTCGGGGCGATATTGATCGCTGCATCGGTGACGATGAACGGGCGCGGATAGGCCGGTGTCTGCAACAGGAAGCAATGGCTGACCCGGCGCTTGGTGCGCAACCCCGCTGCTGCCGAAACCAGCGCGGACATCAGTTCGTCGGTGTGCAGGCTCCCTTTCATCAGGGCTTCGACTTCACCTGCGGCTGCCAAGGCGACGGCTTGCTGCGCAGCGGCGTGGCTGTGCGGGACGTCCACAATGGCGACGTCGGCCAGATCCAGCCCGGCCTCGGTGGCGACTGCTTCGAGCCGCCCTCGTGGCCCGACCAGCACCGGCTCGATCAACCCCGCGTGGCGTGCTTCGAGCGCAGCGGACAGACTGGGGGCATCGCAGGGATGGGCGACGGCCACCCGAATCGGTTGCAAGTGCGCGACGTGCGCCAGCAGGCGTTGCAGGCCTGTGTGGCCCTGCGCATCCGGGTGGATTTCCGGCAACGCCGTGCGCGTTCTTTCAATGCGCTCAGTGGGCGCTACGACCTCTACCTGGCCCTGGAAAACCGCCACCCCCTCCTGGCTGGTGCAGGTGCAGTCCAGCGTGACGTGATGGGTGGCCGTGTCTTTGCTGCTCACCTGCATCTGCACGGTCAGCCTGTCGCCGGGCCGAACGGCTCCGAGCAAGCGCAGGTTCTGGCTGACATATTGGGTTCCAGGCCCCGGCAGGCGTGTTCCCAGCACAGCCGAGATCAGGACGTTTGCACAAATGGCCTCGGTGGTGTCCCGCGAGGGCGAAGACACCGAAGATTCCGGATCCACATCATCGCCCGATTGCAGCGCGAACATCTGGATGTCTTGCGGCGAAAACGCGCGTTCGAGGCTGGCGCTGTCGCCAATGGCGATCTCGTCGAAGGTGCGGTTGCGCAAAACCTGCAATGCGTCGGCGGCGCCATCGACCGGTGCGGAGGACGTCGTCATTTGTCTTTCCCTCGCCGTGTTTGACTTGTCCGCGGCGCGGCTGGCGTCTTCGACGCCGTTTTCTTCTGAGGCGCCTTAGGCTTTGGAGAGGATGTCTTGGAGGTCGTGTTTATGGCCGGAGCGGAGGTGTCACTGGCGGAGCTCGGCATGGCTGGCGCCGCATTCGCATCCTCGACCGCAGCGGATGTGCCACTGGCAGAGCGTGGCATGGCGGTTGTCGACTTCGCGTCCACGACCGTAGCGGAGGTATCAGTGGCGGGACTTATCACGGCGGGCGCCGAAGCCGCCTGCGCTTGGCGCTCGGCCTGCTCGAACAAGGTAGAAACCTGTTCCAGCCTGGTTTGTTCTTGTGCGGACAGCACACCGCCGCTGCCAATCACTTGCACGATCATTCCCGCCACCTGGCGGATCTCATCAGGCGCTATGTCGTTCAGCAATCCGGGGATGGCGGACACCGTGGCGTCCTTGTCGAGCCTCATGAGCAAAGCCTGACGACGCACGAGGTGGCGAAAGGCCTGCATGTCGAAGTCGCTGCCCAGGTGGGGACGCACCAGTTGCTCTGCGTGCCGGAAGTGCCGCCCGTCGGCCTCGCCACGCGCGGCCAGCACAAAGAACAGCGCCCGTATGGAGGCTTCGGTGATCCCGCCGCTGTGAATATCCGCTTCGAGCCGTGTCAACTCTTGCGCCAGATACTGGCGATGCTCGGGCGTCTCGCTGGGACGGGGTCGCGGCGGTGCATCGTCGTGCAGGCTCTGTCCAGTCATGGCCTGCACCAGCGGCAGGCTGTACAGCGTGTCAAACGCCTGTGCGTAGATCTGGTCGCGGCAATCACGGAATTGATCCAGCATCTGTTCGACGGCGGTGGAAAACTGCGCCTGCAGTTGCAGGAAAGGGTTGGCCTCGGAGACGGGCTGACGATGGTCGCGCACGTGTTGCGCAGCCTCATGTACTGCGGCGGCGAGCGGATGCCTGTCAGACCACAATTCATAGCCCATGCGCAGCGGATGCAGCGGCTCCAGCCACTTCGCACCCTGGTCCGTGACCAGGGCACGCATCCATGGCTGCACGAAGCTGCGGTAGCAAGCCAGGTTGACCTCGGAGATCCGCGCAACGGCGGCGAACCGGCGATCGTTCTCAGGGTCGGGACGGACGATCTCACGGACTTCATCGATGTTGCTGCGCTGGATCCGAGTCAGGTAGGCGTTCCCGGTCGGCTCGCCTTCCTGCGACCCGTCTGGATTTTCATCGACCAGCATGCGGTGGATACCGGCCGGCAGCACGTCGATGACGTCGATGTTGGCGGCGAACTCTTGGTGCTCTTTACGCCCGACGCTGCCGGAGACGAAGATTCCCAGATGTCCGATGCTGTCATGGGTAGCGTAGACGATGGTCTGGTCATGTCCCAGCACGTCCAGGTCGTTGCGGTACAGGTCGGTGATCCAGCCCAGGGCCTGGGGCGGTGGCGTGATGTTGTCCCCATAGGAGCAGAACACCACGATCGGCGAGCGAATATTGCGCAGGTCGATGCGCACGCCATCGGATGTCATCAGTTGGGCGGTGCTCAGCTTGTTGCCGATGAACAGGTTATCGACGATGTACTGCATCTCCACGTCATTCAGGAAGACGTGGCCGCCCCAGTACTTTTCGAACTGCAAGTAGCGCGGGCCTTCCGTGTCGACATTGGCGTACAGGTTGTACTGTTTGCTCCACAGCGTATTGGCCGGGTCCAGGTTCTCGAAGTTCTGTACCAGCCAGGCGCCGTCGAAGCGGCCGGCGCCCAGATCGCTGGTCAATGCCGTCAACCAGCTACCGCCGGTCAGACCGCCCGCGTAGCGCATCGGCATGTCGCCCGCCCAGTACGACAGTGGCGCGCCGGCCACGATGATCGGCCCGAACAGTTCGGGCCAGACGGCGGCTGCCATCAGGATCTGCCAGCCTGCCTGGCAATTGCCGATGACCGCAGGCTTGCCGCGGCTGTCGGGGTGCAGCTCGCCGACCTTGCGCACGAAGGCCGCTTCGGCGCGCATGACGTCTTCGACGGTCTGGCCGGGAACGGGATCGGGCAGAAAGCCTACGAAGTAGCAGGGATGGCCTGCCTTCAGAGCAGCACCGACCTCGCTATCGGGTTTGAAGCCGCCGATGCCTGGGCCGTGGCCCGCGCGTGGATCGACCACCACGAACGGTCGCTTGTGGGGATCGCTCGTCGTGTCGGCTGGCGGCAGGATACGTACGAGGCCATAGTTGACCGGCTGCGGAAGGTCCAGCCCGGACATGATGACCTCAGAGGCGAAGTCGAGTACGTTCGGCGTCTGCTCCTGCAAATGCTCCTGGTACTGGTTGCCGCGTTGGCGGCGAACGTCGGCATACAGAATGGATCGCTGCCAGGCATCCACTGCATACTCGCTTGCCATCGCCGATAGTCGCAACGGGTCCCACAGCAACTGCCCCCAATCGGCCGCTGGTGATGTCGTGGTGTCTCGATTCATGGCGATGGGCACTCCCTCTATGATGAAACTGAAAAATTGAATGGAAAGGGGCCGCAGGCACATCGTCTTGCCGGCCCTTCCTCACTCAGTACATGTGCTGGCCACCATTCATCGACACGTTGCTGCCGGTCATGAACCCCGCAGACTCACTGGCGATGAATGCAACCAGTGCGGCGATTTCCTCAGGCCGTCCCAGACGACCCACGGGAATACCGGCAACCACCTGCTTAACCACTTCCTCCGACATGCTCGTCACCATCTTCGTATCCAGATACCCCGGCGAGACGGTGTTGACCGTCACGCCCTTGCGCGCCACCTCCTGCGCGAGGGCTTTAGTGAAGCCATGCATGCCGGCCTTTGCGGCGGAGTAATTGGTCTGGCCGAACTGCCCCTTGGAGCCGTTGATGGAGGAGATGTTGATGATCCTGCCCCAGCCGCGTTCGAGCATGCCGTCGATGAATGGCCGGGTGACGTTGAAAACGGAGTCGAGATTGACCCGCAGGACCGCATCCCAATCGGCGTAGCTCAGCTTGCGGAACGTAGCATCACGCGTGATGCCCGCGTTGTTGATCAGAATGTCGATGTGGTGACCGTCTGCATGGATGAGGCCGGCCAGCTCCTGGCAGGAGGCATGGTCGGCCACATCCGCGCCGTAGGCGGCGAAGTCGTAACCTTCGCCGGCTTGGGTTTTCAGCCACGCGCCAATGCTGGCATTGCCCGGCGAATGGACGATGAGCACGGTATGGCCCGCATCGTGCAAGGCCCGGGCGATGGCTTCGCCCAGGCCGCCGCTGCCGCCGGTGACCAGTGCAGTGCGTTGCTCAGCCGGCATTGCGACCACCTGTCTTGGCTGGTGCGTCCTTGTCCTGTGCCTTGGCCCACACCGCTCCCCATTGCTTGAAAATATCCTGGAACGGCAATATCGCATCTGCCTGGCCTACGGCCTGCGTGACCGATTTCTGCCAGTCCTGAATGGCTTGCTGCAGGCCTTGGGTGAAGGTGGTCTGATTCTTGATTGCGACTTGCGTTAGTGCCTGCGCGCCACCCATCTGGTGCTGAAACTGACGCCAGAAGGCCTGCGCGGGCAGCGTGGCCAACTCCTGCCAATTCTGGGCCTTGAGCAGGCTTTCGATTTCCGCGCCGGACTCGGCAATGCCGTCTTTGCCCGCGCGCGTGGCGTTCTCCAGCCATTGCTGGCCGTTTTCCTGCATCAGGCGCTGCAGGCGCAACTGCAGTTCCAGGTTCGCCTTGAAGAGGTTGAGGGGGATGGTTTCATTGCTCATGGTCAAACTCCTTGCTTGGATTGAAATGCCCAATCGGGCGGTCAAACGATCAGGCCATCTGGCCGATCGTTTTGCGAAAGCGTGCCAACGACAGGAAAAACAGCACCGTGCCAATCAGGGCCAGCGCCAGGAAGGGCTGCCATACCGTCTCCAGGCCGGCGCCCCGGTAGAGGATGGCCTGGCTCAGTTCCACGAAATGGGTGGTGGGTGCAATCAGCATGATGTTCTGCACGATCTCGGGCATGCTTTCGCGGGGCGTGGAGCCACCCGAGAGCATCTGCAGCGGCAGGATGGTGAGCATCATCAACATGCCGAACTGCGGCATGTTGCGCGCCAGGGTGGCGAGGAAGATGCCCATCGAGGTGGTGGCGAACAGACTGAGCGCCGCGCCAGCGAAGAACAGTGCAATGGAACCCTCGACGGGAACGCCCAGGACGCCGCGCACCATGAGGGTGAGCGACAGGAAGGAGGCAATCAGCACGACCAGGGCCATCGACCAGACCTTGGAGAGCATGATCTGCGCGGGTGTAACCGGCATCACCAGCAGGTGCTCGATGGTGCCGTGTTCGCGCTCCCGGATCAGCGCTGCGCCGGTCAGGATGATGGACAGCAGTGTGATGTGGTTGATGATCTGCACCACCGAGCCGAACCAGGCCTTGTCGAGGGCGGGGTTGAAGCGCGCGCGCAAGGCCAGATCCACGGGTGGCGCGGTGGTGCTGCGATAACGTTTGACGAACTCGTTGACTTCACCGGTGAATATCTGCTGGATGTAACCACTGCCGGTGAAGGCCTGGCTCATGCGGGTGGCATCGACATTGAGCTGCGCGGCGGGTGATCGCCCTGCCAGCACGTCGCGCTGGAAGTTGGGCGGAATGACCAGGGCAAAGGTGTACTGCCCGGCATCCATGCCCGGATCTACGCTTCCATAGTCGATCATGGCCGGTGGCGTGAACTGCGGCGGGTAGAACGCCGAGGCAATCCGTTGGGAAAGCGCCGAATTGTCTTCATCGACGATGGCGATGGGCGCGTTGTGCAGCGTCTCCGGCATGGACGTGGCCTTGGTGTAGACCGACGCGGTGAACACGTAGACGATGAGCACAAGCATCATCGGATCGCGCCAAAGACTCCACAGCTCCTTGACACCAAGGTCGTAGATGTTGGCCAGGTTTCTTCTGCGCATCTCAACGCTCCTGCTTCTTGAGTAGCAAAACAGCCACGCCGAGAATGACCGGAACCGAAATGAGCATCGACCACAGCGGCCCTGTCAGGTCGGCCAGGCCAAGCGCTTTGCTGAATACGCCACGGCTGATGGAAATCATGTGCGTGGCGGGGTAGATCTCGCCGATGAACTTGCTGGAGCCTTCGAGCGAGGACACGGGATCGATCAGGCCGGCGAACTGGGTGGCCGGTATGAGGGTGCCGATCATGGCGAAGAACATGGCCGCGATCTGGCTGCGTGTAACGGCCGAGGCCAGCAGCCCCATGCCTGTCGCGGCGAAGGAGAAGATCAGCGCGGCCAGCGCCAGGGTGAAGAAGCTGCCCTTGACCGGCACACCGAAGATGGTCACTGCGAGCAGGCTCATCAGCAGGAAGTTCACCATGGCCAGGCCGACATAGGGCAACTGCTTGCCAAGCAGGAACTCGATGCGCGTGACCGGCGTCACGTAGAGATTGGTGATCGATCCCGTCTCTTTCTCGCGCACCACCGCCAGCGCGGTCAGCATGGCCGGCAGCATGAGCAGCAGCAGAGGGATCACCGCAGGCACCATGGCCGGCAGGCTCTTGACATCGGGGTTGTAGCGAAAGCGCGTCTCGACGTTGGTGTTGCCAGCCATGCTGGCGCCGCCGCGCTCGCTGGCCTGTATCTGCAGCCAGTGCTGGTGCATGCCCTGAACGTAGCCCTGGACGGTTTCCGCGCGCTGCGGCATGGCGCCGTCGAGCCAGGCGCCGATCTGCACGTTCTGGCCCCGCAACACGTCGCGGGCAAAGCCAGCGGGGATTTCGATGGCCAGCGACAGTTCGCCGTTGCGCATGCGTCGATCAAGGTCCTCGTAGTCGATGATCGGCGCGTGCTCGGTGAAGTAGCGCGATCCGGCCAAGTTCAGCGTGTAGTTCTGGCTAAGCGTGGTCTGGTCGCGATCGAGCACCGCATAGCTCAGGTCCTCGACGTCCATGGTGATGCCGAAGCCGATCACGAACATCAGCAGCAGCGAACCGCCCAGCGCCAGCGTGGCGCGCACCGGGTCGCGCTGCAGTTCCAGCGTTTCGCGCCATAGATAGCTGAACATGCGCTGCAGACTGAAACCGCCAGCGGAGTGACCGCCGCCGTGTTCGGCGGGCACCGCGGGTGGCTGATCCGCCTGGTCGGCAGCCGGAGGCTGGCTGGCCGGGGCGGCCGTGCCGCCCTCCGCTTCGACGAGGTAGCCGATGAAGGCCTCTTCCAGGGTTTTGGCACCACGCTTCTCAACCAGTCTGGCGGGCACGTCGCTGTCGAGCACCTTGCCCGCATGCATCATCGACATGCGGTCGCAGCGTTCGGCCTCGTTCATGAAGTGGGTGGAAATGAAGACCGTCACCCGGTCGCGCCGCGACAGCTCGATGAGCAGCCGCCAGAACGCGTCGCGTGCCACCGGATCGACGCCGGAGGTCGGTTCGTCCAGAATCAGCAACTCTGGCTTGTGCACCATGGCAACGGCCAGCGACAGGCGCTGGCGTATGCCCAGAGGCAGACTGGCCGGCAGACTGTCGATGACGTCCACCAGGCCGAAGCGCTCCACCATCTCTTCGACGCGGCCCGGAATGTCCTTCGGGGGCACGCTGAACAGCTTGGCGTGCAACTCCAGGTTCTGGCGTACCGTGATTTCGCTGTAGAGCGAGAACGCTTGGGACATGTAGCCGACGCGGCGGCGGGTGCCCAGATCATGCGGGTTCACTTCGTGGCCGAACAGCCAGGCCCGGCCCTCGCTCGCCGGCAGCAGGCCGGTGAGCATCTTCATCGTCGTGGACTTGCCGCACCCGTTGGAACCGAGGAAGCCGAAGATCTCACCGCGCCGGATACGGAAGGAGACACTGTCGACAGCAACGAAGTCGCCAAAGCGCATGGTCAGCCCCTCGGCTTCGATGGCGATATCGTCCGCGCCGTCCTCAGGCAGAGGCGGAATGACAACCGCTTGGTGTCCGCGCTTTTTCTCTTCCGGGAGCAGGCGGATGAATGCCTCTTCCAGGTTCGGGCTGTTTGTTGTCTCCAGCAATTCCTTCGGCGTACCGGTGGCGAGGACCTTGCCGTCGTCGATGGCGGCCAGCCAGTCGAAGCGCTGGGCCTCATCCATGTAGGCCGTGGCCACAATCACGCTCATGCCGGGGCGATCGGCGCGGATACGGTCAATCAGATCCCAGAACTGCGCGCGCGCCAGCGGGTCCACGCCAGTCGTCGGCTCATCGAGAATCAGAAAATCCGGGTCATGAATCAGCGCGCAGCACAGGCCGAGTTTTTGCTTCATGCCCCCGGACAGCTTGCCTGCCGGGCGCTCCAGGAATTTGAACAGGCCAGTGGCCTGAGTCAGTTCGTCGATCCGCTGGCGGCGCTCTGCGGCGCCATGACCGAACAGGCGCGCGAAGAATTGCAGATTCTCCTCGACCGAGAGCGTCGGATACAGGTTTTTGCCCAGTCCCTGCGGCATGTAGGCGATGCGCGGGCATACCTGCTTGCGATGGGCCTTGCTGGCCATGTCGCCACCCAGCACCTCGACCGTGCCCTCCTGGATGATGCGCACACCCGCCAGCAATGAGAGCAGACTGGATTTGCCCACGCCGTCGGGGCCGATCAGACCGACCATCCGTCCAGCGGGGATGTCCAGGTCAATGCCATCCAAGGCAATGACGTCGCGGTAGCGCAGTCTTACCTGGCGGACACTTGCAACGGTCGCGAGCTGCGCGCTGTGGCTCATATCTTACTCCGGCACACGAACGGAGAGGTTCTGAGGCCACTCGGCCTTGGCGTCGAGCTTGACCCAGGCTACGCCGGGCAGACCGGTCTTGACCTGGTTCAGGTGCTCACGCAGCAGCTCCTGCGAAATCTGCGCGCGCACGCGAAACATCAGCTTTTGTCGCTCGCTGGCGGTTTCCACCGTCTTGGGGGTGAACTGCGCTGCGCTGGCGACGAAGGAAACGGTGGCTGGAATCACATACTCGGGCGCGGCATCCAGAATGATGCGAACCTCCGAGCCCAGCGCAACGCGGCCGGCCACGGTTTCGGGCAGGAAGAAGGTGATGTACACGTCCGACAGATCAAGGAGGTTCAAGACACGTCCGCCCGCTCCAAGCACCTCGCCGGGTTGCGCGACACGCACCTGAACCCGTCCGTCGCGCGGAGACCGCAGTTCGCTGTCGCGGATGTCGGCTTCGATGCGGCTGATACTGGCCGTAGCGGCGGACACGCTGGACTGCGCGCCGACAAACTGCGCCCTGGCGGCTTCGACCGCGGCGCGGGCAGCGGCGGCCTGTGCCTTGCTGGCCGCGAGGGTCGCTTGGGCGCCCCGTACGCGCGCCCGGTCATCGTCCAGTTCCTGGATCGAGGCGGCTCCCTCACTCGACAGCGTGCTGGAGCGTGTCAGGCGCCGTTGCGCGGCGTCCAGTTCGGACTCGCGCTGACCAACCAGAGCCAAGGCGGCAGTCACGTCGGCTTCACGCAGCGCCACCTGTGCCTGCGCCGCGGTCACCGAATGCTCAGCCTGCTGACGCATGGCCAGGGCCTCGTCGCGCTGCGCTTCCAGCGTTTCCAGCCGCATCTTGGCCAGTGGCTGGCCGGCTGTGACGAAATCGCCTTCACGCACCAGGATGTCTTCGATGCGGCCGGGAAGTTTGGTGGCCACGTCGATCTCGGTGGCTTCGATGCGGCCATTGCCGTTGACGAATCCTTCGCCCGGGCCGCTGTCGGTAAACCTCGTCCAGCTCCACCAGGCCAGCGCGGCAACAACCGCTGCAGCGAAAGCGACCAGGAGTTTTTTCTTGAGAGAGGGGGAGACAGTCATGGGTTCGGCGTGCCTTAACGGGTTGATGGGGTGGAAGCGGGAGTCGAGGCCGCACCCTGTGCCTCGCCGGCTGCGGCGAGGGTGCCGCCGCCGAGCGCGGCATACAGCGCCACCTGGCTGGACAGCAGCGCGCGGCGCGCCTGTACCAGTTGTTGCTGGGCTCCCAGCAGATCGCGTTGGGCATCCAGCACTTCCAAGAAGGCGGCCGAGCCGTTGTCGTAGCGCAACTTGGCCAGGCGTGCGCGTTCGCTTTGCGCTTCCAGGTTGGCTCTCTGGATCGTCAACTGCTCAGCCAGCCAGTGCTTTGCGCTCAGCGCATCGGCCACCTCGCGGAAGGCCGTTTGAATGGTTTTTTCGTATCCGGCGACGGCGATGTCGCGGCGCACTTCGCTCAGCTCCAGATTGGCGCGGCGGCGCCCGCCATCGAAGATGGGCAGCGACAGGGTGGGCATGAAGGTCCAGGCACGACTGCCGGAATCGAACAAGCCATTCAAGTCGGAGCTGGCCGTGCCGAAGCTGCCGGTCAGCGCAATGCGCGGCAAAAACGCCGCGCGGGCCGCGCCGATGTGGGCATTGCTGGCACGCAATTGGTGTTCGGCGGAAATGATGTCCGGGCGACTGACCAGCAGCTCCGAAGGCAGACCGGCCCGCAGCTCAGCCAGAACCGTCGTTTCATCGAAGGGTGCCTTGGCGGGCAGCGGGCCGGGATCAGCGCCTACCAGCAGTGCCAGGGCGTGCAGTTGCGTGGTGCGAGCCTGCTCAAGCTGCGTCAGCAGCGCCTGAGCTTGGTTCAGCAGGGTCTGGACCTGTGTGAGATCCAGCTTCGAGGTCGAGCCGACTTCGACGCGGCGCCGGAAAATGCGATAGGACTCCTCGCGGGTGGTCACGGTTTGCCGTGCGATCGCCACGCGTTCGTCGATCTCGCGCAGGCCAAGATAGCCGTCTGCCACCTGGGCGATCAGCGCCAAATGGACGGCCTGGCGAGCCGCGTCGGAAGCCAGCCAAGTTTGCAGGGCGGCGTCTTCCAGGTTGCGGATCCGACCCCACAGATCCAGTTCCCAGGTGGTCAAACCCACCTCGGCCCGGTACTCGCCGCCCACCTGCGATCGGCCCGACATGTTCAGGTCGCCAGGGACCCGCGCGCGTCCACCTTGGGCGCCCACGCCCATGGCAGGAAAACGATCCGAGCGCTGAATGCGGAATGTGGCGCTGGCTTCCTCGACGCGCAGCGCGGCCACGCGCAGGTCGCGGTTGTTTTCCAGCGCAGTCTCGATGAGGCGTTGCAGCAGGGGGTCGGTGAAGTACGCCTGCCAGGCAAGCTCTCCCGCGTGGGCGCCGTCGGTGCCTGATCCAAGATGCGCGGGCCAGGCTTCGGGCACGGGCAATGGCGGGGTGTCTGGCGCCGGAGCGAGCGACATGCAGCCGGTCAAGACGACGGCGCTCAGGGCCAACGAGGCAGCGCGCAATCTGAACGCGGGAAACAACGGGGAAGTTGGGAGCATGGTCACGTTCCGTACAGGTATCGGGCTGAAGAGGGTCTGGTCGCAGAGGAGGGAATGGCTGCCACCCCCGCAATGCGGGGTTCGTGGCTGGTGTCCGCAGGCCCTACTTTCTTGCTTGCAAGTGCTGTCAAGCCCACTTCATCTCCTTGTTGATATGTGCATCCCCGTGTTCCCCGGCTGGTTGATAGGGCGCTCTTCCTGTGTCGTAACCCGATGTGCCGGGTTCACTCGCGCCCTGTGTTGATCTGCATTGTGAAATCTGAAAACAAACGACTGGACGGTTGCTTTCAATTATACGTTACAATCCAAGAACCGCAATCAGCGGGCTCGTCGGTCATTGACGCAGGTCAATTCGAGCTGCCGGCTTGGGTTCAAGGAAGGCCCTGATTCTTGGTAGAGCCGGTGACAGGCCCATGGGAACACCCCTCAGATCTTTGAACAGAGCCTTTGAATGCCACCCAATAAAGATGACGCGCCAGACAACAAGCGCCCCTACCTGTCCTCTGCCGCCAGGAAAGAGGAAATACTCGACGCGGCCCTGGTCGAATTCGCGGATCGGACATACAACGCAGTGTCGATGGAGCGCCTGGCGGAATGCGCGGGCTTGTCCAAGGCTGGCATCTATGCCCACTTCAAAAGCAAGGAAGAAATTTTTCACGCCTTGCTCGAACGTACGACGAAGCAGATTTGTGATTTCCAGGGCTGGCTCCCGGATGAGGATCTGACGTTGCCAGAGCTGGTAGATGTCTACCTGGATCGCCTGTACGCGACCTTCAGCTCCCCTGCCACGATGTCGATCTACCGGCTGCTTCTGGCCGAAAGCGCCCGAACTCCAGAGCTGGTGCAGCGTTGGCACAACGAAGTTGCGCTCGGGCTGAAAGAGCGGGCGCAGACCATCATCCACCGCAACATACGCCGAGGCGTCATTCGCCCAGGCGTCTTGACCGAACACTTCTTCCCGTTGGCGCTCGCGCCCGCAGTGCTGTGGCTGAGTTCCTCGATGCTGTCCAAGGGCAGTCCTTCCATCTCGCTGGTGCAGTTACGGGATGCGCACCGGCAACTGTTGCTTGAGCTTTTGCAGCCTCAATGAGCGGAGTGATGCACAGAGTCCTGCGCGCCCTTGCAGGCTTGGCGATCGGCTTTGTGGTACTGCTGCTGACTGTGTGGGGTGCGCTGGCTCTGTGGCATCAGATGCCGGGACCTTCGGTGGTGCGATGGTTCGTCATTGCCATGTGGTCTACGTTGGGTGTGACCGTTGTCTTGTCGCGGGCGGGCTTGCTTGGGCGGCGCAATCGCAACATCGCCGGATTCGCATTTGTGATCGCAGCCGCCTCCCTGCTCATGTGGTGGGGGACGCTGCAGCCGTCACACCAGCGTGTATGGGCTGACGATGTCGCCCAGTTGCTGGAGGCCAGGATCGACGGCAACCATGTTCACCTGAATAATGTGCGCAACTTCCAGTGGCGCAGCGAAACCGACTACACCCCGCAGTGGGAGAGCCGCACATACGACCTGGATCGTCTGCGCAGCGCCGACTTGGTGCTTTCCTACTGGATGGGGCCGCACATCGCCCACACCCTGGTGTCGTTCGGCTTCGATGGCGGTGATCGCGTGGTGTTCTCGCTGGAAATTCGCAAGGAACGCCATGAGTCCTTCTCGGCGGTAGGAGGATTCTTCCGTCAGTTCGAGCAGATCCTGGTAGCCGCCGATGAGCGAGACATTGTGCGTACGCGCAGCAACGCGCGAGGCGAAGATGTTTATCTCTATCGCTTGCAGATGAATCAGGCGAGTGCCCGCGCGTTGTTTCTGGAGTTTCTGAACGCGGCCAATGAACTGCGGCAGAAACCGCGCTTTTACAACACGTTAACCAGTAACTGCACGACCATCGTATTCGAGCTGGCCCGGGTCATTGCGCCCGCATTGCCAATGGACTATCGCCTGCTGCTGTCTGGATATTTTGCGCGGTACGTCTACGACATGCATGGATTGACGCCTGGCTATCGTTACGATGAATTGCAGGCACTGGGGCATATCAACGAACGTGCCCTTGCTTCCGATGTGTCAGAGGATGACTTCTCGATGTCGATTCGACAAGGCGTGCCAGGCATCCCTGCCAACGAGGTGAATCCATGAGGTTCCCGCAGGCCTGCCTTCTCATTACATGCGCCGCTCTTGCTCCGCTGCTGCTGGGGGGCTGCTCGATCCTGCGCGAGTTCGGCCCAGTGGTTGAAGTTCATACGCTACCTACCAGGGAGGCCATCGAACTCAAGCGCGGCGACATCCTGACACGTGGCAAGCTCAGCGATGCGACTGTCCAGACCATCAGGGTGGCGGCATTGGATGAGCAGGCATGCGCAAAGCCGATCTCCTCGGAGTGCGCGGAGGCCTTGGCTACCGTGACGGGGGTTGCCACGGATAGACGCCTGGCTGCACTGTCCGAACTATGGCTGGCGCAGGCTCAGGCCATGAAGCCCGGTTCAGCGCAGCAAGCCGCCTGGCTTGAGACGATTCGCTATGCCTATGCTTATCTGTTCCTTGGTGACCATACTCCGGGAGAGCGGGCCTTCGAGGATCGCCAGACCCAAGTGCGGGATTGGTATAACTATGCCGTCGAGCATGCGGCCACCGGCATGTTCGAAGTTCGGCAACAAATGCCGACGCAGTTGTCCGACCAGACCAGTTGGAACATTGCAGGCTGGGAACTGAAGCTGGATATGCGCGGCGCGCGCTTACCGGGCAGTACGGCGGTGCCAGCCGAACTCCTGCCAGCCTCGTCCCTGTCTTTCCGTGGATTGCGTAGCCTCTACCGGCGCGACGGCTTTGGCGCCGAGCTTGTGGCGGTCATTCCGGACGAGTCCCTGAGCGCCGCCCCAACTCGGGGTGGTCGCCCAGCGGCAAAACATGATCAGCAACCGCTGCCCTGGAGCGAGATGCCCGCGCCGTCCATGACGGTTCTGCTGCATCCCGACGGAGACAACTTGGACAGCGTGCTGCATGCTCGTACAGCCCGTCTGACGGTGCATGACCCCTATGTGGAATCGGCCATTATGCTGCGCGGCCAACGTGTGCCGCTGGCGGCCAATTTCACGGCCGGCTATGGCGTATGGCTGGCCCGTGCCAATTTCAACCGCCAGTCGCTGCGCAGCCTGCTCGGGCGCGAGGGTGGCATCGACCGCCCGCACGTCTACTTGATGCAGCCCTACGATCCGAACAGGCGGATCATCGTCATGCTGCACGGACTGGCCAGCAGCCCTGAAGCCTGGGTGGAACTCGCCAACGAAATCCTGGGCGATGAGGCCCTGCGCCAGCATTACCAGATCTGGCAGGTCTACTACCCGACCAACATGCCAGTCGCGTTGAACCACGCCATGATTCGCAGGGCGCTCGGGGATACGCTGACGCATTTCGACCCATCCGGCCAAGCGCCGGCGTCGTCCGACCTCGTGCTGGTGGGGCATAGCATGGGCGGGGTCATCGCGCGGTTGATGGTGTCGTCAACCGATCAATCGCTGGTGCAATTGGCTGCGGATCACAGTCGGTTGACGCCGCAGCAGATCAGGCGCATTGATCCCATGTTGCGCTTCGAGCCCTTCCCGAATGTCAGCAGTGCCATCTTCATCGCGGCGCCTCATCGGGGCACATCGGTCGCGGGTGGACGCCTGGGGCGCTGGATGGCGGGATTTATCCGCTTTCCCATTACGGTGCTCGAAGAACTCGCCCATACACTGACACCCAATGCGGCCGCCAGCAGCCGTGAAAGCCTGGCAACCATTCCCAATAGCGTGAACAATCTCGACGAAAACGATCCGTTCGTGCGTACGGCGGCGGGCTTTCCCATCTCATCCCAGGTGCGCTATCACTCGATCGTGGCCCAAGCCAATTCCGAAGTGGCCCTCGATGATTCCGATGACGGTCTTGTGCCTTATCGCAGCGCACATCTTCCCGGCGCACAGTCCGAGAAAGTCATTATTTCGGGGCACAGCGTGCAACAGAGCGCGGCCGCGATACTGGAGATCCAGCGTATTCTGAGAGAGGACATGGCTCTGCGGGAAGCGCATTTACAGCCATAGACAACTGCCATCTGCTGTGCGCGGCCGAGCTGATTTCGGATTTCGTATGGGCGTAATGCATTCATCTGAATGCGCAAAGAGCATCAGACTTACTGTTGCCCGCTCGACGCTGGCACAGTGGGTCGGTGCGTGCGGCGCGCAACTGCAGCCGATGGTAAAGGCGCTGGATGACGAACTGCGTCGCCACGTGGTGCTGCACGCCCACGAGACGCCGATGCTCAAGCCCAAGCATCTTGGCGACGGCAAGGCGTACCCAACGTGATCCGCCGTCTGGCGGCGACCCAGCCCATGCTCGACAAGATCGTCGGCCACCAACGCCACATCGCTCAGGCCTACGGCATATCGATGGAGCATGCGCGCTGGCTGTTGACCACCGTGGCGTTCCACTGCCTTGCCGTGGCCGACACGGTGTACTCGGTCGCCGAACGGGAACCCGTCGTGGATGCAGACCGTGCGACGGAGGAAGCCGAGATGGAGGCCGAACTCAACAGGGCATGCACGCACTCATTGTTGGCATGCTGGCCTTGATGGATGCTGATGGCCTTTCAGGAGATAGTTGATCGTCGTTCTCGTTTGTGGGGGTTGAATGGAAATCCAGGGATGCCGTAATTGAGGAGCCTGGACGGCGTATCGTTCAGGAACAAACACGCACGGGCGGCCAGGCCCTGCCGTGGCTCGACATGACGGCCTTCCTGCGCGGGGCCATCGACCTTGCGCTAGACAACCATGCCAATGCGCCACGCAGCAATACGCAATGGGTGTTCTTCGACCGTGGCCTGATCGACGCGGCGGCAGCACCCCAGGCACTGGACGGCACTACTATTCTGGACACGATTGCCCAGTCGCATCGCTACCACTCGCGCATCTTTCTGGCCCCGCCGTGGCCTGAAATCTATGTGCAGGACGAAGAACGCCGTCACAGCATGGATGAAGCGCGGGCTGAATTCGAGCGGCTTCAGCGCACCTATCCAGCGCTGGGCTATGCGGTATCGCGGTTGCCCAAGATCAGAGTGGCGCAACGCGCTGACTTTGTGCTGGACACCTTGGCTAGCCGCTAACCTACCAAGGCGAACTCTACCGTATCTCACCGCCACGTAGGACTCCATGCTCAAATCTCTTGCGTAACTCTGAGATAAGGATTGTTGGGTGGTACTGCATCGAACAACCAATTCGCATCGATCAGCAAATACCCATGCAGCTTCCGGGACTTGCGCGGCCCGGTGACTTCACAGATCCAGATGTTCAAGCCGCTGTCGTGCTTTCGATGCAACCCCAGTTTCTCAAAGCGCTTCTGCACCCACTGCCAATCCGGCATCTTGTCCTGCCGTGCCAGCGTGCCGACATGAGGGTGCTCCTGGACGTAGCGCTGGAACACACCTGGGCTGACCAAGTAGGCCGTGTCATTCACGGAATGCACGAGCGCTTTTGCGTCGTTGATGATGAGCCGGCGCGAAGCAATTCCCTGTTTCAGCCACATCATGAAATGTTCGCCTGACGGGGGCGCTGCTGTTAGGGGTGGTTTAGCAGTAGATGGTGGTGGCGAAGGAAGCACTGCGGCAGTCGCTGGCATAGGAGTGCTGGGGTCTGCGGGGTAGCTTCTCTGTGCAACCGGCTCCACATCCTGCTCGGCACCAGGCGAGCCGCTCGTGCTCACCATTGCCAGCATGTCCTCCATGACATCGGACACGGGCTGGGCCTTAGGCGGTGAGGCGGTGACGGTACTACTGCCTTCCCAAGATGGAAGTTTCTGACCGTTCGGGGCTGCCTTCGCCATGGCCGCAGGCGGCATTTTCGGCGCCTCGGCGTCGTTTTCGGCGACTGCCGCGTCGATCGCTACCGTGCCTGCAAAAGGCGTCGGTCGCTCGCCAGATTCCCAGATCAGCGCAGGAGCGAGGCGCAACAGGGTGAACGAGTGGGACCAGCCGGTGGAACTGGTTATGGTCGCGCGCCAAATAGCCTTGCCGTCGGGCGCCGGCTGCAACATGCCGTGATCCTGGAGGACGTTGAACACCGCGGTGTTGTTCGCAGGGATGCCATCGACGCCTTGGGACAGCAGGTGCGCACGCAGTTTGTCCGAGACCGTTTTGCTCACCAGCCACAGGGCATCGTCGGTGAGCCAGCCATCGGAGGCTTCCGGCTGGTTCAGTTTCAACTGTTCCTTGAGCAGGTAGCGCAACCCGTCGAGCAGCTTGCGCTGCAGCGCGTGCTTGGGCGCAGCCATGGCGCGGGCCGGATCGCCGCCCAGCTCCTGGGCCACCGAGGCCCGGTCTGCCTGCACGACAAGTTCGCCCAGTACGCCGGCGTGCTCGTACTGCCCGGCCAGGACGTAGAGCAGTGGTGCCCACAGGGACGGATAGCCGCTGAGCCAGTCCAGGGCCTCACGGTCGAGCAGTTGGTGGTAGAGCAAACCTGTCGCGGCGCTGTGCAGGCGGTACTCGCGATCGTCGCGGTAGCGGAATCGGTATGGCTGGCGCAGCGGGCCGTGCCAAGGGTGCCAGATGCTGCCGTCGGCCAGCTCGACGTGCAGATCGACGGCGATCTTGCCGATGTCGTGCAGCAGCGCGGCGTAGGCGACGGCGGCGGTCCAGGCTTCGGACTGTGCCGCTTGGTCTTCGGGGCTGGCGCCGATGGGCAGCAGATGGGACTGCCGCAGTTTCAGACTGTAGGCGACGATTTCGAGGCCGTGGTCGAGCATGCCGCCCAGATAGGCATGGTGATGCGCCTCGGAGGCCGGGAAGGCCTGGACCAGCTCGGCGTAGCGTTCCAGGGGCGCTCGGTACAGCGTGGCGAATTGCCTGCGCGACAGCGAGGTGCGCTGCCAAATGTGCTCCAGCAGCTTCTGCCGGCGCGGGGTGGCCAGCAGCGATGCGGCCGACTCGGGCCGCATCAACCCTTTCGGGAGGACGGTGGCGGGTGCTGGCGGTGGCGCGCCGGCGACCGGGGGCCGTTTTCGCTGGAACAGGGAGAGCATGCGGGTGTCCTGTGGCGGGCCGACCGGGAGGCCTTTTTGCCTTTTCGAGGTAGGGCCTTTCCCCTTGCACCCCATTCCCTTGCCGTTTCGGCCCTTTGGCCTTTAACCGTTTCGGTATAGCGGGGCCTGGGTTGCGGTTCCAGCGTCAATGTGGAACCCGCACGAATGGATTGCGCGGCGACCAGCCGCTGGCCTCGGCCTATGCTGCGGAGACGCTGTTTTCGCCAGGTAGGTTGCTCTCTAGGCGTCAAAGTTGACAAATGCGACAAAGGCGACTAGAGTAAGTCCTGTCTCAAACCTACCTGGGAGATGACCATGCCCACCGCCATTGAATTCATTGCCGACCGTCTGCCGCGTGTCACCGTGGAGGATGTGCGCCGCTTCGCGGATACCGTCGAAATCCGGGATGCGCCGGCTTTCGCGGCCGAGTTGCAGGCGTTCATTCACGAGCGCGTGGAGGCGGTAAAGCTGCCAGCCAACCTCGAAGGTGAAACGGTGGAGCACGCCTTGAAGCGTAAGACGGCTGCGCTGCGCGCTGAGACGCGCTGGGCGCCGACTGAAACCGACGTCCAGCGAGGCCGCGCCGTGCTGCTGGAAACCTTCAACCAGCCGCACAACCTGCCGCCCGCGGAGTACGCCAAGCTGGCGGACAAGTCGCGCCAGCAGATCTACAAGGACATCCTCGCCCGTCGGCTGCTGGCGCTGAACGTGGGGCCGCGAGGCCAGAAACTGCCCGACTGGCAGCTCGACCCGGTGAAGCAGCAGTTGACCCAAACCGTGCTTCAGGAGGTCGAGGGCATCGACCCTTGGACGATCTACCGCGCACTGTCCGAACCGCTCGAAGGCTTGGGCGGCCGCTCGCCAGTGGATGCGGTGACGCATGGCACGATCGACGACGTGGCCGAGGCCGTGTTCAACGTGCTGGGCGTTCAGGTGCATTGAAGCGAGATCGCCATGAGCCACGAGCTGCCTTCGTTCCTGATCGATGCCGGTGAGCTGCTCCAGCATGTGAGCCGCGTCGTCTATCGGGGCAGCCCGCTGTACTATGGCCGCAGCAGCACCAATCGCTACGATGACCCGGCCCAGGCCTACGGGGTGCTCTACCTGGGGCGCGACCTGCCCACGGCGCTGATGGAGTCGGTGTTTCATAAGCACCAGTGGCTTGCGGACACGAAGCGCTCGATCGCGCTGAAAGAAGTCCAGAGCCGGATGGTGCGCGCAGTGGGCGTGATGGACGACGTGCTTCTGGCCGACCTCACGGCGCCGGGCGTCATGGCGGGCTACTTCGGCCTGAACCTGGAGCAGTTGGCCAGCCGCGACTACACGCACACGCAGCAGGTGTCGGCCCAGGTGCATGCGATGCTTGGAGATGACGGCCAGGTGCTGTTCGACGGGGTGCTCTATCCGTCGCGCAACAACTATCCCGCCAAGAGCATCGCGCTGTTCGAGCGTGCCAGCGCGAAGGTCAGTGTCATCGAGGACATCGATCTCGTTGACCATGTGGACTGGCCGCGTTTCGTTGCTACATACCGCATCGGCGTGGAGCCCGACCCTGGCCCGTTGGAACCGGATGACGAAGCGTCCTGAAGCAGCAAGAGAACACATTGAAGCCCTAAACAGAATGAAATGGACCAAACTGAAATAGGCATCCCTCAGCAGTAGGAGACGACCATGAACACCACGACTCGCACCAGCACCGCAAGAACGCCTCGGCCGCGCCTTTGGCCGCGGATGGCGTGCCTACGCGCGCTGTGAACGGCGGGCGTCGAACTGGTTGGTTTCCAAGGGCATGCCGACGGCTGGAGCCACCGCGCTCGTGTGGATGGTTAAGCTGGCTGCGCTCGGGGTGCTGCTGTACACCACCTTCTGGCTGGCCCTGGTGATGGTGTGCGTCATGGTGGTTGCCTGGATGGCCCGCAACACCGACTTGGGCGAGGAGTTGCCCGAGCCAGAGTGGCGAAACGGACCAGCAGGATTCGGCCTATACACCTACGACGGTTTCCGCATTGATCCTCATGTCGAGGACGACTAGCAGCGATCACTTCTTCGACACTGCATTGATCGCAATGCTTCCTCCCCTTCCGCCAGCAGCCTTGGCATCTCCGGTGGCTCCTGCGAGGCCTTGCAACACGTTGCCGGCACGAACGCCCGCCCAAGCCAAGGCCATGATCCAGAACGTAGGCAGTACGATGAACATCGTGCCCGTGACAAACATCAGGAGCATGTCTCCGAAGGCGTTGTTCAGCCCCACCAGCGGGTCGAAGTTGGTGTGCGGCCGATTCCAGCCGAACCCCCAGCCATAGAGCGCATCCAGGATCGTCGAATCGATCCAGCGCGCAAGCTGAAACCAGAAGTCCGTGAAGAAGAGCGCGAACTGCACGACGCTGACGGTAACGACCGTCTTCAGATCGTAGGTGCCTACGACCAGCACAAGCGGGATGCAGATGACCAGCGCCATCTTGAGCAAGGCGAGGACCATGGGCAGAGACTGTCTCACGACGTCCATGGCGGGAAACGCGGCAATCGCGCCGACGGCCATCCCAACGTCTCCCGTGGCCCGCGTCACGATGTTCGGCAAGGTCTTGTCGATCTGGCCGCCATAGTCCGTATAGACGCTACCCTGGTTCAATTTCTGTTGCCGCGGTGACGCGATGGCGCGGATCACCGAGTCGTCCACCTCGGCCCTGCTCAGGAACCCGGCCCAGCCTGCCAGGCGATTCAACAGGTTCGGGTCCACCTGTCCCAGCAGGCGTGCCCGCAGGCCATTGCCGCCATCGGCCCACCACTGCCTGCAGGTCGGGTAGCCGCCACCGCTGCCCACCTGTGCAAGCCCCGCATCGCGGGTGCTGTCGTAGGGCCAGTCGTCGCGCGGCGTGCTTGAGCGGTAGGTGTCGTAGTAGCCGCCCGTGTCCGTGAAAAACCTCGACCCTATCCAGGTCACGTCGTGCATCTGCTGCTCATCAAGCTGAGGGCGCTGCATGAACAATTTGGCCCGCGCAGGCCCATAGCAATCCCGCGAGAAATCCGCTACTTCCTGAGCCAGTACCGGGTCGTCAATGCGGGTCGCGTCGATCTCCATGCGCATCTGCCGCAGGTCCGTGCCGCATGGGATCGCCGCCACCGAGGCGCTCGTGACGGCGCGCGAGAGCGCGTGCATGAAAGCCCACCAGACCGGCACCTTCGCCGACTGGTTGTTGATGGTGCTGAAGGACTGCGACCAGCCGGTATCCGTGGGCTGCGGCACGCTGACCTGGCACTGGGCCGAGCGCGAGCTGTCGTACTGGATGGTGTTGAGGTCCACGTCGATGAACGGGATGCCAGCGAACATCACCACCACGATGGCGACGAAGACCCGGTTCTCGATGCGCGCAGCCGAGAGCACGCCCTTGTTGCCTTCGTCGGCACCTTCCGCACGGGCCTTCAACCACTCCTGCACGATGATGGCGACGAACGGCAGCGCGAATACTCCGCTCGACACCAGCACCGCCCAGATGCCGTTGTTGACGATCCAGGACACCAGCGTCAGGTAGTACTCCAGGTAGTCGGTCGTAAAAAGCGTCATGGCGCGGCTCCCTCTTCAGCTCTGCATCAGCAGGCTGGCTTCCAGCGCCACGATGGCGACGACGCCGGCGATCTCGCTGCGCACCAGGCGTCGCCGCGCTTGCGCGTCTTCCTCGCGGGCCAGCAGCCGGCGGCGCATCCAGACCCAGCCATAGACCGTCGCGCCGTACAGGCACAGCCGCCACACCAGGAAGTAGCCCGCGCTGGCAGCCAGCCACCGCTCCCAGCCGGCAACGCTGCCGACGAGGTAGATGCCGACGAGATTGGCGCCCACGGCCGCGGCGATGATGACCACCGCCAGGAGCAGCGCCTTTGCCGCGCGCCGGCTGAAAAGCCAGCGCGGGCGCAGCCAGGCCGCGTTCATGGCGTGCCTCCCGGGTTGCCCCGCTGCAACCGATCGAGGCGGTCGGGCACCGGGTCGCCTTCGTAGATGCCGCGCGAGCCGGCCGCGCGCGTCCCGTGGCGCTGGATGATGGCCATGGGCGAGTTGTTCGCCAGTTCGCGCCGCAGTTCAAGTTCGGTCTTGAGGTTGCGGATCTCCTGATCGAGCGTGTCGCTCTCGTGGTTCACGGCCTCGACCGCCAACTGGTTGGCCGCCACGTTGGGTTCCTTCTTGCCGGTCAGCAGGGTCCGCTGGAGCAGCAATGCCTTCTCCAGCACGGACGACAACGCGACCTCGGACGCGAGACGTCGCGCCAGCAGGTCTTGGTCTGGCTCGTCGCGCAGCGCCTCGATGACGCCGCGTGTAATGGGCAGCGAGGTGCTGCCGGCTGCATGCAGGTTCTCGAACGTCGTGTTGCGCGTCCCAGAGACCAGTTCCTGCAAGGCCTCCAGCTTGGTCTCGTACTCCTCCTGGATCAGCGGCGTCAGCCCGACGCCAGGCACGGTCTCGGTCTTGGTGCAGGAATCACACGTGCGCTGTACCTGTTCCCCGAGAACCCGCGTCGCCCATTCGGTCGCCTGCTGCGGCGACGTCCAGGTCTGGCAGGACAGGCTCGCGCAACTGGCGGGCGCGATGGAGGACGTGTCAGTCACGCTGCGCCCGTTGACCAGGTTGTAGCCCGCCCGCGTCACGTCACCGACCACCCGGATGGCCGACTGGCCCGCGCCGCCGGCATTGCTGCCGCCCACCCAGGGCACGCCGTCGTTGCCGCGGCGCGTCTCGGCCTGCTCGATCGCCGATACGGCATCCGTGCTCGACACCGCATCGCGCAGCGCCATGCCTTCCGCCATCTGGCTCCATCCGAGCTGGCCGCCCGCCGTCTCGGCCATCTTCTCGGCCATCGCGCGACACGTCAGCTTGGAGCGGTCGAAATCCAGCCTCGCCTGCAGCACACCATTGGTCAGCAGGTTGTACAGCCCCGGATCGGCACGCTGGATGATCAGCGCCGGCAGCGATGCCACGGCACTGGTCGCGCTCTGGATCACGTTGCTCATGATCTGCTGGAACCCATTCGTGATCCCATTGAGCTGATTGCGCAGCGTGGTCTGGATGCTCATGTCGCCGCAGATGAGGTTGCTGTTCCAACCCAGGCCGACCCCGATCGAACGCATGCCAGCGGCGCGGCCCATGGACACCGCACTGCCACCGCCGATCGAGTACATGACCTCATCGCCGATGACGGGGCCGCTGGTCTGGAAGCCGGCCTGCGCCCACGCGAGGCCACAGACCAGGGCGAGCGCGCCGGCTAGCGCCGTGGGGCGCAGCGGGCGGCGAACCTTGGCGGATGGGTTCATCAGTTCAGGACGCTTCATCGCCGTACCCTCAATAGAAATCGACGCTGCCGAGGAACACCTGGCCCCGGCGTTCGCAGCACGCATAGGGCCGCCACAACGCCCAGGCGTAGTCGCCTTGTTGGGCCTGTGTCAGGAAGCCGTTGCGCGGGAAGACCGTGCAGGACGAGGACAGGACGGGCGTGAGTTCCTGCCACTTGCCGGTCGAGGCATCGCCCTCCATCAGCGCGCCGGCCGGCCAGTAGCCATCGCGGGAGTTGGCGAGCAGCGGCTGATAGACGTGGATCTGCCCGCGGCGCGTGACCACATCGCCGGCCCGTTGGGCCACCACGGCACCGGCCTTGTGGTCGTCCGTCTGGTGCAGGAAGCCGCCGCGCGGATAGACGTTGCCCCAGAGGTTCAGGGTCGAGCGCGCGCCGACCTCGCGCATGCCCGGGATCAATGCCTCCGGGTACACCATCTCCGGTACGTTGTAGCGCCAGGCCGGCGTGTCCAGCGTACTGAGCAGGTACGGCATGAAGGCCGTGCCTGCGCCCTCGCAGAAATAGCCCGAGGACGAGACGAACTGGTTGAACACCTCGACGCCGGGGTGGCCGATGACGTCCGCGTTCTTGAACTTCGCGAGATTGTTTTCGTGATCTTCATTGGTGGTGCCGTCCCCGCCGGCCTGGGCCGAAGGGTTGGGCGTGCTCATGGCGCGCACTTCGACCCAGGGGTTCTCGCCGGTGTTCGAGTAGGACGAAACCACCGCATCGGGGATGTAGTGCCTGACCTTGACGGACGTGCGCACCGTGCAGCCGGTCCAGGTGCAGTAGAGCCAGTAGCAGATACCCACCACCCGGTACTCCAGGCAATCGGGCGAAGCCACTGAACCCACGATGGTCGCCGTGTTCAGGGCGTAGCTGCCCGTGGCGCTGAGCAGCAGCACGGAGGTGACGGCAGCCCGCATGCGGCGCAGAAGGTCGAATGAGCGGATCACGGTTCGGCCCTCCGGTGCTGTTCGATGCGCGCGATGGCGCGGGCCACGTCAGGCTCGCCATAGACCACGTAGCGCTGATCCACCACGACAGCCGGAATGGTGGTGATGCCCAGGCTCCATGCGTCGGCAACGCCCTGGTATTCGGTGGCGATGCGACGCTGGAGGTCAGCGCCCCCCTGGCTCAGCCGGCGCTTCACGATGGCTGTTGCCTGTCCGGGATCGGCGGGCAGCGCCGCAGAAAGCTCCGCTTCGATCCGGGGCGCTTCATCCAGCTCGATCAGCTGCTCGCCACCCATGGTCCTGACCGGGTGACGGCTGTCGGTGATGATCACCACATCGGCGGCGAAGCTGGCCGGGCTGAACACGGCCAGGGAAGCCGGCAGCGCAACGGCCAGGCCAAGGGTTCGCCAGCCCGATGCGAACCTGGATGAAGATGCTGGCATGTCGAGCGCCCCCAAGAGTTGTCAAGGGCCATAGTCAAACGCCGAACGCCATGCGGCCCCAACAAACAATGCGCATCGCGGACTGCCCGCATACCTGCTTGTCTTGCGCCAATGAAAAGCGGAGGCCGAAGCCTCCGCGTGGATCAAGGAGCCGGTGCCATTGCTACAGCAGGCCGGATTCCGCAAAGGAGAACGGGGCACCCTGGCCGACGATGATGTGGTCCAGTACCCGCACATCGATGAGCGCCAGCGCGGCTTGCAGTTGCTGGGTCAGCATGCGATCCGCGCTGGACGGCTCGGAGACGCCCGAAGGATGCTGGTGGGCGAAGACCACCGCGGCGGCATTCAACTCCAGCACACGCTGCACGACGACACGCGGATAGACCGAAGTCGCGTTGATCGTGCCCCTGAACAGCGGCTCGTAGGCCAGCACCTGGTGCAGGCTGTCCAGGAACACAGCGGCGAATATCTCATTGGGCTCAGCGACCAGTTTCAGACGCAGGTAGTCCCGTACAGCGGCCGGTTGGCTGAGGCACGGTCCAGCTTTGAAGACCCGTCTCTCCAGCAGCACGATGGCTTGCTGGATGATCCAGTCCTCGTGTTGGGCAGCGATGGCGGAAAGCGACTCCAGGCAGGAGTCATTGACGGCGAAAGACATGGCGAACCTCCAGACGGTGAGATCGGAGGGCACTCGCCCTGGGAGGGCAAGCCCTCCTGGGGAACGAACAAGGTGCATCCATCACCGCGGCAGCGGTGATCGTTCGCGGCCAGGATGCGAGGCGAACGGGGTTGTGGTCAGCGCAGCGGACTGCGCCGTAGCCTTGAAGACCGGGGCTACCTGGGCATGTCGCCGACGACGTCGGCAGGCATTTCCGATGTGGGTGTGGCGGCGGGATCGCCGGCCGCGAGCATGTCCATGGCCGACAGCAAGGCATCGCCCTCGATCGGGCCCTGCAGCAGGATCGCCTTGCCGGTTTCGCGATCGTGCAGCCGCAGCGACGGCGTGGCGGTCACGCCGCTGTTCGTGGCTTCCGCAGTTTGGGTACGAATCGCCGCGTCGGGCCGCTCGCTCGCAATGCACTGTTCGATGGCTGGCGTCAGGGCGGGGTGGCGCAGGTCTTCGGGCAAGCCCTGGCCGTCGCTGTGTGTGTGGACATAGACCCACTCGACAGCCTGCCAGAAGGCGGGATGGCCGCCGGCTTCGCCCGCGCATTCCACCAAGCGCGCTTCGGCGGACGCGGCCGGCTCATGCGCGGCCAACGGCAGGTGGTGCCATTGCAAGGCCACGTCCGCATTGCCGGCCACCCAACGCTTGAGGACAGGGAAATAGGACCGGCAGAACGGGCATTCGAGGTCCGCGTAGAGCGTCAGCGTGAAACGACCTGCCGGGTTGCCCATCTGCCAAGGAGGCCCGGCCACCTGCGTCTCGCTGACAGGCGCCGAGGTTTGGGGCGTGGACTCGCCTGGCGAACGGGACACGAGCCAGATCAGCAGCAGCGCAACCAGCACTGCGCCTAACGCCCATGGCCAGCGGGCCCGCCAGCGCCGACGGCGGAACGCCTGGACCTGCATCGGAATGGATGAGCGTTTCTGTTCCATGGCGTTCTCCGGTGCACGGCAGATTCAGGGCAGGGCCAGGGCCGGCGACTCGATGCCGCGTGCCCGGTCGATCTTCTCGGCCACCTTGAAGGCGGCATCCAACTCGCTGACGCCGTGCTGCTGCATGAGCTGGTAGCGCTCGGCCTTCTCTTCGGGTTCGGTCTGCGCGAGCGCGAGATACAGGCTCGGCGGCACGGCGCGGAAGAGCACCTCCATGCTTTTGGAGAGGATGACGCCCTCGGTGAACTTGCCCGCTTCCTTGCGTGCCGAAAGCATCAGCGCCTTCTGCGCCGGCGAGAGTTCGCGGAATCGTGCGATCTTCTCCACCTCGTCCGGCGGCATCGACAGGCAGATCCACCACTCGATCATGTTGAGCATGGGCTCTGCGGCGCGCGGCAGATCGTCGATGTTTTGCGTCGCCAGCCAGAACCAGGCGCCCAACTTGCGCCACATTTTTGTAATTTTCACGACATACGGCGCGAGCAGCGGGTTCTTCGTGATGATGTGGCCTTCGTCGGTCACGTTGATGATCGGGCGGCCGAGATACTGGTCACGCTCCGCGATGTTGTTCACCGTGCTGATGAGGCTGATGTACGCGATCGAGAGCTGCGCGTTGTAGCCCTCACGGGCATAGGTCGCGAGATCCACCAGCGTGATGTCGGCCTCGGGCCACGGCGTGCCGTCGCGGTCGAACATCTCGCCGTCCGTGCCTTGGCAGAACATGTCCATCGCGTCCGCCATCTCCAGCAGCCGCACGCGCCGCATCTCGGGCAACGTCGGGTCCTGGCCGCGGGTGCGCAGCGCATTGCGCACGTCGCGCGTGAGCACCGTGCGCTTCTCGGCCACGCAGTGCTCGGCGGCGTCGAGGATGCACTGGCGGATCAGCGAGCGGTCGGCGCGCGTCATCCTGGCTTCCTCCTTGTCCTCGCCGCCAGTGATCATCAGCCGCGCCGTGATCTCCAGTTCGCCCAGCACGTCGCGCTGTTCGTCCGCCTCCATGGCTGAGGCATCGGGTGGCAGGTCTTCGTCCAGCGCATCGGCATCGAGCGTTTGCACATCGCTGGGCGTTTCGATCAGCCGGCGCGCGTCGGCGAACGGCGCTAGGCTGATGCCCGATCCGGGGGCCAGCTTGACCCGATTCACGGTCAGGCCCAGGCGCCTGGCGAAGTCGCTGAACAAGCCGAAGCTATTGCCGGCTTCCACGATGAAGAGGCGCGGCCGATAAATGGCCGTGACCTGGTTCAGCAGATTGTTGAGCGTGGCCGATTTGCCGGAACCCGTCGGGCCGAACAGGAACAGGTGGGCGTTCATCTGCCGGTCCAGGCGATTGAGCGGATCGAAGGTGATCGGCCCGCCGCCGCGGTTGAACATCGTGATGCCTGGATGCCCCGTACCCTGGGCACGGCCCCACACCGGCGACAGGTTTGCCGCGTGCTGGGCGAACATCAGTTGCGTGTACCACCGGCGCCGATCCTTGCCGGGGTTGTAGCAGCACGGCAGCCAGCGCAGGTAGCTGTTGAGCGGCGCCACCTCATCATCCTCTCGCACCGGCTGCAAACCAGCGTTGAGCATCACGTTCGCCAGGTCCAGGCCGCGCCGATCCAGTTCCGCCTCGTCGCGCCCGCGCAGGTAGAACGCCAGCGTGCCCCGGTAGAGCTTGTGCGCGCTGCCGATCAGCGAGCGGGCTTCATGCACGTCCTTGAGCGTCTGCTCCGACGCCAGCGTCTCGCCCACGGCCTTCTTCGCCAGGTGGTTCAGATCCGATTCCAGGACATCCTGGGGCGTGGCAACCATCGTGAGACAAAGCAAGGTGTCTTCCGGCATCTGGTCGAACAGCGTGTTGATCGCATCGCCCTTGCGGGTCTCGCCGGTTAGATGTCCCGTGCCGGGCGGCATGCGCAGCCGGTCGGTGATCAGCACACGGTGCGGCATGCCGTCGAAGTACCAGGTGCCGTGCTCCACGTCGGAGCGTGGCTGGCCGAAGAACAGCCGCTGGCTGAAATCCCGCCCGCTCGCCAGTTCGATCTCGCCGGCCTCAGTCTCGTCCGGGTAGCGCGCCAGTGCGTAGAAGCGCTCCCGGTCCTCTGTACTGGGCCCGAGCATCGCGGGGCGCGGATTGAGCCACCGCAGCAGCCAGTCGTGGACGTCGGCTGCGACCATGCGCCGTGCCTGGATGCCGGCGTTCGCCAGCCCGCCACACAGGCGGTCGCAGACGATGTTCAGCATCTGCTCGGGCGTCTGGCCGCGGCGGCTTGCCTGCCCGGTGGCACGTCGATAGACCACCATGCGCACGCGCCGCGTCTGCCCGCGCCAGCGCAGCCGCGTGACCACCGTGTCCTCGAACAGGCCGCCGGGCTTGGCCACCGCACGCAGATGGTGGCCGAAGAAGCGCAGGTAGAACTCGGTGAACGCTGTCCCGCGGGCACGTGGCTGCACGTAGTCACGCAGGGTCTGCATGTACTGGTCGAAACTCGGCTCGTCCTGGGCATAGAGCTGGAGCACCCAGGGGTTCTCGTCCAGCTCATCGAAGCTGTCCTGCAGCGCGTTCTCCAAGGCGTCGCGGGCGTGGGCAAGCCAGCCCGGTTCCCGGCCCTCGGTCCCCAGCGGCACCAGCTCGAAGAAGGCCGCCACCGATTGGCCGTCCTCCAGCAACATGGACCTTGACTCGGGCAAGAACTCGACCCAGGGCAGCAGTTCCACGAAGGACGGTGCGACCTCGTACAGCGCCTGCTCGTCGGCCTCCGTCGCCGGTTTGCGGCCCCGGACTGCCGAGCCGGGTTCGGGGATGCCGGCTTGGCGCAAGGCCTCAATGTGGCGCTGCCAGCCGTCCGGCTGCTCGTCATCACCAGCGCCGGATGCGGCCAGCTTCAGCGCGGCCGGCTTAGGCCAGGGAAGTTTCCAGCGCATCAGTAGTCCTCCACGCGCTCACCCGGCATCGCGTACTGAATGCGCTGGTACAGCGGGAAGACGGTCGTGTAGCCGGGCACCGGCACGGGATCGGTGCCGGCCAGGTGCGGGTACACGTACATCACGAGATCGGGATTGGGCAGGCGCTGGAACTGGCGATGGACCTCGTTGCGCGCGGTGCGCGTGTAGCGCATCTGCTCGGCAGGTGCGGCCTGCATATCGGCGTCGGTCAGCGGCCGACGCAGGCTCTGGCGCGCATCGAGCAGTTGGCCGCCGGCGTTCCGTCCGGCTGCGCCACCGCCGTCCCCGGCCTCCTGCTGCCAGATGTCCATCATCGTGCGGTCACCGTGGGTCAGCAGCTTTTCCTTGCTGGTGGCGCAGCCGGCGAGCGCCGCGACGGCGAGGACCAGCGCCAGGCCACGGGCCAAGCTATTCAAGTTCGAGAGCATGGCTTTCTCCTGTGCGGTGATCGACCTTGCGGCCTTCGGGATCGAAGTCGATGGCGAGCGGCTTTTCGAGGTGGACGGCGACCTTCGCGCCGGGCTGGACATAGACGGCGGCGAACGCTTGGCCGTAGAGCTTGTTGACCCAGGCCGACATGTCCCGCACGCCGCCCGCCAGAATCTGGCCGACCGCCTCCTGGCCGCTGATGCCCACGGTGCCGATGGAGCCGTCCGAGCCGACATACGACATGCGGCCGCTGTCGCTCTCGATGAGCGAGGCCACGCCGGCACCGGCCGCCGTGATCAGGGCCTGCGAGCCCAAGTACTGCTGGGCGTTGCTGCGCCGCTCGCCGCTGACGCAGGGGATGCCGTGCGGGTCGCTGATCCATCCCAAGCCGTCGCGTTGCTGGTTATTCTGCTGGTTGCCCTCGCGGTCTTCGGGGATCGTGCGGATCGTGCCGTCGTTGAACACGAACGTGATGCTGCGCACCTGGCCGCGCACGCACGAAAGCGTCCAGTCGCCCGAGGCGGTGCCGCTGAACACGGCGCCGGCCACATCGGGAATGTCGATGCCATTCGCCGTCAGGTTGTCCGGCCCGACCAGGACTTTGAACGGATAGGGATCGTTCACCGTGCCGTCGATCGGCACACGGCCGATCAGCGCCGTCATCGCGACCGAGCCCATGAGCGTGGAGTTGGTCGGCACGGTATAGACGGGCTTCGCGGTCTTGACGCCCGCGACTTGCGCGCCCGCGTTCGCCACGGTTTCCGCGGTGGTTTCGAGCGTGCTCTGCGCCGGGCCGAAGCTCGTGGGGAAGCTCATTCCGCCGCTCGCGCCACGACCGGCGTTGCGCCCCTCGGCGGGCTTTGCGTCGTCCGGCTCGACCCACCGCACGCCGCCCTCCATGCCGGCCTCGTCGCCGCCCTGCAGCCCCAGGCCCACGGGCAGGTCCGCATGGCCGCCGCCGCGCCCGCCGATGCTGTCCAGGCGCCGCTGCAGGTCGGCGAGCAGCCCTTCGGTCTGCTGGCGCGCGCTGGCCGCCTGCTCCTGGTCGCGGCGCAGGTTGGACCGCTCGGATTCGAGCGCCGAGTTGATGCGCTGGTCGATGGAGTTCTCGCGCTGGCGCAGCCGCTGGTTCTCTTCACGCTGCGACTTGTTGTCCGAGAGCGCGGTCTGAAGCTCGGTGCGCAACTGCTTCACTTGGGCAACGAGCGTCGCCACGGTGTCGCGCGGGGTGTCGCCTTCGATGCCCAGCGCCTTCATTTCCTCGGGCGTGAGCTGGGCGCCGTTGTCCGCCGCGGGTGGCGCCGTGCTGCCGCCACCCGAGAACAGCCGGATACCGACGAACAGCACCAGGATGGCGACAGGGATCATCAGCCACTTGAGCAGGCCGTTACTGCGCATGGCGGGCCTCCTCGACGTTCTCGTCGCCGTCCGGCTGCGGCAGATGCACGGCAGGGTCGAAGCGGTGAATCGCCGGCAGCAGCGACTGCGCGAGGCCGCGGCCGCGCGTGACCAGGTAGAGGACGGTCGTGTCCTCGGGCGTGCCGCGCGGACCCAGCGCCTCGTGCTGGAAGGTGGCGGTGAGGAAATCGCCTTGCAGCACGCGCGGGTCGAGCGCGACCCAGTCGGCGCCGGTGTTGGTGAGGCGCACGGCAGTCACCCATTGGTCTTCCAGGCGCCACGACGCGAGCGCGACCGCGCGCACCGGCAGCGTTGGCATCAGTGTGTCCAGGTCGAGGTCGCGGGGCAGGTTGGCCCGCATGACGCCCGGAAGCGGCTCGACGGTGCGCAGCGGTGCGTAGAGGTTCTGCGCGGCGAAGCGCGTCAGCACGACAGGGACCGGAGTTTCGCGCCGCGCGGTCCGCGCACCTGCCTGGCCCTGGGCGCGTGCCGGGGCCTCGGCACTGTCGGCTTGCTCGCCATAGCGTCCCGGTGCGCTGTCACCCTCGACGATGCGCACCGGCTCCAGCTCGGCTTCCCCGTCCTTGGGCAGTTCAGCTGCGATGTCCAGCAGGATCAGCGCGCCCGTGTCGGCGTCCTGCAGTTGCAACCGCGTGGGCTCGATCGGTTCGCTGGCGCGCAGGTACACCGCGCCGCCCGCACTCTGCACGCGCAGGCGTTCGCCCACGCCCGCGGGCACGCCCACGCGCACGTTCCGGTTGATGAACACGATGCGTTCCTGACCGACCTTCAGCGGCACTGCCAGTGGCATGCGTTCCCAACGCAGGATCTCCACCGCCTGGGCGACGGGTGCCGCGGCCACGGCCAGTAGCCCCAGCAGCGCGAGTACAGGATGCTTCATGGGGTGTTTCCTCCTTGAGGCGCTTGCGGAGAAAGGCCACTCGGCGCCGGGCGCGCCGGCTCCGGTGCACTGATGCGCTGGGGCGCGCCCTCATAGCAGTCCAGCGCCAGGCCGAACGGGTTGCGGGCGGGATCGACGTCCACCCGCGTGACCTTGATCGGATAGCGCACCAGGGCGCGTTTAACCTGCTCGGCGCCGTAGTACTCGTCCGCCGTGATGTCCAGCGTCACCACCCAGTCGCGATCGGATACGGTGCGCACGCGCGCCGTGGGGTCGTCGCCATAGCCGCGGCCGGGAATCTCGTAGATGCCGCGCACGCGCTGACGCAGCTCGCCCGTGGAGCGGCGGTAGTCATAGTCCGCCCGCAGGAAGGCCTGGCAGGACGGGGTGAGGTACGGCGAGAGCGTGTGGAGGTTGCGCGAGTAGTCTTCTTCGCCATTGGTCGGCCAGCGGTTCAGCGTCTGGAACACGTAGAACGTGAACGCATAGACCGATTCGGGCGGCACTTCCCACCACTTGCGGGTACTGCCAGAGCGCAGGTCGGGCGGGACGTGGATGGTCAGGTCGCGCGGCGCGCTCCACCAGCCGCCGCCCATGACCAGGGCGACGACGACCAGCGCGCCCGCGCCCAGCCGCAAGGTCTTGATGTGCGCCTGCAGGTGGGTAACCTCGTTTTTGAAGCGGCTCATCGCATGCTCCTGCGGGTGGACCAGAAGCCCGAGCGCGAGATCAGCACATGGCCACCGACCCAGCCAGCCATCAGCGGATGGCGCGTGGCGATGCGCCATTGCAGTTGCCGATACAGCCAGGTGTCGGGGCGCCCACGCTTGAGGCGGCGCAGGATGCCGCCGCCGATGAACACGCCCAAGGCCACGCCCAGGACGACGAACGTCGGCGCCAGCGCGATCGTGCGGAACACCCAGGACAGCGGCGCGCCGACCAGCAGGCCGGCGGCGCCGGACAGGCCGCAGCAGATCCACAGCTCGTCGGCGGTGAGGCCGCGCACGACAACGGGATGGCGGTTGAGCCGGTGCGGAAGGAAGGTGACCGTTCCGTCCGCACGGACGTGCTGCTGCTCGGACATACCGGCCTCGCTTACAGGATGCCGGTGGCTTCGGTGAGCAGCCAGATGCCGATCACGAGCAGCACGGCGCCGATGGCGACCGTGAGGCCGAACTGGCCCCAGGTCTTGCGGCCGGTGTGGATTTCCGCGTAGGTGCCGTAGGCGTGGTAGCACACGCCGATGAACATCGACGCCACCACCAACAGGGCCACGAGCATGATGATGTCGTAGCCGTAGTTGCGGATCGTCTCCATGATGCCGTTGCCGGTGCCGCGCGTCGGGTTCTCCAACTGCGGCAAGCCTTGCGCGAACGACAGCGCGGGCAGCGCGGCGGCGCCCAGGGCCACGGCGGCGCGCTGGGCAAAACGGGAAGTGAAGATGCGGTTGTGCATGGTCGGGCCTTTCAGGTCAGGACAGGAGGAAGAAACTCAGGACGAGGTACATCGCGACGAAGCGGATGCAGACGCCGAGGAACTGGCGCTGGTTGAGGCGGCTCTCGGACCACCCCACGTAGGCCGTTCGGATGGCCCAGACGCCCCACACGAGCAGGACCGCGAACACGACGCCGACCAGGACGGTCGCCATCGCGGAAGGCGCGATGCCGCTGTTGGCTTGAAATGCTGAGACCTGGGCGCCGTTCATGGCTTGCCCTCCGCAGTCGTCGCCGGCAGCGGCTCGGTCGCCCGCTCGGTGCGGTAGTCGCCGGCCAGTTCGGAGGGGTCGCGCGGCTGGGCGCGCGATGGCGTCAGATGGAACTGGATGCCGGCGCGAACACGCGCCAGGTCAGCCAGCAGCCGCGGGTAGTCGAAGTGGTAGCGCTCGCCCGGCTGGATGGGGGCATGCGCGGCGCTGTCCGCGACGGTGCGCTCCAGCGCGTCGAGCTGGCGCAGTGCGGCGACCAGCTCCTGGCGCTGCGCAGGGGACTCGGCCAAGGCCATCGGGGACTGACCCAGCAGGAGGGCCGTCACGAGAAGAGTGGGTACGCCGCGATGCGCGGCGCGCAGCCAGATCGAAGCCACCATCGCGCCATTCCTGTGTGATCAGCAATGGGGTGATCGTGGAGATCAGGGCTGTTTTAGGCCGCAAACAATAGGAACTGGCGGACGACCGGATTGGGCATGCCGCGAGCGAACCTACAAAAGCCCGGGTCGCGTTTCGATTATTGCGTTTTTCGAGTGTTTCGAATATGATCGGCTCTGCAACCGTTTTCGCTTAGGAGCTACCCATGACCACCGCCACTGCCCAATCCAAGATGACCCTTCCCGCCGCGGGAGAGGTTAAGGCAGCCGTCCAGGGTCAACGTGCCTTGGCGGCTTACCTCGCAACCCAGTTCGAGACGCAGCACATCCAGATCTTTGATGACCACAAACAGGCTCATCAGGTGGAACTGCCTACCTCGGCGTTGCGCCTGCTGGTCGACATCCTGGCCGAGTTGGCCGATGGCAATGCAGTAAAGGTGGTGCCCGTCCATGCAGAGCTGACGACCCAAGAGGCGGCGGACTTGCTCAACGTGTCCCGTCCCCATTTCGTCAAGCTGCTAGAAGATGGGGTGTTGGCATTTCATCGCACCGGCAAGCACCGCAGGGTGAGGTTCGCCGATCTGATGCAGTACAAGGAAGCGCGCGAGCGCGCCAGTGAGCAGGCGATGGCCGAACTCGCTCAGCAGTCGCAAGAGTTGGGAATGGGATACGAATGAGGCATTCCCCATTCACCGCCGTCTACGACGCGTGCGTTCTATATCCCGCGCCACTGCGGGATTTCCTGATGTGGCTCGGCCTGTCTGGCCGCTTCCGGGCGCGGTGGAGCCAAGCCATTCATGAGGAGTGGAAACGCAACCTGTTGATCAACCGCCCCGATCTCACCCGGGTTCAGGTCGACAGGACGTCGGATCTCATGGACAGGGCCATTCCGGACGGCTTGGTGGAGGGCTACGAAGCGCTCGTGGCAGGCCTGACATTGCCCGATCCGGACGATCGGCACGTCCTGGCTGCGGCGATTCGCTGCGGTGCGAGCGTGATTGTGACGTTCAACGAACGGGATTTCCCGAACGATCTGCTGGCTCCGTACGGCATCGAATCGCAGCACCCCGATGAGTTTGTGGACAACCTGCTGGATCTGGATGCGGCCGCCGTAGTGTCGGCTGCGCAGCGCCAGCGTGCCCAACTCAAGCATCCGCCGATCGATGTGGACCGCTATCTCGAAATCCTGCTGCGCCAAGGCCTTGTGCAAACGACCAAGGTGCTGGCGACCTATCGCACCATTCTCTGACCCGCCGAGAGCCACGGATGACCAAGAATCCTTCATCAGACGCCACTTTGCCGAAAGGCATCCATCGAAGCTGGAAGCTGCCGGACAAGTCGCTGGGTGACTTGTGGGATTCGATCGTGATGGACGAAGCCATCAAAAAACAGTTGCTGTCACAAGCGATCGTCAACTTCACGGTGCGCCCCAAGGTGGAGCGCACGGTACTCCCCCTGCACGGCGTGATCTTGTTGGTCGGCCCACCGGGGACTGGGAAGACCTCCTTGGCACGGGGCTTGGCGCATCGTGTGGCCGAATCTTTTTCTTCTGCGAAGTTTCGATTGCTGGAAGTGGAGCCTCACACGCTGACGAGCTCTGCAATGGGAAAGACTCAACGCGCCGTGGCAGACCTGTTCTCGCAATCGATCGCAGAATCCGCAGCGGCGGGCCCGACGATCGTCCTTCTGGACGAGGTCGAAACGCTTGCGGCTGATCGAGCCAAGCTCAGCCTGGAAGCCAACCCGGTTGATGTGCACCGGGCCACCGATGCGGTGTTGGTGCAGTTGGACATGTTGGCCGAACGCAACCCGCATCTGCTGTTCGTGGCCACCAGCAACTTCCCACAGGCCGTCGACAGTGCCTTCCTGTCTCGTTGCGACATGGTGATGGAGGTGCCACTGCCCGGCAAGGATGCCTGCAAGCAGATCCTGGTGGACTGCCTGAATGGCCTGGCAAAGACATTTCCGGGGATTGGCAAGCTTTCCTCGGCTCACCAGTTCGACGCGTGTGCTGGCGAGTGCGTCGGATTGGATGGTCGGGCCATTCGCAAGGTCGTAGCCAACGCCCTCGCGGCCGACCCGCAAGTGGCTATCGATCCGAACAAGCTTTCCGTAGAGCACCTGCGCAGTGCGATACGACAGGCAAAGCAAATGCGCCTTCAAGGAGGGAAGCAAAAATGACCACCGTTGTCAGCCGGACGTTTCGCAGTTCGCCGCACCGCGATGCGTTGCAGACGTGGGATGCCATTGTCGAACTGCTCACTCAGGGCAAGGACGGCACGGCTCGCTCTGAACTCAGGGCCGTGGCGGGCGTGGCCGCCAGCTTGATCGCCGACCAGGCACCCAAGAGCGCGCCCATCGTTGCGACATGCGATGGACCACGGACCAGGATCTACTGCCTCTTCGACGAAGACGCGATCGATGGTGATGATGCCAACGAAGAAGTCTTGGGGTTCGAGCCGTTGAAGGGAGACTGGGGAGTCTCGCTGCCGTGTCCGAAGGAGCAGCTCGGCTGGGTGCAAACCGCGCTCAAAAAGCACTGTTCTCGCATCATTGCACGGGACTTGAGCCAAGGAATTGCCACGCAGGCGCAGGACGATGCTGGGCAAGCGCTGTCGCTCGACCTCGGAGGTTTCCTCAAGTCATGAGCACCGTCGCCACCTACTCGTACACGCACTCGGTTACCTATGTGACCGACAACATCCTCAAGAGCTTGAAAGACATCATCCTGCTCAGTGGGCTGGACCCTGAGCACTTTGCGGATCGCTGGGAGAGCAATACCCGAGCCATCAAGACGTGGCTCGGGACCGGTGATCTGCGCAAGGTGATTCTGGAGATCTACAACCCGGCAACCGACAAGCTTGTGACCCGATGGGATATCGACATCGTGTATGGGTGGTCCGATGGCGACGGCAGCTTCTGGACAGATACCGAGCAGTTGAAATACGCGATCAAGAAGGCTGGGCTGTTGCCATCGCAGGCTAAGTACAAAGTCATGCTTGATACAAAGCCCGGGCGGCCTGACGTGGATGGGTGGAGCAAAGGAAGCTATCGCTCGACGGATGGGATGGTCAAGCAGAGCCTGGGCTCGACTGTGGAACACAGCGGCCTGGCGGGTCAGGCTGGATATTGGAGGCAACGCTGATGCTGTCGATCGATGAAGCTTTTCGCAAGTTCAAGTCGCGCCTGGAACTCAACGAGCGCGAGCAGAAGAATGCCTCGCAGCGCCAGAACGAAGTGCGAGACTACCTGCAGACGAAATTCGGTATTGCGCGCAGCTTCCTGACCGGCTCCTATGCTCGATACACGAAGACGAAGCCGCTCAAGGATATCGACATCTTCTTCGTGCTGAAGGACTCGGAGAAGCATTACCACGGCAAGGCCGCATCGGTAGTGCTGGATGATTTCCACTCTGCATTGGTGGAGAAATACGGTTCGGCAGCCGTGCGCAAACAGGCGCGCTCGATCAACGTGGATTTCGGTGTTCACATCGACGCGGAGGACAACACGGACTACCGGGTGGTCAGCGTGGATGCGGTGCCCGCATTCGACACCGGCGACCAGTATGAGATCCCCGATTCGGCGTCCGGAAAGTGGATCAAGACGGACCCGGAGATCCATAAGGACAAGGCGACCGCAGCGCACCAAGCCTATGGCAATGAGTGGAAAGGTCTCGTGCGCATGGTGAAGTACTGGAACAACAATCCCAAGCACGGCGATCAGAAGCCGGTGAAGCCCTCATTCCTTATCGAGGTGATGGCACTGGAATGTCTCTACGGCGGCTGGGGTGGATCGTTCGATCGCGAGATCCAGTCATTCTTTGCCACGCTCGCTGATCGTGTCCATGACGAGTGGCCTGACCCGGCCGGCCTCGGGCCGGCGATCAGCAACGACATGGACGCTGCGCGCAAGCAGCGCGCGCAGCAACTGCTGTCGCAAGCGAGCCAGGACGCAAGTGTCGCCATCGACCACGCGCGTCGCGGTCGCAATCTCGAAGCGCTTCGAGCCTGGCGTGCGCTGTTTGGCCCCAAGTTCCCGCTTTCCTGACCCCGTCGGCTGCCATACGTCCAATCGAGGTACAACATGTCCCAGTGGTCGCTTTCCCAACTCTTGTCGTCCTTGCACGAGGACATCCAGCAGCGCCTGTCCGTAGTACGCAAGACCTTCGGTCACCCGGGCACGAAGGGGGATGCGAGCGAGAACGTCTGGATCGACATGCTGGATACCTATCTGCCCAAACGGTACCAGGCGGCCAAGGCGCATGTGGTGGACAGCCTGGGGAACTTCAGCCAGCAGATCGATGTGGTGGTGTTTGATCGGCAATATTCGCCTTTTATCTTCACCTACGAGAACGAGACGATCATCCCAGCCGAAAGCGTGTACGCCGTGTTCGAGGCCAAGCAGACGGCTGACGCGGGGCTTGTGGCCTATGCCCAGGAGAAGGTCGCCAGTGTGCGCAGGCTGCACCGCACGAGCCTGCCGATCCCGCACGCTGGCGGGACCTACCCAGCGAAGCCGTTGATTCCGATTCTGGGTGGCTTGCTCACCTTCGAGAGCGAATGGAGTCCAGCATTGGGCCCATCCATGGACAAGGCGCTGAACGCAAACCTCACCGAGGGGCGTCTGGACATCGGATGCGTTGCCGCCCACGGGCACTTTTTCTATGACCAAGCCAGCGGCGCGTACAGCTACACCAACGAAAACAAGCCGGCGACCGCGTTTCTTTTCAAGCTGATCGCGCAGCTTCAGTTCAGTGGAACGGTCCCCATGATCGATGTGGAGGCTTACGGTCAGTGGTTGACCAAGTGAGGGGTCGCTGTGGCAAGCATACGTTCGGAGTACCACCGGTTCCTAGCGCACTTGGCGCAGCGGCACGTGCACGACGACGTGCGCCGGCTGGCGCACCTGGTGCTCGATCACCTGCAGCCACTGGCCGAGGTCGGTGCTGCACGCCGGGGGCGCTCCACGCGCTTGGCGCCGCTGGCCATCGCGCATCTGGCGCAGATGCCTGTCGCCTACAACGGGGACGCGCGCGGCCCCGAAAACGGGCCGGCGCTCGGGCGACTGCACCAGCTCGAAGTCGGGCCGTTTCGAGGATTCATGCGGCAGGAGACGTTCGACCTCAGCCATGACATCACCTTGGTCTACGGTGCCAACGGCACCGGCAAGAGCAGCTTCTGCGAAGCCTTGGAAGTGGCGATGCTCGGTTCGATCAGCGAAGCGCAGGCCAAGCGGGTCGACCAGCGGACGTACTGCAACAACGCTCGCCTGCGCCGTCATGTCGCGCCTGTCCTATCGTCCCGGGCGGAAGACCAGCCCCAGGCCGTCCAGCCAGATGAAGCCGAATACCGCTTCTGCTTCATCGAGAAGAACCGCCTTGACGACTTCGCCCGCATCGCCGCGCGGACGCCGGGCGACCAGCGGCAACTGATCGCAACCCTGTTCGGCGTGGACCAGTTCAGCGAATTCGTGCGGGGCTTCAACCCTTTGCTTGATCAGGACCTGATGCTCACCGGTGTCCAAGCTGCGCAGCTGGCACAACGCCGCGTACAGTTGGCGAACTCCGAGCAGACGATCGCCGCCTATCCGCAGAAGATTGCTGCGGTCGAGGCCCTAGAGCAGGCCTTGGCGCAGCGCATGTGGCCTGGCGCGACCTACCAGGCCTGCGTCGACTGGCTGCTCGGCACACCGCAGCAACAAGGGCGGCTGCCGTACGTCCAGGCACAACTGGACGCCAACCCGCCTGCCATTTATGAAGTGACGCAGGCCCGTCTGCAGGCGTTGCTGGCAGAGGCTTATCGGATCCAGGGACTGTGGCGGGCGTCTTCCGGGCAGCTTGCCGCCCGCGCCGGCGAGGTGTCATACGCGAAGCTCTACGAGGCCGTGTTGGCGCTGGCGGACGGGGCGACGGCTTGCCCCGCCTGTGGAACTGCACTGGCCGCTGTGGCGCAGGATCCGTTCGCGAAGGCACGCGCGGGCCTGGAGCAGCTTGCTCAACTGGCTGCCCTCCAACAGCAGGAGACCGGACATCGCACGCAGTTGAGCGAGGCGGTCCGAGTTCTGTGGGAGGAGATGCGCCGCGTGGTAACGGCGGGTGCCGTTGCCTGTCCGGCCGAATCACAGGGTGCTGGCCTGCCGCTGCTGCCTCCCACTGCGGCCGGCAATTGGCTTGGTGCCTGGGTCGATGGAGATCGACGTGCCTGGAACGCTCTGCTGCGGATCGCCGAGATCATTGAAGGGGTCGACGCGCAGGCGCGGGAAGTGCATGCCCAGCGCGGCGCATTGGCACAGGAGCGAGATGGCCTACAGCAGCACCAGTTGGAGGTCCAACGACTGCGCACCTTGCGGGGGGCGGCCGATCAGGATCTGGCCACTGCCCGCCAGACCGTCGCCCAGTTCGACGAGGCGAACCGCGAACTGATCGAGGTCGTTGCTGCGGAAGTGGCGGTGGTGGCGCACCATCAGCGGGTCAAGGTTGCCTACGACGGCTTTTTGCCCGAGATTCAGGCCTACCTTGCCGCACTTCCAGGTGTGCTGCTCCAAGGGCTGGGAGAGCAAGCGCGCCAGCTCTACAACGCATTCAACCGGGCCGATCCGCCCGGCGATCTGCTGCACGCGCTGTGGCTGCCAGTGGCCGAGAACGGCAAGATCGAGGTGGAGTTCGCTGGGGAGCCGGGTGTCCGTTACGACGCGCTAATCGTGTTCAGCGAGGGGCACATCAAGTGCCTCGGCCTGGCGATACTACTCGCCAAAAATATCGCGCAGGGTTGTCCCGTCGTCATCTTTGATGACGTCGTCAATGCGATCGACGATGACCACCGCGACGGCATCTGGCGCACCTTCTTCGAGGATGGCCTGCTCGACGGTAAGCAGGTCATCCTCACCTCGCACGCCGAGGAATTCCTGCATCGCATCCAGCAGGAGCTGGGCGCCCGGCGCGCTGGCGCCATCAAGCGCTACAAGTTTCTCCCGCATCAGGGAGAGCACGAACTGCGGGTCGACAGCGACCCGCCAGCGAAGAACTATGTTCTTCTGGCCCAGCAGGCGTTGGCGGCTGACGAGAAACGCGAGGCACTGCGTCAGGCCCGGCCGGCGCTGGAGAGTCTGACGGACCGCCTGTGGACGTGGCTGGGTCGGCGGACGGACGGCCGGATCGACATCAAGCTGAGCGGGCCCCGCGCGCCTTGGGAGCTGAACAATAAATGCACCAAGTTGCGGTCGGCCGTCGAGCGTATCGCGGCGCAACACGCGGGTGCGCCGGATGCCGTGGGGGCGTTGGTCAGGCTGCTCAATGTCAGCGGTACGAGTATTGAATGGGGTTACCTCAATAGCGGTGTGCACGACGCTCAGCGCGATCATGAGTTCGATCGGGCGACGGTAAGAACGGTCGTCGAGGCGGTTACGGCGTTGGATGCTGCTCTTGATACCCTGCAGAACCGATGAACGGCACACGGCTTTGCAGAGCAGTGCCGCCCGTGTCACCTCATAAGTACTTCTTGAAGCTGCCTGCGGTCAGGCTAACTGCCATCCCCAGCAACGCCGCGCTGGGCAGCAGGATGACCAGAGGATGCACCGATATGGGCAGAGCGAGATAGGTGACCCAAGGCAGCACGGCCAACGGCATCAGGCTGGCCTTCGCGCGGTGGTAGATGAAGCCGGATTCGCGGCCCGCGCCGAACCGGCGCACATCCCGTCGCACCAGGCCGTCAATCAGGCCGACGAATGCCGCCGTGAGGATCAGCGGCAGCGTGAGCACCAAGACCAGCAGGCGCACCAGGAAGGTGAGCGTCGTGAAGGCCGCAGCGATCAGGTAGCTCTCGGTCCAGACATAGACCTGGCTGATCCAGTAGCGGAAGTTGTGGGTCTGCCCGTGGCTGGGCGCTCGGGCGCGCTCGGCGGTCTGGCTCATGTGCTCCAGCAGCCCCGAGCGCACGAACACCCATTCGTATCCGGTGTCCACCAGCTCGTGCGCCGTCCGTCCCGGCTCCTGTACGACCACGCTCCGCGTGAAGTGGCTGGACAGGTGCCCGAGTTCGTACTGCAGCATCTGCTGGGAGTGGCGCCAGCCCTGGTCCTTCCAGAACAGGTGCATGCCGACGCACTCCACCACGATCGAGAACAGCAGCGAGCCGATCAGCACCCCGAGTAACCGGAACGGTAAGGTGAGGGTGCCGACGATCAAGCCTTGGCGTTGGTTCTGCTCCCGCTGCGCGGTCGAGGCGGCATCCTTCATGGCACGGCCTCGTTGCCCGCGCCATCGTCGGCGCCGGTGGCCACCGCGTCGGGCTCGGCCGCAGCGGCATCGTCCAGCAGGTCGTCGGGCAAGGCCGCATCCTGCAAGGCCGGCGAGCTGGTGAACTCCCACCACTGCGTGGCCTCGCTGTAGCTCTGGCGCATGTACCCGGCCAGTTGCTGCAGGTCCGCCGGCATCACTTCATCCGGGTCCGGCGCCGGCAGCGGCATGCGTACCTTCCAAAGCTGGCCGCCCTGCAGCAGCGCGAAGCATTGGCCTTTGGGCAGTCCAACGACGTGCGACGGCTCGATCATCGGCACGCTGGACATGCTGATGCGGTCCTGCGTGTTGCTGGTGAAATCCGTCGCCCCACGGATGTCCGAGCTATCGGTCGCGCCGGAGACGATGGTGGTGGTATAGACCTCGACCTTCGGCAACTGCCTCGTCAGCAGTTCGGCCGTGGCCGTCTCCCTGACCCTGAGCATGAACAGGTTGTTGAAGTTACCGATCACCTGACCGGCCTTCGCGCGGTTGCCGATGCGGGCCTCGATGTCCGAGAGCGTCTGCGTGTACGCCGTGACTTGCAGGCCGGCACCGCCGCCCTTGTTGATTAGCGGGATGAATTCATCGCCCATCAATTCATTGAATTCATCGGCATGAACGTTGATGGGCACGCGCGCACCGGCCGTTGCGCCCGGGAGGCCATCGTCGATCCCGTGCTTGTAGATGTGCCCGGCGACCGACACGAGATCGCTGAACATCGAATTGCCGACCGCTGCGGCAACCTCGGCGTCGGATAGCGCGTCCAGACCCACATAGACGACTGCGCGCTTTCGGATGACCTGCATCCAATCGAAGATCGGGCGCGGGTCGGCCAGGTCGGAATAATTTGGGGCCAAAAGCTGGGAAATCTTCCCGCTGGTGAGCTTCTCCAGCAGCGGCAGCAACGACGCGACGATCTTGTCGAAATACGTCTTGTCGTAGCGAACCGCCGAGCGCAGGCCGTCGAGAACCGGGTCGTAGTTGCGGGCCTGGGAGAGGTACTGTTCCAGCGCCACCACGCGCTTCTCGCGCCCGATCATGTTGCGCGGGATGTTCTTCTCGTTGAGCTTGGCCTCGATCTGGACGATCACCTCCCAGGCTTTGGGCTCAGTCTTGGCGAAGTAGTGCTGGGCGTACTCGATGAACAGCGCGTCGATGTTGATGACGTGCCGCTGGATCAGCATGTAGTCCGGGCGCTGCCCCAGCTCCACCAGGGCGCGGGCAATGATGTTCACGAAGCGCCATGCGAACTCGCGGAACGCCGCGCTGTTGCCTTCGCCGGAGAGCTGCCCCGCCACCCGGGTCGCCACTTCGCTGATGCGGCCGAAGCGGCCCACCGCGTTGTAGCGCGCCGAAATGTCCGGCCAGCCCAAGTGGAAGACGTAAAACTCGCCTTCACGGCCCGCGCGCTGGGCCTCGGCATACATCCGCTTGAGCAGGTCCGCGTCCCCCTTGGGGTCGATGACGATCACGACCTCGTGCTCGCCTGCGGCGTTCTTGCGGCGGATGTCCTGCGTGACGAACAACTCGGCCAGCCGCGTCTTGCCCACCCGCGTGGTGCCCAACACCAGCGAGTGTCCGACGCGCTCCCCCAGCGGCAGGCTGACGTCCACCTCGTCGGGCTCGATGCCATGCAGGCGCGGCAGGCCGCCGACAGGCGGCAACGGGCGCACGGGGTTGAAAGGCACGTCCCAGCCCGTGAGCGCGGGCAGCCGGGACAGCGGGAACGGCGCGAACTCCAGCCGTTCCTCCAGGCGCCTGGCCAGCCGGTAGGCCGGCGTCGGCTCGACGTAGCGGCGAAACTCCGGCCGGTACGTCTGCATCAGCCTATGGGTGTGCTTCTGCTCCCAGAGAAACCCGCGCCCCACGAACAAGCGCTGCTGGCTGACCGGCACGTCCTTGCTCGTCATCACGTACCGCGGCAGGCGGCGGATGTTGTGCCGGTAGCGCAGAATGACGCGGGCATCGCGGTAGCGGATCGCGCCGTAGGCACCGAATGCCAAGGCGCTGCCGACGCCCATCGAAGGGCTCAGCGCGAGCGACCATGGGGCCACCAGGCACAGAAACGCGGCGCCTGCACACGCCGCGATGGTGTATAGCTCCACCGCTGGGCGTAGCAGAACCTCGACCGGCTGTTTCCCCGACATGGCTTCATTGCTCGATGCCAGTGGCCGTGATCAGCGCCGGGTAGTGCCGCAGGCCCAGGCGATCGGCCAGGTCGTCGCTGGCAACGGGGGCGAGCGGCAAGCCTGGCGCCAGCGCGCGCAGCCGCGCCAGGCCCTGCGCGGTCTCGACGTTGACCACCAGGCCGACCGCGCCACGTTCGCGCAAAGCGGCGGCGCGGCGCTGCAACCAGGCCCGGGAAGCCTCGTCGTCGCCGATGACCACGAACGGCCGCAGGCCGGGCGCTTCAATCACACGCCGCGCGACGGTGCCAGGCGTGAGCTTGGCGCTGCGCACCGGCAGCATCGCGGCTTCGTCCGCCGGTGTGGCAGGAAGCTGGGGCGTCGGGATGGACGGCCGCGCCGGTGCGTTGGCGCGCGGCTGGAGATTCAGGGCTTCGTAGTACGGCAATGCCGACGTGCCGCCACGGTCCTCGACAACGATCAGTGGCTCGCCGGCACGCGAGGCCAGCGGCAGGCCTGACAGCAGCATGAGTAGGCCCGTGAACGCGAGATGGGCGGGATGGGGTTTCGTCATGGGGAGGTCTCCTGGCGCGCCGCGAGGACCGCGGCGGCTGGTCGCGTGCCCTGCACGCGGGCAAGGTGGCGCGACACGCTGCGCCGATAGCGGGCGGCGGGCTCGCCGCCTGCGGGGCGGTGGTAGCGGCCGATCGCCAGCAGCCAGTCCTCGCCGGGGGTGTGCTGCTCCTTCAGGATCTCGGCGGCAACGGCCAGGTTGCGATACGGATCCAGCAGGTCGCACGCGCCGGTAAAGCGGTGCTTGTGGTAACCGAGGTTGATCTGGCCCAGGCCCGCATCAATGCGCGTGTGCGGCGTGGCGCGCATCGCCTGCTGCAGGCCAGCGCAGGCGTCGGCGCGCGTGGCGAAGCGGCGCGACTGGCCGGCGACGTTGAGGGACCACGGCCACGGCACCAGGCGCCCGTTGCGCCGGATGCCGCTCTCCTGCAAGGCCACGGCGTAGAGCACGGTCGAGGGGATGCCTGCGCGCTGGGCGGCAAGCTGGTAAGCCGGTGGCGGAACCTCCTGGGCCAGGGCGGCAACGGCATACAGGCCGGCAGTGAGCACCAGTGCGCGCAGGGGCATGGCTACGGCTGGCGCTGCCATTGGCCGTTCACTTCGCGCACGGCGGCGGGCAGATCGCCGGGCAGGCCCAGCGACAGCCAGCGGCCGCCGTCGTGGTTGAGCGTGATGCTGCCGGCGCGCACGCGCGCCGGGTCGATCTGCGCGCGCTTGGCCCAGTCGCGGATGCGCGCGTCATCCTGGCGGCTGCCCACCATGTACAGGTCGAACTCCGCGCCCGAGGATTGCAGGCGCTGCACGAGCTGTCCGCAGGCTGCGCAGCCGTCCTTGACGAACACCGCCATGCGGCCGCTGCCGCGCAAGGGACTGCTGGATGTGCCGGCGCCCGGCTTGTCGTCGGGCAGGTTCACGCGCTGCATCCCCGGATTCAGGCGCTGCCAGGCCTCGTCGTAGGCGCGCTGGTAGGCGAGCAGCTTCTCGACGCGGCGCGCTTCCACCTGCACCTGCAGTTCCGCATAGCGGCGCCGTTCTTCGTCCGTGCGAGCTTCGATGCCCAGGGCGGACAGCGGGTCCAGGTTGGGCGAGTAGATACCCAGCGGCCCATCCATCAGCTCGCGGTAGCGTGCCCATTCTTGTGGCTGCAAGCCCCATTCGGTTGCCACCCGGTCGTCCAGCACGCGGGCGGCCAGCGGGCGCTCCTGGCTCTGTGCGTTGCGCGCCGGGGTCGTTGCGGGCTGCTGCGCCCAGGCGGGCCATTGCGACGACGCCACCAGGACCGCGAAAAGGAGGATCGACGGCTTCATGGGGTGCTCCGGTCAGGGAATCGCCACGCGGCGGGTGTGGTTGCCGGCCTGGAACACTGCGGTGTTGCCCTCGATCGCCTGCAGGCGCCACGGGCCGACCGCATCCCCGGGCAGCAGCACCTGAAGTTGGGCGGGCGTGAAGTCCCCGGTGCTCGGCGCGACGGACACGCTGCGCTGGCCGGCGCGCAGTTCGGCGCCGACGACGCGGAATGACAGCGGCGACAGCTCGGTCTTGGAGGCGGCGGACGTGCGCGATGCGCGCCGCTGGGCGGGTGCGGTGGCACGTGCGGCGGCTTGGCGCGCCTTGATCTGCTCGACCTCCGCGCGAAGCGCCTGGAGGTCGTCGGCCGCTGCGTAGCCACTGAGAGATTTCTCGACCTGGGCCGCGCGTGCTTCCAGGATCTGGCGGGTGTCTTTGAGGTCAGCGTCCGTCGCGACGGCCGGGCGCTGCTGGATGGCCTCGATCGTCTCGGCCAAGCCAGTTGCCTGCACTTCCAGGCGTTGCAGGCGGGAATCCAGCCGCTCCTGGTCGGCCTGGTCGCTGAGGGCCTGGTAGCCCAGGGCCACCAAGACGCTGAGGAAGACCAACCAGAGCCACAGAAGGCTCTGCACCACCACGACGGCGCCCGGGCGCCGGGCAGACTGTGGGGAGCTCATGGCTGGCCTCCCGAAACCGAAGGCTCCAGCGGGAACGTCTGCACCGCCTCGGCGGCGGGTGGCTCGGATGCGGGTTCGATGACCGCGCTGTCGGCGGGCCGTTCGAAGCAGATTTGCCGTGCGCGGTCATCCGCGTGCAGTTCCCAGGCCGGGCCAGCCAGCGTGAGCAGCGCATCGCGCAAGGTCATGGGGCCGAGGTGCAGGTGCGCCGCCGGCAGCGGCAGCGCGTACAGCTCGATTACCGCGTGTGCCGTCTGGCACAGGCTGTAACCGCTACGCTTGAGCACATGCCGCAGCCCATCGCCGACGGTGGCACGGGCATCTTCGGGCATGGACACGTCGATGGTCTGCAACAGCAGGTCGCGCTGCGCCGCTCTGGGTGCCAGCTCGACCAGCGTGTAGCGACCGTAGCGCACGACGGGGATGTACTCGGGCGCCTCGGGTTCGGGCGCGGCCGAGACTTCCTCGATGGCATCAGGTGCGGGCGGCGCAGTCGTCGTAGCGCAGCCGCCAGCCAGCACCGACCAGAGCAGGCCGAGGACTCCAGCCAGCAGGCGGCGTTCGGGATGGTGAAACCAAGGTGGAGAGGGGCACATAAGCTCGGCGTCCTGAAACATCGAGCCCTCACCATCGCCGCTAAGACCCGGGGCAGCAGCAAACAATGCGAACCACGCTGCGTCCGATTTACCGGCAGCGGTCTAGTCGAACAAAAGCGGCCTTGAGGGGGCCGTAACGGAAAAGCTCGGTCGCGGTCGGCGGATGGAGGCCGGCCGCTTGACTGCTACTATTTGTTAAAACACCAGTGGACGGGGGCGTAAATGAGGGTTTCTCGGGTCAGGTTGATCAATTTCGCCAATTTCTCGGATGTTGATGTCGAGACGGGGGAAAGTATCGTCATCGTGGGAGAGAACAAGGTTGGCAAGAGCAATTTCATTCGCGGCCTGCAGTTGATCCTTGATCCGGGCTTGTCTGAGCGCGATCGACAACTGGGGCTTGAACATTTCTGGGACGGACTTGGCGAAGACAAGGTTGGTGCGACCATTGAGGTCTCTGTGGATCTAACGGACTTCACAAACGATCCCCGACTGATGGCTCACCTCAACGATTGCGTGATTGATCCTGGCCCACCCATGGTGGCCCGACTCACCTACCGCTTCCAGCCTAAGGCGGGCCTGGGGCGCGCTCCGGAATCGTTGAAGGACTATGAGTATGTGATCTTCGGTGGCGACGATCCCGACATGCGTATCGGCGGCGCACTCCGCCGGATGTTGCCAATAGATGTTCAGGTAGCCCTGCGTGACGCTGAGAAGGACCTTGCGAGCTGGCGCAATTCGCCATTGAGGCCGCTCATTGAGGATCTTGCCGCGTCGTTGGATGATGACGCCCGTGAGGAGATTCAGGATCAGGTCGACCAAGCACAGCGAGAGCTGGCTGGACACGAGGAAGTGGTAGCGACAGCAGAACGGATCAGCGAACGGCTGATCGCCATCGCTGGGGGGCAACATGCCGTTCCGGTATCGCTCGGACTTGCACCAACTAGAGTCGACGCGTTGCTGCGCAGCCTGCGGCTGCTGATCGACAACGGCGTACGCGGAGTCGGCGATGCCAGTTTGGGAACCGCGAACCTGATCTTCCTGGCGCTGAAGAGTCTCGAACTGGACCGCCTCGTTTCCGATGGAGAGCGCGACCACACCTTCTTCGTAGTCGAGGAGCCCGAAGCGCACCTGCACCCGCACGTGCAGCGTCTAATCTATCGTTACTTCCTTGGCACGGGGGCGGAAGATGGTGAGGAACAGCCACCGCTTACGACAATCCTCACAACCCACTCGCCACATATCGCAAGCGTTGCGCCGATCAGATCTATTGTTCTGCTGCGCCATGACACAGCGGAAGGCAAGACTGTCGCGGTCTCGACAGCAAACGCACCTTTCACGCAGCGGGATGAAGAGGATCTTCAACGTTACATTGACGTCACTCGCGGCGAGATTTTCTTTTCTCGGGGGGTGATTCTGGTCGAAGGCGACGCCGAGCGCTTCATCGTTCCCGCGTTTGCCGAGGTACTCGATATTCCCCTCGATATGCTTGGAATCACTGTGTGCTCGGTGGGGGGGGACTAACTTCACCCCGTATGTGAAGCTACTGGGCCCTGAAGGACTCAACATTCCCCATGTGATCCTGACGGACCGGGATCCAACCAATGGTAATCATCCATTGGTTCGCAGGCGGCTTATCAATGTCCTTGACGTGATTGAGGGCGGTGTCGATCACGAAAACTTGGATGCGGATGAAGTGATCGAGCTTGCCGAGCAGTACGGATACTTCGTCAACGAGAACACGTTGGAGCCCGAACTATTTGCAGGTGGACTGGCGCAGGACATGCAGGAGGTAATTCGGGAGGAACTGCCGCGATTAAGGAGAGAAACTCTGAATGCCTTGCAGCAGTGGGTGGACGATCCTGATCAGGTTGATGAAGACTGGCTGCTCAGATTGATCGAGAGGATCGGAAAGGGGAGGTTTGCGCAGGCACTTGCACCGTCGGTGTCACAGGACGTTTGTCCGGCTTACATTCGTTCCGCTCTGGAGCATATCCGTGACGCCATCGCGTAGTGTCAGCACAGCCTACTTGGCTCAGGCTGCCGAACTGGCTGGGAATCCGGGTCAGTTGGCAGCCTACAACTCTCAAGGACATTGTGTGGTACTCGCCGGTCCCGGGAGCGGTAAGACCAAGACACTCGTCCTAAAGCTCGCCCGCATCCTAGCCGAAGACGTCGAGGCCCCTCGTGGCGTTGCGTGCATCACTTATAGTCAGGAGTGCGCTCGCGAACTCGCTCGCCGAATTGAAAGCTTGGGACTTCAGCAGGCACCTAATCTTTTCATTGGTACGGTCCATGGGTTCTGTCTGCGTCATCTCTTGATGCCGTATGGACGCCTGGCCGGCCTGCCCATATCTTTCCCACTTTCGGTGGCCACTCAACGAGTCAGTGATCGGTTGTTGAAGCAAACTGGAGATGCGCTTTTCGGCCAGAACCATCCGTACAAAGTTATTGACCTCGGACGGCATCGCCGTTCCGTGCTCAATCGAAATAGCGTCGCTTGGCGTAGCGAGGAGGAACTCGCTGCCTGGGCCGAGACCTACGAGGCCGCTCTGCGCGACGAGGGGCTGATTGACTACGATGACATGGTTGTCTTCGGCCAACGTTTGATCGCCGAGCACGACTGGGTACTACCTCTGGTTCAGGCAAAATTCCCCGTGCTCGCGGTGGATGAGTACCAGGATTTAGGTGTAGCACTGCATCGCATCGTCAAACGCCTTGCCTTCGACGGGGGTGTCCGACTTTTCGCTGTCGGGGATGCGGATCAGTCGATATATGGATTTACGGGGGCTGATGGCGCGTTGCTCATGGAATTGGCGGCTCGCAGAGACATTGAGCCTGTCCAGCTTCAATTAAATTACCGTTCTGGTGCAGGGATCGTGACTGCGTCAGAGATGGCGCTTGGAGAAGCCCGAGGCTATCAAGCGAGCGATCCTGCGCGACAAACGACCATCGAATTTGTCCTGCGCCCGGGTGGTACGGCGGACCAGGCTGCGCACGCCGTCGCGCAGATCATTCCGGCGGCCTTAGCCTCCAAGCCGGGACGAACACTGGGCGATATCGCGATCCTATACAAAGACTATCGCGCAGGCGATATCGTGGCTAAAGCTGTGGCAACCGGCGGTCTCGATTACATCCGTGTGGATACCGCAGCACCTTACCGCAAGGTTGCCCTAACAAGTTGGGTAGAAGATTGTGCGGCGTGGTGCGCGGGTGGCTGGCGTGTTGGACGCCCACAATTGCGTGGACTACTCGACCGCTATCGCGCATTTCATCGGGCGAGCTTGGACGATTCACAGGCCAAGCGCGAAGAGCAAGAGCTAACCGCCTTGCTATGGGAGCTGCGCGCTGACCAGCAACCTGCGCGAGAATTTGTTGCTTCGTTGCGCAACGGTGTAGTGGATCATCTGCTGGCGGCTGAATTGGCGCTCGCTGATCAGAAAGAGCAACTGGATCGCATGACGGCAGCGCTCGCCGAAGGCGGTGCACTGGCTTCGCTAGACATCACTAGTTTGGGCGGTCGGGACGGTTCGCCCGATCACCTGAATCTGCTGACACTGCATTCCGCAAAGGGCTGTGAGTACGACGTCGTCATCATGGTTGGACTCGACCTCGGAAATCTGCCGTGGCGCAATGAAACTCCAGAGAAGTTGCGCGAAAGTCGCCGGCTCTTCTATGTGGGACTCACACGTGCTCGCGACGAGGTCCACATGCTGTATTCGGGCTTCGTTGATGGCCGCTATGGCCCTATGCGCTTTGGGCGCTCGCCATTCCTTGATGAGCTGGAGGCGCGAATGCGTGCCGCTGGCATTTGAGTGTGAACCAGGGAATCTGGAGTGTCGGTGCTGCGTCGGCGCATGTCGAGCAACACCACAGTCGAGCTACATCTTTGCAGCCAAGCGATTGGCTGCAAAACGCTCGCGCGAGAGTCTGGCGGCGTTATTCATCGAGTCTAGGTTATCGATACACCATAGACCGTTGATGCAAAGAAAGCGCTCACTAAGCACTGCTTCAAGTATGTTTGGAAGGGTTGCGTTGAAGAATCCGGCACCCTTGACCGTTGGGGCCGGATCTAGCTCAAGCATCGCGACCGGCAGGTCAGAAAGGCACGGGCCGAAGTGGCCGGCCGAAGGGAACTTGCCCCCAAACTCGGTGCGCAGACGCTCCTTTCCCATGCTCTTGGTGAGTGTGCTATATCGCTCCTGCCGCAGCAACCAAAGAGACTTGACGCCCGCCTCGCGGTACCGCTCTTGGCGTTTACGGTAGTCACGGAGCGACTGATACGATCTTTGGATCTCGACAGCCAACCTAACCCCATTGCGCTCACCCCAGACATCAGCCTGCCAGCGACCTGCATCACCCGAACCCGGCATTTCAACCGAGGCACGGCATCCAAGATCTTCAAGCACGCTGCGCACAAGTATCTTGGCCGCCAGGTGCCATTGGCTTTCTTCGGAAGTACTGCACGCACCTCCTAGATGCGCAAAGAAGGGGTACCCATTAGCACTAACCTTGGGAATCGCTGGAGCGTTGCAGCAAGGCATCAGCAGATCACCGACGCAGTACGCCCGTTGCAACTCTTCCCACTGCGCCTGAGACATATGCAGTGCGTTGGCTGCACCAGTACCATCTGCATATGCTGCTTCGATCACCATAGCCACAGTGCCTCCTTGAATCTCGGTATTGTCTAATCAGTTTAGCCTTCCCCGCGCTGGGAGCGGGGCGGTGATCGAATCCTCCGAGCAGCAATTTCCTAGAAAAATGCCGGCACCCCCGAAAGGATGCCGGCAGACAGCAGATCACGCAGTTACCAATTGCCGGGCCAATGCGACCTCCACGGAATCACCATCCTGGTTCAGGACATCGAGCCCCGATTCGGGTACATCGCCCGAAGTGGACTGCGAGACCATGATCTTCTTGGCCATCAGCTCCAGGCAGGTCATCTGCGAGGAGCCGGCGTAGCCCAGGTACATCACGCGCACGGACAGCTTCTGCCCGATACGCCAAGAGCGGCGTGCCGCCTGCTGGAGCGAATACACGTTGTAGCCCGACTGCATGAACACGATCGTCGGAAACTCCAACAGGTCCAATCCCGTCTTGACAAGCTCCGGATTGGTGATGAGCACGTCGATGCCACGGTCCAACTGCTCGGCGATCCAGTCCTCGCGGCGGCTGGCATCCACGCTTGCGCGCAGTACCGCCACTTTGAAGCCTTCCTGCTCCAGCAATACCTTCAACCGGCTAGTCGTGTCGCGCGTGCCGGTATAGACGGTGTAGGCCAGAACCTTGCGGCCCTGTGCTTTCTCTTCCCTGCAGATGTCGATCAGCTCACGCTCCTTGGGGCTGATCTCGAACTCGTTGAACTGAGCCGGGACAAACGCCAGGGTGTTGCGCGTACGCGGATGCACAACGGTCTCCGACCGGAAGCAGCAATCCGGCCAGGCCAGCAGCACATTGAGGACTACACCGAGCAAGGTAGTATCGCGTCGCGCCAGAGCCTGTTTCAGCTCCGCGGTCAGCCGACCTGCCAGATCGCGGTAGGCCGCGGCTTGCGCCGTGTCCATCGCGACTTCACGAAACTCTTCGTCATACGGCGGCAGGACATTGCCGCCGATGTCTCTGAGCTTGAGGAAGATCGTGAACGGCAGGATGCAGCGCAGCACACCCTTCGGGCCGAAGCCCGGGGCCTTGACCGTTCTGACACTGACTTTCGTGCCTTTCGCGGTCTTGTGCGCCGTCCCGGTGCTCTCGGAATAAATGTCCTTCAGGACACCGTGATCGCGCATGAACGCCATCGCGGCCGAGGTCATGCTGCCGCTCGTGGTCGGGCGATAGCCGTCTTCGATCATCCGCCCGGGAAGGGCTCGGAACAGCAGGTAGAACAGATCGTCGCCGTAGCCGCCCATCAACGTGCCGGTCAGCAGCAAGGTCTTGCGAGCCTTCGCCGCCAGCACGCCCATGGCCTGGCCCTGGGCGCTGCCGCCGTTCTTGTACTCGTGGGCCTCGTCGGCGATGAGCAGGTCGAACGTGCCTTGCGGCAGGTAGCGCTTGATGAACTCGGACGGTTGATAGCCGCCCTCGCCAAAGCCGAACTCCATGTTGGCCATCGCACGTTCCATGCGCGTGGCTTGACGGTCGGAAAACACCAGCTCGCCGTTGCCATCCATGAGGTTGATGAACTCGTGAATGTTGTCGCCGAGCATCGAGGCCAGGAAGCCGTCGCCGAACTTCTGCATCAGCTTCTGCGCGGTGACTTCCCCGATCGTCGGGATGCGCTTCAAGGCTTTGAGCACGGCCGAGGACTGGTCGCTGCCGGACAGGCTGCGCGGGCGGATCAGTGTCCACAGGGGCGCAGCGCAATGGCCGCACTTCCTGCGGGATTCCTCGGCTTCGAGCGCGACCGGGTTGACCGGCTCGCCGTCGAGGTCGGTGATGACCGTGCCGCAGTCCGGGCACGCTGCCACGTCGCCGTGGCGGGTGCGCCGCGTGGTGAAAACGGGCTTCCAGTGGAAGCCCATCCGCATCCTCACGCGGCCCAGGACGAAGAACTCCTGACCCGTGGGCTGGACACCCAACTGCTCACGCAGCTTGATGAGCTTGACGAGCGTATCCGGCCCGTTGAGCACCCACACTTTGGCGCCCGCTACCGTCTCCTGGATCTCGCGCCGCCACTTGTAAACCAGGTGCGGTGGCGAAAGCACCAGAGTGCGGCGGTAGCCTTCGGCGTTGAGCACGACAGCCGTGGCGATGCCGACGGTCGTCTTCCCGCAACCCATCTCGCCGTTGACGATCGCGGCGCGTTCGCCACGGTCGATCAGCAGCTCGGCAGCAGCGTGGACGACTTCGGCCTGGGCCGGGAACAGCTTGCGCTTGAGGCTGGCGACGATGAGTTGCCGGTGCGCCTGCGGTTGCCGGTATAGACCGGCGGATTGGCGCTGTTGAGGGCGTCGAGCAGTTCGTCGCCGAACTCGCCAACGAAATCCTGAAGGCTCAGGGTCAGAGGGTTGGATTCCGCGTCGAGCAGTTCGCCCTGCACGGGTGTGGCTTCAGCGGTAGTGGTGTCGAGATCGAGGGACATGGTGATGCTCCAAAGAAAATGGGGCATGCACCACCCCCAACGGGGCTATGGCATGCCCCGGAGTGGGAAGAGAATCGGCGCGTGGCCGAAGGTTGAAGGTGCGGGCCTGGGTGGCCTGCGAGTGAACCGTGCTCAGTCCTCGGACGGCAACACGATGACGGTGGCGCTGCGCTGCGCGTCGGTAACGATGCGAATGGCCAGCCCTGGGTGGATCACGTAGTGCGACTCCAGCGAAGCACCTGATTGAAGCGCGGTGCTGTTGGCCTGCCATTGCTGGACGTTGACGTCTCCCCAGTCGCCACGGGTGTGGCGCCTGAAGTACGGGATTGGGTCGAGGCGACCCGCGCGGACCAGGCGGTCAACGGCTCTGCTGAAGATAAGCGCCCCGATGGGGAACGCCAGCCTCTGGCAGTAGGTTTCGATGCGATGCGATGCCATGGGCTCCTCCTTGGTTATTGAGCCACGACACCCCTGGCGGAGTGAAGTGGCTCCGTCAGGTGGATGGGATGACGAGGCGGTGCCTTCAGATCAGGTCGCGCTCTTCGGGAAGCTGGACCACCGTGGTCTGGTGGTCTTCGCTGGTCTTCACGATCAACACCAGTTCCGGCGTGATCCGGTACTGGGAGATCATCAGGTTGTCCTGATCGAGTGCGACATCGTTGGCCTGGCGGGTGGCCTCGTCGATCTCGCCCCAGTCGCCGCGCACGTGGCGCTGCACATAGGACAAGGGATCGATGAGACCTCGGCGGGCCAGCCAATGCACCTTCTCGCTCAACTGCAACGAGGCCGGTGCGAACAAGGGTTGCTTGTGCGGCGCGGGCCGCTTGAACGGATTGGGGAACATGGTGTTTCTCCTTCGATGAAGTGCAGCGGGACGTCAGGCGTCCGGGGGATTAGCGGATGGTCAGCACCTCGCCCCGTGTCGGGGAGCCAGGCGTCATGTCCCATGCGCGGATGACGGGAACAAACTTGTCGGTGAGGATGCGGGTCTCGGCGATCGAGCCGTCTTCGCGTTCGGTGAATTCCCGCTGGAGCGTCTTGTCCTTGTGGGTGTCACCTTTGACGACGAGCACGCGCCCGGTCTTGGAGCGCACAACCCCCGAGATCGCACCCGCGGCCAGAGCCAGGGCGAGATGCCAGTGGGACAAGGCACGCGCCGGCGGACGCAGCGACTGCTGCGCGGCCCCCAGGTGCGTGTCCAGCGACGGCCAGAGGCCTTGCAGCCGGCCGACTTCATCGGCGAACTGCTCCGGCTCCATCGTCACGCGGAAGAAATGCTCCGGCTCGGCCGGACTGGCGGGGACGATGTACGGCAGGAACGGCCAATCGCTCGGCAGCTCCTCGGCTTCGACTTCGCCAAGCCCAACCTGCAGCAGCAGATTGCGCACGGCCTTGACGCCATCGGGAGCCTGTTCACGCTGTCGCACCCTTCGGCCGAAGATCACCACCTGCTTGAACTGCGTCTCCACCGCTCGGTAGATGCGCAGGTCCGTGTAGTGGCGTGTCAGCCAGCCGACCAGCTCCGCATCGAGCACGTAGGCGGGGACGATGAAGACCAGCACGCCGCCGTACTGCAACAGCGACAGCGAACGCTGATAGAACAGCTTTTCGAGGCGGGCACGGCCCTGGCCCTGATAGCCGATGTTGCCGTTGACGTCCTTGGACAAGTCGCCATACGGCGGGTTGAGCCAGAGCAGCCCGAACGACTGCTTGGAGACCATCGTGTCCATCAGGTCCGCGTGCAGGCAGTGATCGACCAGGCCGCGGGCATGGCGTGCCCGCTCCGCGTCGAACTCGACCGCGAACGCCTTGGCCTGCTCGCGCCCGAGGGCATGGGCGGCTTCGGCGATCGCCACGCCTTCGCCGGCGCAGGGATCGAGGATGCACATGGGCCCGTCGCTGGGCATCAGTGCGTTGAGGGCTCTTTCGAGCGTGGGTTCGTCAGTCGGGTAGTAACCGTTCTTAGCGAAATTGCGGGCGAGCCGCGGGAACATGAGGGCCATGGAAGTCTCCTGGTTGGCGGGGAGGAAACACGGAAGCACGCCAAGGCGTGCCTCCGTGGGTGGGTCAGGCCGCTACCACTTCCGGCGTCCAGATCTTGGCCGGGTATGGATAGGCGGTGAGCACATCACTGCGGATCAGCGAACCCAGCGCCAAGGTCAGCGCCGGCACGTCGATGGCTAGCCGATGGCCTTCCAGCGGCCCGAGGGCGAACGGAAGGCGGGCCAGCATCTCGCGGCTTTGCAGCAGTTCCAGCACGGTCTCGCGCCAGTGGTCGAGCAGCGGCAATGGGCAGGTGTCCCGCACCAGCATCCACAGGCGGTCGAGCCGGTGGGCGCTGTCGCGCGGCAGCAGTGCCAGTGCGCTGGCGTTGGCCTTGTCGGGCTTGACGCAGCGGCGGTCGAACAGCCACACGTTGGACAGCGAACCGAACAGCGTTCGCCGATAGGCGCGCGTGACGCGCTTTTCCAGGCGATCGACGTTGCCGATGAACACCGGGACGCTGCCGCCCTGGTCGGTGATGATGTGGAACTGGTCCAGTCCCTGCTCGTCGCGCCCGAGGGTCAGGCGAGCCAGGAACTGCTGGACGGCGGTGTCGCGCGCCCAGATGGACAGGAAGATCAGGTTGCCCTGGTCATCGCCGACGCAAGCGTCGGCCATCACGTCCGGGCATTCGTCGATGCGGTACAGCGTGGTGGAAGAAGTGTTTGCGAGCATGGTGGTGTCCTCGGATTAACGGGAACAGCACCGCCCGCTGGGGCAAGTACTGCCCCAGGGGGTGGAAGAAAAACGCTCAGTCCGGCTCGAATTGCCGGGTGTGCGGGTTGAAGTGAAGCGCCTCGTCCACCGCCGTGATCGGCGTGAAGCCGTCCAGGTAGATGTTGTTGAGGTACTGATCGCGGTAGGTCAGTGCCTGCCGTGCCTGTTCCTCGGTGAGGCCGTTGCTGATGAAGTACTCCAGCATCTCCTCGTCGGAGGACACTTCGTCGTTGGACAAACTTCCTTCAACGAGTGCCAGCAGCGAGGGTGAGAGCGCAGCCAGGATCGGGTCCATGTTGGTTCCTCCTGGCTCAGGCCATCAGCGTCGCGGCGGGAGCCGTGACAGCCGTGGGTGTGCGCCGCCGTGCGTGGTAGGCGCGAACGCCTGCACGCCAGTCGGCGGACTGCTCCGGTGCGAGGTCCAGATAGGACAGCGGGCACGAGTAGTAGTACGGGTGCATGGACTCTTCCAACGGCTTGTAGCCCCACTGGTTGCCGCTGCGTTCCAGCAGATCGCAGCGGATGTAGCGCAAGGACTGGCCCGGCGCGAGATCACGATGCACACCTTCGACCTTGGCGGTCAGTTCGACCACTGACCACAGCACGTTGCCGCGCAATGCGTGAGCGATAACCTTCGCGCTGACGCGCTCGGTCTGCTGTGGTGCGATCAGTTCCGCGATCAGTTCAGACCGCGATTGGGGAGAGAAATACCAGCCCATGAGAGGCCTCCTCGAAAAGTTGAGCTGGAGGCCTCCCCGTGGGGAAGAACCCCCAGTGGGTGATGGAATGCCGCAGGTGCAGCGAAGGAAAACCTATGCCTTACCCTTAGTCCCAGTCGTCATCGTCGCGATCACAACCGGCCGGACAGCAGCCGAACTCGATCCCATGCGAGCAATAGCCATGCTCCGCATTCCAGTCCTGGGTTTCCTGCCGTTCGGCCGGTGTTGCGTAGTCCCATTCCTGTGCGATCTTCAGCGCCTGTGCGCGCTGTTCTTCCGGCAATCGACCGAGTTGCGCGTCGATCGCCGAACTGAAGCGTTCGACGTAGTAGTCGTGAGACAGTCCGCAACCCTTGGTGGCTTGTGCGGCTGCCGTCTCGCAGAGAGCCCGCCACGCGGGTTCATCCAGCGCGGAGCGGGGGATATCGCAAGCGATGGTGGACATGATGAAGACCTCCAGAAGATGGCCAGGGCCTCCCCCGCATGGGGAAGGAACCCCGGCGGGTGGATGAAGAACACCGCGCATGCGGCGTCTACGATCACGCAGGTTGCAGTTCGGCCTGGCGGCTCCACTCCTGCGTCTTGAAGTCCAGCGCGTAGCCCAGCTCGCCCAGGCGGGCGATCTGTGCACGCAAAGCGCGGCGGTCGATGGTCGAATCCAGTTTCACGGACTCGCCCAGCGGCCACAGCAGGCCGAAGAGCGCGGGGTCACCGTCTTGGGTGCTGCCGGGGGCAGCAGCCTCAGCAGGTGGCGGCGCATCCACGCCAAAGGGCGTGGTATCGACCATCGGGTCCGCGGACGCCTGCACGGGTGCGGGCTTGGCGGGCCTGGACGCTTTGGTCGGCTTGGCCGGCGTTGTCGCAGGCTGCGCCCCTTGCTCTTCATCGAGCGGATCGACGTCCTGGGTGGCGAAGCTGCGGGCTTCGTCGCGGCTGAGTTTGTCGATGCCGTTGAGCGTCATGCCGTCGAGGCTGGCACGGATCTCGAACCGCATGCCGCCGCCGACCGGATAGGACTTCGGGAAGATGTACCTGATGATGAATTCCCCGTCGTACTTGCCTTCGGGGTACTGCTCCAGCTCCGGGTCTTTGACCTCGAAAGTACCGAGGTGCGTGGCGAGGCGGCCAACCGTGAACGGGCCGTTCTTGCCGCGGATGGTACGCAGCGTGAGCTGGCCGGGGACGACGATGGGCGCAACCGATTTCTCGGAAGCCGATGGGGTTGCCATGATGGTTCTCCTGATGATGAATGACGGGCCGCCGACGGCACCCGGTGGATGAGAGGAAATGGCCTCGCCCGAGGTGGGCGAGGTCCGCGTGGCATCACGCCTTGAGCTGGCGCATGCCTTCGGCCAGCAGCCACAACGCCCGGTTCAGGCGCAGGTTCTGGTCGATGCCTTGCACCGGACGGGTGCGCTGATTGCGGCCGTTGGCCGTGCGTCCGTTCAGGCCCCCTTTGACGAGGTTCTCCTGGACGCGGTTGAAGACGGCCCACAAGTCGTTCTTGCGGTCGTCCCATCGCCGGGGTGCCAGCAGTTGGCTCTCCGTGACAGGCGTGGACTTGGCTGGATCGTCGTACTTGAGTGCGAGCGCGGAGTTTGCAAAGACCTCCGCTTCGCCCTCATCGAGGGTGATGGTGCGCATCGCATCGCGCGCGTTCTGCACGCGCTCGAAGCCTTCGAGGACTCCGTAGGCACCTTCGATCACCTGGCTGGCCACGTCGCCCTTGTGGGGAACGCGGATGTCGGCGGTGGTGTCACCGCAAACCAGGCCGTTGTGGCAGACGAACCGGAACATGCCGGCGAGCATCTGATAGCTGCTCGTGCCGTCGTGGCTGTTGAGCAGGATGATCTCGTTCGCCTCGTCGCCGTTGATCTGGCTCGCATGGCGAAGTCGGATGAGGTGCTTCGTGTACTCGCGCCGGTCTTCGTTGCGCACGCGTGTCTGGCACACCATGAAGGGCTCGAAGCCCTCCTGGCGCAGCTTGGTCAGCACGGTCGAGGTCGGTATGTAGGCATACCGATCGGACCGGCTCCCATGCGGAGCGTCGGCGAAGATCGACGGAACGACGGCACGAATGCGGTCGTCCGAGAGTGGACGATCGGAGCGCAGGATCGGGGATTGCGGAGCAAAACGGGATGCCAGAGACATGGCTGATCTCCTTTGAGAAATGCGGTAACCGCGCGGCGGTGAGACCACGCGGAACTCGGGGGATGAAATGCGCAAGCGCGCGTCATGGGGACGCGGCGGATGCGGGAAGAGAAGCGACAAGGCCCCGTGAGGGGCCATGCCGTATCAGAACGAAGCAGCCAATGCCGGCTCCTGCTCCTCGACTTGCGCCTCGGGCTCGCGCTCGGCGGGCTCGGTGGCCGTGTCGATGGCGTCGTCGGCTTCGGACGCGGATGCGTCTTCGGCCGGCGGCGCCTCGGGTTGCGCCTGGCTCGTCGGATAGACCTGGGTGCCGTCGATCTTGATCAGACCGATGTGGACCAGCGTCGATTCCAGGCTTGCGGCCGGTTCCCCGGCGTGCTCGCCCTTGGTGCGGATGTACGGATCGATCTTCATGTCGTTCAGACGGAAGGCGATCAGCACCTTGCGGTCACCCTCGATGGCCTGAACGCACCGGCGAACCAGATGCTCGGCTTCCGGGGTGGCGACGATGGTGTCGAAGTACCGATACTCCGGTTCATCGACAGGCCCGGCCAGTGCTGCGACGGTGCAAGAGAGGAACGAGTCGCCAGCCTTTGGGGTGACGTCCTTCACACGATTGAGATAGCCGATGCCGCGGGTGATCAGCTCGTGCTGCTCGATCGAAGCCAGTTCGGCCCGGTCGATCAGTTCGGCCTTGAGCAGTCGCGCCTTGAGGGACGCGGCGGCCTGACCCTTCTGCTCACCCTTGTCGCGGATGTACGCATCGCCCCACAGGTCACCGAGGCGAAATCGCACCAGCGGGCGCTGCTTGGGATCGTCAACGCCGATGTAGCGCTGAACGAGCTTCTTGGCCTCGGCACCCGAGACCTTGACGTCGAAGTAGCGGTAGCTGGGGTCCCGGGCGGGGCCGACCAGCGCGGCGATGGTGCAAGCAAGGAAAGGCTGCGCACGGCGGCCGCCCCGGACGGGCACTTCACGGACACGCTGGACGTAGCCGATGCCCGAGGTGTGGAGGTCGAAATACGATTTCTCGTTGGACGTGGTGTTCATGGTGAATCTCCATTGGGATGAAGCGGAGACACACCGGCCCACGCATGCGGGGAAGGTGCGTAACCCCGCGGTGGGTTGATAAGGCGAAAGCATCCGCCACCAGAGGCTGGTGGCCGCTCGCGGATGGATGCGGTGCGAGCTGGCTCGGTCACGCAGTGGGAACTGCGCCGCAACCTCGAAGACCGATGGTTGCCTGGCATGTCGCTGACAACGTCAGCAGGCATGGGGTCAGCATGGCCGGGCCTCGCGCGCGCGGCAGCAATCAATCGGCATCCGGGTGCTTCCCTTTGTCCGCGCCGCCCGGCGCCTGCCACAGGCATTTGGGGCGGCGCAGGTGCTCGGGGTATCGGCGAGGGGGCGGCTGGGACGGCTCCAGGCGCCGCCGCCGCGCGCGCCAATCAGCCGCCAGCCGGCGGCGCGCGGGCTGGCGCCGCCTTCGTCGGGTAAGGTGTAGGTGATCAGGCGGATGTAGCCCAGCGACTTTGCCGCCTGCCAGGCCGCGCCGTATAGCTTGCTGCAGGCGTTGGGTGTGCTGTCGGTGCACAGCCGTGTGACTTCCCGCGTCCAGCCATCGTCCAGGTGCCGCGCGACCGGCCGGCCGACGATGGCCACGCCGCGGATCAGGTCGCTGTCGACCAGCGTGACGGCCAGGGCGAACTTCGCAGCCTGGACCGGACGGTGATGGTGTGCCAGCACGAAGACGTTGGCCGTGCGCAGCGACACCGGCAGCAGGTGCAGCCTCGGCGAGGTCGATGATGTGTTCATGCGGTCGTCTCCGGTGGCATGCCGGCGCTGTGGCCCGCGGGGCGTGCCTTGGCGGCTGGAGACGAACGCGCATGCGCGGCGATGGCCGCGGTGCGAACAAAAGAAAGCCCCCGGTGCGGGGGCTGCGAGGGCTGCGCGGCGGTTGCCGCTTCAGGCGGGAGGCACCACGGCCAAGGACAGGTGCGTGGCGGTGGCGGACAGCACGAGATCGTCCGCCGAGTGCAGGAGGCGCGTGAACAGGCCGTCCTTCGGGTCGAAATACTCCGCAAAATCGTCGCCACCCAGCTCGCGGCCGGCGAGGTGCCACCAGTCATCGAACGGGTCGGTGTCCGGGTTGCAGCCGACGGCGTAGGCGAGCAGTTGCTGGCGTCCATCCGGGCGACGCTCCCCACGCTCGGCGAGGAAGTACACGCCCTGGTCCTTGACCAGGACGATGCGGCACTGATTGGCGATGGCTTCGGTCAGCACGGGGCGCAGGTCGGCGCCTTTGAATCGCAGTGACATGGATGAAATCTCCTGTGTTAAAAAAAAGAGAAAGGCCCTCCACCCGATGGGATGAAGGGCCTGTAGGTCACGCGGCCGGAATGGCTGGAACGCCGTGGCGGGTGCCTCGGGTCAGCCGAGGGGCGTCATGCCGGGACGGCTTGGCGCTTACGGGCCGCCTTCGCGTCGAGGATGCTCACGTCGATCTGGCGCCAGCGCCCGTCGTCGATGAGCCGCTCCAGCACTTCGCCGAGCATGTCGAAATACACCTCGTCGTGCCGATCGACCAGTTCGACCGATTCACCGTTCTGACGGTGCAGTTCCACCACGTAGGTGTCTCCGCCGCGGTCGTAGAGGATCGTCACCCGGCCCTCGAACTTCGCGGTCGAGACCGTGAAGCTGATCGCCGGCGGGGTCTCGATGATCTTGGAGGGCGTGGGATCGACCCAGGTGAAGTCGCGGGCACCGGCATCCACCAGCATGTGGGTGATGCGCCGGAAGCGATCGGGGGCCGGCATCTCTTCCAACTGCTCGATGAGCTGGCCCAACTCCATGCACTGCGGCGTGGGAATGGGCAGCTTGGCCGGCGCCGAGCCGAGGATGTGCCTCGTGATGGTGTACGGCGTGCCGTCCGAAGTCTTCTCGGTGATGACCTCCGGCGTGTCCGCGCGCAGTCCGTCGAAGCGACGACGGGCATAGGGTTGGACATGCACCTTGGCGCCTTCGGCAGGAACCGTGGTCACCAGGCTGGGATCGAGCACCGCGAACTCGGAAGGCTTGAGCTTGACGACGATGGCATCGTCGGTCGCAGCGACCACCTTGCCGTCGAAGGGTTGGGGGTCGATGGCAAAGCCCAGCGTTGAGGACAGCGGCTGATCATCGAACACGCGGTACTTGAACGATCGCACGTTACGGGGCACATGGCCTGCGACCAGCGAAGGCATCATGGATTTGATGAGGGAACGGTCCATGGGGAAACTCCTTGAGAAATAACAAGGGATTCCCCGCCCGCAAGGGAGAGGTCCCTTGTGGGTGGCGTGGATGGACGCGGTAGGTCCGTAGGAAGAAACGACCAGCACGGTTTCCCGTGCTTGCAGCCTCGAAGGTCTCGACTGCCTGGGCATGTGTCGGCAGCGCCGACGGACATGGGGTAAGCATGGCCCCGGGGTGGTCGGCCTGCCCGCAGGAAACGGCACCGCAACATGCCCGCATTCCTGTGCTGCGTACAAGAAAAAGCCCCTCGAAAGGGGCCGGAGGGGTCAGGCTTGGTACACGAAGTAGTGCTCGCGCTGACGCGGAAAGAACACGTGCTTCCACGTGTCCCCGCTTGTGTTGCCACCGTCGAAGATGACCATTTCGTAGTCGTCCACGTCGGTGTCCATCAGGTCGGCGCTGGCGATATGGCGCATGTGCAGCATGCCGCTCATGCGCTCGACTACCAGGATCTGGCCGATGGCATCGTCCTGGCTCATGGCATTGAAGCAGGCTCCAAGCTGGTGCTCGAAGTCCGATACGGGCGAGATGAGATCGGGGAACATGGGATCGCTCCTATGAAAGTGAACCGGCCCGGCTCCCTGGCGGGAGACGGGCCGGCATGCGGTGAGGAAAAGGTAGGCTGGGGATGTGTCTGGCAGTTATTCGCCGGCCAACGGCAGGCCCGGCAACACGGGTGCGTCGGCATCGAGAATGAGGATGCGCACATCGGCCTGGCCGGCCAGTGCAAGGATCTGTGCCAGGTCGTCCGGCATGCCCTTGCTGCAGTGCTCCTGCCGAAGCTGCTCGGCGGAGATCTCCTCGACGTCCTGCAGGTGCTGGCCCGTCCAGGGCGTGGAAATCAGCTTGACGCCGATCGCCGGGCTGTAGGGAACCCGGAACGCAATGAACAAAAAGGCTTCCGGCGTCGCGAGGTCAGCCAGGTTGGCCAGGTACTGGCCGGTTTCGTGGCTGATGTGCGCGCTGCTGATTTCCCAGCACCGGCTGTAGTAGCCGGTCTCGAAGCTCAACCGCTGCACGACTTCCCGTGCGGCCTCGGCCGAATAAGTGTCGCCAATGTGGACGGGGAGGCCGTCGAAGTCGTCGCCGTGGATCGCGTACACCACGGCACCCACCACGCCGTAGGCGCCTTCACCGGCATCGCGTTCGGCCAGCACCTCGGCACTCACGGAGTCTGGGCCATTGCTGACTACGGCGAAATCGCTGGTGACGATGCAGGATGCTGAAACCAGCTCCTCATCGGAGAGGTGTTCTTGGCTCTGGTGGATGTTTCGCCAGACATGCGGGCTTCCGTCCTCGTGGCTGATGGACAGCGTGCGGACGATTTTCAGATTCCAGTAGCCGCGTAGAAAGGGATTGGGATTCTGGGACATGGGATTTCTCCAACAGAATAATGATGGAGCCAATCCCCGCCACCGGGAATTGACCCCGGTGGGTGGAAAGAAAGGAAACAGCGTCAGGTGACGCTGATCGTTGGCGTTTGGGCCAATCGCTCGGCGACGCGTCGGCGCAAATTCATGCGGAATGGCTCGTCGCTGACGCCCGCCAGCAGATTGATGGTCTCCAGCGCAATCAGGGCCGAGGCCTCTTCGATGTCGGCGGCCACAATGGCCTTGCGCAGTTGGTCGCCGAGCTGGAGGGCCTGCGAGGAGGAACTGATGACGCGGACCTCGCGGCTCAGGTAGCAGCCGTTGCCGCCGAACTCGAACAGCCGCGGCTTGCTGCAATACCAGCATCCCTCGAACTGGATGGCGGTCAGGTGGTGGCCGTCATCGAATCGGGTGGCGATCAGAAACAATGCGTCGAGATCGGCGGTGTCCTCGAACGAATGACGCTCGATCAAGTTCCCCAGCTCTTCGTCCTCATCGGCACCGAAGTGCACGGCGAGCAGTTCGAGCAGCGGCGGGATCGAAAGCCCTTCGTCGTCCGGCATCGGAATGCCGAGTTGCGTGGCCAGGTCTTCCAGGCCATCGAGCACGTCCGGCCATTGCGGATTGGTGGTCTCGGCGATCTGGGCGATGTAGGCCTGCCCGTTGCCGGGATGGCTCTCGTCCAGCGCGAAGGCGCCGAACAGCGCCTGGATGACGGGCGTCACACGGTCGAGCACGAGAACGCCGGTGGCTTCGTAGTAATTGTTGGCCATGAAGGCTCCTTTCGATGAATGAACGGAGCCAGCCCTTGCGGACGATGGCATCCGCAGGGGAACCGCCTGATGCCGGATGGCACTGGGCGGGGAGAAACGCGAGGGACATGGCCTCGGGCGAGGCGCATGTCCCTCATGGGGTCGCGTGAACGCAGTGATGAAGGTGTGCCGGGGACCGGCTCACCAACCGCTGTAGTTCAGCAGGAGGTCGGCGATCACCTGGCGACGAGGCAGATCGAGGCCGTCGAAGTCCGACAACCCGTTGAAGTGGCAGCGCTTGAGCATGGCACCGCCCTCGCGCGCGTTGTAGAAGCTGACCATCGCGGACAGGAACATGCGTTCCCCGCTGCTCAGGACGCCGAGGGCGTCGTTGAGGCGCAGCATGTCGGGGCGCAGATCCCACTTGCTCTTGGCCTGGTTCAGACCTTCACGGGTGCCATCGCCAAACCATTGCGGGCCGGCGATCTCGACACCACGCTTCCATGCCTCGAAAAAGGCTTGGGGCGCGGCGCTGAAATGCCGTTCTTCCCGAACGATCTGATCGACGACTTCCTGCGGCAGTAGCTGGTTCATGACGTGATTCCTCCAGTTGGATCAGGGAACGGCGAGCTGGGACCAGCCGCCTCTTTCGAGGGCACGTTGAGCCGCGGCATGGCTGCGGAAGTACTCACGAGATTCCCGCGAAACGGGACCTTCGGTATCGCGCGTGCCGATGTAGTGGCCGGCGGCGCTGTGCAGGACTTCGAGCGGCAGGAACTTGCCGCAGTAGGTCAAGGCCAATTGACCGAATCGGCCGAAAGAGGCTTGCTGGGACATGGATGGGCTCCTTGGAAAAGCGGGGCCCTGTCCCTCACGGGATGGCAGCTCCCGCACGCGGTTGAAAAAAAGCATCAGCGTCTTGGCGACGCGCGTCCGCGCAATGGATGCGATGCGGACTGGTGGGTTGCGCGGGGAGAACCCCGCGGCAGCCTGAAACCCTGGCTGCTGGCATGTGCTGACGAATCAGCGAGCATGCGGGCAGCTTCGTGGGGGGGGGCGCGCCACGTCAGTTGGAAATCGGCATCTGGTCCAGCCCCGATTGATGTACGCAGAGACAAAGAAAAGCCCCGCAGCAAGTGCTAGCCGTTCCGTTAAGGGGTTGCTAAGACCCTGCTGATTGTTACAGAATGGGCTCCAGTCTTGGACTGGAGCCCTTTTTTGTCTGAGGAAAAATCTCCTTCAGGGTCTGGGAGGCTGAAGAAGTGGCCGTGGCGGTATCCGCCGACGGCCGCCGGCATCCAGGTCAACCATTGCAAGAACCCCTGCTGCCTGAACTTTGGGGTGGCGCCGCTGCATGACCGGAAGCGAGGTCGCCCGGCCGACGGCGCGCTGGAACCGTCCCCCGGGGACTACATCGCGACTGGCATTGGGAAAGGTGCGCCAGGCCTCAAATGCCTGCTTTGCGGGGAAATCTTCCCCATGCAAAGCAACCTCGCAATCGCCGAGGAATTGCTGAGAATCAGCGCCTATCTGGAGCCGCGCCTTCCCTGGTGCACGAATGAGGATTGCACCGCCTCAACAGGGCACAGCACAAAGCCTCCGACGCGATTCGGAGTCAACCGCCATGGCACGCCCCGGTACAAATGCGCGAACTGCGGCAAGACCTTCACTTTCGGCGGCAAATCGACCAAGCGTCAGCGCGAAACCCATGTCAACCGTGACGTGTTTCGGCACCTAGTCAATACCGTTCCCATCCGTCGAATCATCAAGTTGCTCGGGATATCGACTTCCGTCCTCTACGACCGCATCGATTTCATCTACGAGCAGTGCCGACTATTTGCGGGGGAACGTGAGCGCACCCTGATTGACAAAACGGACCTGGGTCGGCGCCGAATCTCGATTGACCGTCAAAAGCTGATGGTGAACTGGTCCTCGAAAAAGCAGCGACGCAATACGACGATTCTTTCAATCGCGAGCGCTGACCAAGATACCGGCTACATCTACGGTGCGCATTTGAACTTCGATGAATCGATGGACGATGCGGAGGTCAGCGAAGACATGGTGCGATTCGGTGACCATCAATTGGCTGAGCCCTTCCGGAGATATGCCCGTGTTTGGTTGGAGCGGGATTACGAGCGGGCCGCCAAGCGAGCTGAAGGCCGACGAAAGACCAAGAAGGAAGCGGCCGACCTGGTCGAGCCATCGCTTGAGCAGCGCCTGGTAAGCGAGGTTGCGGCGCGCTACGACGACGTCGTCGAGCGGGACGTCATCGATGACGGGGATGAGCCCTCCCTCAATTCGCGCACACCGGCCAAAGGCATGCTGCTGCATGAGCAATCAGTAATGCACGCGCACGTCCAATTCGTTAGCCGATTGCTTCAGCGTGCGACAAAGATTCGCTTCTATCTGGACCAAGAGCCTGGATTGAGAGCGGCCTTTATGGCGGCGCACGTGGACCGCGTGCTCAATCGGACCGCTGATGCTTTCTACGTCAAGGTGACGAAGGACGGAACAGTCGACCAAAAGCGAGGGCTGGTCGGGAAAAGCATCAAGGCATTCCGCCGAATGTGCGAAATGCATCCGGACCTCACCGAAGAGGAAGTAGAGCTGCTGATGATTCGCGCCGAAATGGAACGCGTACGTGAACTCGGCAAGTGGAATGACAGGTGGCTGGTGCACCCGATTAGTGACATGCGTGAGCCCATCAAGATGATTTGCTGGCTCACGGACATTGAAAAGCCCTCAGAAGACAGAGTCGAACGAGAGACACAACTTCAACGCGCTGCGAAGCTGTATCGTCGAGCTTCGTTGAACGAAATAGACCGATTCTTCATGCAGCTGCGTCGTGCATTGACAATGGCGGAACGTGGCGTTGTCAGTGCATCTGCTGACCGGCGCCTTTGGTTTGGCAAGAACGCCTACAACCCCAGCGTTCTTGCGAAGCTGGTGGAGATATTCCGAACCTACTTCAATTACTGCGAGGTTGGCGAAGACAAGCGAACTCCCGCCATGCGAATGGGCCTTGCCCGAGGCCCCGTGGCCGAGGAAGACATCCTCTACTTCGTGCCCGGCGAACCGCCTCGGCAGCGGGCGCCGGCAGCTCGTCGAGCCCCAGAAGAAAGCCCCTCACAGCACGAGGCTGGAGGGGCAATCAATGAGGTCCCGGCGGGCGCTTAGCAACTCCTTAACGGAACGGCTAGCAGCAAGTGCGGGGCGGTCATGACGGTGCGGTGAGGCTGGATCAGCGGGGCTTGTCGCCCAGGACATGCTGCTTCCAGATGGCGAATGCCTCGTCCGCTGGCAGCTCGGCCAGGATGACGATGGGCTGGTCCTGTCGGCTGCGCAGCTTTGCGAAATACGCTGCGCGGTCGGCAATGGCCTTGAGCTTGATGCCCTTGAGGAACAGCAGCCTGCCGTCCTTGATGAACAGCACCTTGTTGCCGATGTCGCGGTTGAACGCGGTGCGCAGCTTGCGCTCCGCGTGCATGGCATCGGCCAATTGGTCCACTAGGAAGTCGAGCGTCATGTCGATGAGAAGCGGCTCGTCGTCTTCGCGTTCGACGTCGAGCGATGCCGGCGGCAGGCTCTTGGCGAATTCCTCGGCCTGGGCCAGCAGCGCGGCCTGGCCTTGCAACGCGCGCACGAACGTCGAGCCGCCGTGTCCGTCGTTGCGGGCTTCGGCGATGGGCCTGCCGTCGAACATGACGGTGGCGGTGAAGCACAGCGTTTCCTCGCTCGCGAAATCCGCGACCTTGAGGTTCTTGAGGGTGATGCGGTCTTGTCGGGTGATGGTGTCCATGGGAAGTCCTGATATCGACCGGGTTGACGACACGCCCCTGACGGGACGCGGCATACATCCCGTGGGTTGGAGGAAGGTGGCATCGATGCCCGGTGGGCAGCGTTCGCCGGAGAGATGCCGGGGCGAACTGGCGGGTGGCGTGGGCGGAACCCACGGCAGTCTGGACACCCTGGCTGCTGGCTGTTGCCGATGCGTCGGCAATGCAGGAGGGAGGATCGCGCGACCCGCCGGCCGCGTCTTGCATCAATCCGAAGCGATCGATCCCGTCTTGTGCAGGTACTGCACCAGCCGGCGTCCCCAGCCACGCGACGCACAGCACGGCCATGGAATTGCCGATCGCCTTGCAGTTCGGTGCATCGGCGGTGCGTAGTGAGGCGGATTGCAATGTTGGCGGTCATGTGGGTCTCCCGTTCGTGTGGCGCAGGGCCATCGCCCTGGCCGGGGCGTTGAAAGGCAGGAGAAAGGCGCCGAAGGCCCCAGGGGCCTTCGGCTCGGGAGGAAAGAAGAACCACCCGTGGGCTGATTGGCAGGCCCGGTCGTCGCTAGAACCGTCTGCTCATCCAGCAATCACACCCGGCCCATGTCGTGGCTGGGGCCGGCATCGTCTGGCGCACATCCGCGCACAAAGGGAGCCCGTTTTTGCGCCGGCGGGCACCGGCACCGAATACCGCTGACCGCGAAGGGTCTCCGGATGGCTCGCACAGGCAAGCCATCGGGGGACCCTTCGCAGCGGCGGAAGGAATGCAGACGAGGAGAACGCGCGGGGTGCGGTTCGCGGAGAAGCCACCTTCAGGTCCCGCGGCCGGGGCCGGCCGGACGGGACGCGCACACGGAGCAAGAAGGCGTTGCGCGCTGGGGCGTCCCGCAGGGCATGCGGGACACGGGCCACGCCGCCGATGGCGGGCATGGCTCACGGGGAACGGGGGCGGTCAGGCGCCTTTGCGGCCACCGCCACTGGTACGGCGTGGACGCGAGGCACCACGCCTGGACGTGCCGGTTGCCACCGGCAGCGTGCCTTTGCAGTCGGGGTAGCGACTGCACGACCAGAACGGGCCGCTCTTGCCGGTTCGCTGGCGCGTGGGTGCGCCGCACTGCGGACAAGCCGGTCCTTGGGGAACCTTGATGGACAGGGACGTGCTGCCGTATTGCGCGATCAACTGCGAAATCCAGGCGGCCTGCTTGCCGATGAACACATCCAGGGTGAGTTGTCCGCCCTCGATCATGTCCAGCGCCTGTTCCCAGACGGCGGTGGTGCCGGGGTCGGCAATCGCCGCGGGCACGGCGTCGATCAGCGTGAACGCCGCATCCGATGCGCGGATGGAGCGCCCCTTCTTCACGATATAGCCGCGGGCGATCAGCCCGCTGATGATGTTGGCCCGCGTCGCCTCGGTGCCGATGCCCGTCGTGTCCTTGAGCTTCTGCTTCAGGCGCGGGTCGGTCACGAAACGCGCAACGCCCTTCATCGCCTTGACCAGTTCGCCCTGGGTATAGGGCTTGGGCGGCATCGTCTTGAGGGCCTTGATGTCGGCCCCGGCGACCTGGCATGCCATCCCGTCACGCAGCGCAGGCAGCACCTGGGTGCGCACGGGGGCGTCGCCATCCTCATCGGCGCTGCCTTCACGTTCGGACTCGGCCAGCACCAGGCGCCAGCCGCGGGCGACGACCTGCTTGCCCGTAGCCACCAGCTTCTGCTGGCCGCAGGAGAGATCCGCCACGGTGCGGTCGAACTCGTGGTGCGGGAGGAACTGGGCCAGGTAATGTGCCCGGATCAGCCGGTACAACGCCCGTTCCTTCTCGCTCATGGCGGAGAGGTTCGCGGGTTCGAGCGTCGGGATGATGCCGTGGTGCGCCGTGACCTTGCCATCGTTCCAGGCGCGAGAGCGCTGCGAGCGGTCGAGCTGGCCCATGATCGGGCGCAGCGAGGGATCGGTCTTGAGCAAGCTGTCCAGGACAGTCGGCACTTCCGCGAACATGCTTTCGGGCAGGTAGCCCGAGTCGGAGCGTGGGTACGTCGTAGCCTTGTGCGTCTCGTACAGGGCCTGGGCGATCTCCAGGGCTTCTTGCACGTCCAGCCCAAGCTGCTTGGAACAAACCTCCTGCAAGGTGCCCAGGTCGAACAGCAGTGGTGGGCCTTCGCGCACGCGCTCGGTCTCGACCGACAGCACCTGCGCGGCACCCGCAGCGCGGATCTGCTGCGCGGCCTGCTGGGCGATGGGCTGCTGCAGGCAGCGGCCGGCATCGTCGGTGCAGCCATCGGGCGGAACCCATTGCGCGCTGAAAGGCTGGCCGCTCGCGGACAGGGACACGTCGATGGCCCAGAACGGCACCGACTTGAAGGCCGTGATCTCGCGGTCGCGGTCCACGACGAGCTTCAGGGTCGGCGTCTGGACGCGGCCGACGGACAGCACGCCGTCGTAGCCGGCCTGACGCCCGAGCACCGTGAACAACCGGCTGAGGTTCATACCCACGAGCCAGTCGGCGCGCGAGCGCGCCAGCGCCGAGTAGTACATCGGCAGCGTGTCGGCCGACGGCCGCAGCTTGCCGAGCGCGGTGCGGATCGACGCATCGTTAAGCGCCGACAGCCATAACCGCTCGACGGGGCCGCGGTAGCCGCACAGGTCGATGATTTCGCGGGCGATCAACTCGCCCTCGCGGTCGGCATCGGTGGCGATGACCAGATGGGTCGCCTTCGCCAGAAGCGCCTTGACGACCTTGAATTGCGTGGCGGTCTTCGGTTTGACCTCGACCCGCCACTGCTGGGGAATGATGGGCAACTGCTCCAGTGACCAGCGTTTGAGCGCCGCGTCATAGACCTCGGGGGCTGCCGCTTCTACGAGATGGCCGATGCACCAGGTGACGGTGACGCCGGAGCCGCTGAAACAGCCTTCACCGCGCTGTGTCGCGCCGAGAATCCGGCCAATGTCTTTGCCCTGGGAGGGCTTCTCGCACAAGAACAGCCGCATGTCCGTCCATCCGATTTCCGTGGTTCATTGAGTTGCTGGAATCGAGGATGCCGAGCACCACCAGGGGCAGCAGCAAACAAGCCGCATGCGGTGGCGACCACTTTCACGGGATGGGATGGCGGGGACGGGAGTGGCGTTTGGCCGGGGATGTGCGGGCCGGGAGCCGCGATTTTCGGGAGCGCGTGGAAGCCGGTGGACGTTGATGGAGCTATCCCCTGGGGATAGCTCGCAAGGGCATGGGGCGACGGACGACCGCCGCCGCCCCATGCCGGATCACTTCCTGCGCTTGGGCTCCTTCGACGCTGCCGGTTCCTGGGCGGCCTGGGGCTTGGGCTGCGCGTCCTGTGCGGTCTCCTGCGATTTGGGGCTCAGAACGACGGACTCGATGCGGAACGGCAGGATGCCGACGCTGCGCGCGTTGATCTGCCAGGTCTCGCGCGGCTGATCCTCGTTGTCGGTCCAGGGTTCGCGCTCCATGCGGCCGACGACCAGCACGCGCATGCCCTTCTGGTAAAGGTCCTTCCAGTGTGCGGCGTCGCGGTGCCAGATTTCCACCGGCGCCCAGAAGCCGCCGCGGTCCTCGAAGTCACCGCCCTTGGTGGGAACGGGGTTGTCGAAATACACGTTCAGCCGCAACAAGCGCCGCGGTTCGTCGTTGCCGTTGGGGAACTCCCGGTACTCGGGGGGCGAGCCGATGTTGCCTTCGCCCGAAAAATGCGTGCTCATGGTGCAATCTCCTTGGTGGTTGAAATACCCGTGCCATGTCGGCGTCGGGCGCGTGCTGGGGTGCCCGACGCGATCACCGATCGCGCACTCCGGGGGGTATGGACGCGAGCCGGCGCAGGTAGGCGTCTTCCGCCTCGGCGGCCTTGCTGGCGCACTCCTGGGCCTGCCTACCCAGGGTGTGCAACAGGCTGATCTGCATGTTCAGCGTGATGCGCTGCAGCTCGATCGCGTGCAGGTCGGCCAGCAGGTTGACCGGCGTGCTGGTGCTCGCCATCAGCTCCTGCCACAGGGCCACGCCCATGGCCGAGCGGTCGTTCCTGCGCCAGCGCAGGAACGTCGTTCCCGCGCCAGTGGTCTGCTGGGCCAGTTCCACGGGCAGCAGATGGAAGGGATGCCCACCGGCCTGTTGCAGCACTTGTCGCTGCGCCAGGCCGATCAACTCGTCGCGCATGGCGAAGCACTGGCTGGCCCAGGCCTCCAAGTCCCCTTTACCTTTAAAAGGCTTTAAAAGGCCTTTTAGAGAGGCCGCGTGTTCCAGGCGCATGAAGGCTCCCTGTTGCAGGCCCCGGAAGTAGCGGGTCGGCTGGTTCAGATCGCTCATGCGGATTCGTCCTCGCCGGCAGTGGCTGCGCCTTCGGACGGGTCGGCAGCAGCGGCCGCATCACCATCGACGCTGGTAGCGGCTGCGGCAGGATTCTCACCGCGCTGTTGCAGACCACGGCGCACCATGGGTGGCGCAAACGTCGAGCGGCGCGTGCCTTCGAGGACGTCCTGCGGCAACTCGCCGAACTTCTCCAGCGCGACCCGCGCTGCGGCATTCTTCGCCGCGAAATCGTCGCGGGTGCAGCCCGAGTAGCGGTACTGCTGGGCCAGCGAGAACAGGCTGCGCAGCGCGTGCGCGCCCTCGTTGAGCCAGCGCTCCAAAGTGCTGCGGTCGATCAGCGCGGTGTGGTGGGCGAGGATCAGCTTGCGCGCGATGTCGTCGTAGTCGGCCAGGAGATAGACGGCGGCAAAGCCCAACTGCGCATTGACGAACAGCGGCAGCTTGACGGGCTGCACGTTGAGGTTCTCGCCCAGGCTCAATGCCGCAGGCACGCCCGCCAGTGCCTGGTCCACTTGTTTGCGCAAGGTCTGCAGCGTGGTCCTGGTCTGGTCGAGCTTGTCCTCGATGCGCAGCATCCACCAGTCGCTGTAGGGGTCGTCCTGCTCCGAGCCGCGCTTCATCTTATTCATCACCGCGATGTAGCCGTTCAGGCCGACAATGCCGGGTCGCCCTTCGGCGGCGGCGCGGCCGTGCCAGATGCGGGAAGCGTGATGCGTGTGCAGCGTCAGCGACATCGCGCTGCGCAGGGAGCCGAGGTTGAGTTGCAATGGTTCGTTGCTGGTTGCCATGGTGAGCGCTCGCAGTTGGACAGGGAGCCGCCAGCATCCGCATGCAGCGGAAGGCAGTCAGTCAACAAACCGAAATGAGCCGGCCCCCGGTTCTATGCGCGCTGGCGGCGCAGCGCGCAACGGTCCCTTGGAGGCCGGAGCATTCACGTTGGCGCTCCGTGCCTCGGTCGTTGACGGTATGCGTACTGCACCGCACGTCGCGCTGCCGTTCGACACGATCCTTCGCCGCGCAGCCGTCCCCAGTGGACCGTTCCGTTGAGCGCCATGGAGGTCTGCTTCATGGTCTTGCAGGCGCTCTACTCAGGTTTTGCGCAGCATGTCGCGCCGTCGTCCGGCGTTTCACCACACAGCCGTCCCCTGGGGACCGTTTCTGCCGACCGCCAAGGAGGTCTGCTTCATGGCCTTGCCAGGCCCTGCGCTCAGGATTTGCGCAGCAGATCGCGCAGGCGCTCGATGTGCTGCCGGGCCACCGCGGGCGGCACGACGTTGCGCGGCGGCTCGGGCGGTGGCGCTCGCGCCGCCGATGGTGTTGGCGCTGCCGGGCTGGTCTGCTTGGCCCACGCATTGAACTCGCCGCGCATGGCGCGCTGGATGATGCCGAACAGGTACCCGGCGGGGTTGCGGATGCCATGCTTGCCGCACCGTGCGGCCCACTCGTCCAGCACAGCCTGCCGCAGGGCAGCGTCCACTTGCTGCAACGCCATCCTGGCGCCGGCTTGCTGTTCCGCCTTCAGTTCCGCGAAACGCTTGGGCCATTGCAGGTCGCCCAGCGCGCGCGCCTGCGCGGTAGTACGTACTTCATCAATACGACTACTACGTACTGTACGGTCCTGCTTCGGATTCCGAAGAGCGCCGTCTGGCGCGGGTTTCGGCCCTGCTTCGGATTCCGAAGAAGGGCGTTCGCCATTCCGAAGAAGGCTGGCGGGCCCTTCTTCGGAATCGTGGATCGCATCCTCCTGTGGATAACTTGCGGTGGCGGTGATGCCCTGGTCGGCCAGGCGCTCGGCGAGCACTTGCAGCCGCGACGGCAAGGTGCGTCCGGACAACATCGGGTCGTCCGCGATCTCCTGGAGGGTGTTGAGTCCCACCACCTGGACGGCCTTGGCGGAATGCCCCAGCGACTGGCTGACCAGGGCCAGGTAGTCGGCGTCGAGCTGCATGGCCTCGAACAGTGTCAGGGGTTCGTCGTGCAGGACGTAGAGGTTTCCGAGGATGCGGCCGGTCTTGGGGTCGCGCCGTCGTCGCACGAGGCTCAGCCAGCGCGTCAGGCGCAGCAGCGTCAGCGCCCGCGCGACGGTCTCGTGGGAGGCTTGTCCCGCGCAGGGCATGGACGCCAGCCATGGGCGCAACTGCTCATAGGTCGGGAACGTCGTGACGCCGTCGTCGTTGAGCATCAGCCGGAACACCTGCCAGGCGTTGCGCTCCAGCGGTGTCAGGCGGCGGTCGACGAACAGCCGCCGCGGCACGCTCTCGTGCCGATTGCCACTGAATAGGAAGGCGTCGCCGGACGCCGCAGGCGTGGGCACTGCCATGGGCGCTGGCGCGCGGGGATTTGGATTGGGCGTGAGGTCCTTCAGCGCAGCGTCGAACAGGTCGGCGAGTGCGATGGGGCCTTGACGCGGGGCTCGTGGGGCGGTGTCGTCCACGGCCATGGCCTAGTCCAATCCCTGATCGACCCAGTTCCTGATCGCGGCCCAGACCACCGAGAGCGGCAGTGACATGCCCTCGGCCAGGTCCATGGCCGCATCGAGAATCGAGGTCTCATCCTCCAGATCGACGTTCCTGCTGCTGGTCACGGCTTTCCATTGCCGCCAAAGTTCGGTGTCCTGGGTCTCGTCCAGGACGGGGTGGCGCCCCTTGCGCTTGGGCAGGCCGAGGATCTCCCGCCGCAGGGCGACTTCCTGATGGGTCAGGCCATAGAAGCGGCTGACCATCTCCGTGCTGGCCCCCAGCCGCAGCATGCGATCGACCGTGGCGATTTCCTTCTCCACGTCCTGTGCCTGGTTGAGCAGGCGCTGCAGCACTTCGCGGTTGACCGTGACCGAGCACCACGAGACGCTGGCGTTGGCCAGCACGCTGATCAGCGCGGGGTGCTTGAGCGCATCCAGCTCGGCCTCGCCGAAGCCCATGGCCTTGCAGCGGCGCAGTTGGCCGTTGCGAAGGTCATACAGCGCCTGGGCAATCACGGCCTGGTTGAGCGGATGCGATGTGGACATGCGGCCTCCCTCGCTCACGTCCCGGGCGCCGTGGTGCCGGCTTCCAGGTCCAGCAGACGCCGGGCCAGGCGGAGCAGCCGAAATAGCTTGACCAACGCCGTGTCGCTCAAGCGCCTTGTGCAGTCGCCGTGGTGTTGACCCTGGCCGTGCAGCAGTGCTGGCAAGTCGGCGGCGAGCTGCGCGCCATCCACGCCCGCTTCAGCAGTGGGCTGACCCGTCAGAGTGATGAGCAGCGCCAGCACCGCCCGGCCGAGCGGCGATGGTGCATGGGCGGGCGCGCAGCAAACGAAGCCGATGCCATCGGAGCGATCCTCGATGCACTCGTCCAGGGCTGCCTCCCCGGCGATCTCGCGCGCGAACTGCGCGATGTGGATGCGCAGCCGATCGGGCGTGTCCAGGCCGGCGTCGATGTACCAGACGTCGGAGATCGGATAGAGCCCGCCGGCTTGCACCGGGATGGACTGCAGCACGCTCGCCGAGAAGTCGGGCGGCAGCGCATCGCCCAACTGGTCGGCAACCATGCGCTGGATCGACTGCAGCCGTTCGGTCGTCGGTGCCGGCGAGACGATGTGCTCGAGAAGCAGATCGCCTGGTGCGGCCGTGGGGCTTTCCGTTGTCGTCTCTCGGGCCGTATCCTCGCGCAAGGTGGGCTCGGACGCCGGAGGGCTGGCGGGTGGAGGACTGGCCGCCGCTGCAGGCTTGGCGATGGACGATGCTACGCCCGGGGGAGGCGGCGTGCCGGCGGTGGGCGAAGGCAACGCCGGCGGCGCCGCAGGTGGCGTCGGGTCACTGACCAGCGCCCGGTGGCGGCTTTCCGATTCGGTCAGGTCCAGCGCCAACACGTCGTAGCCGATGCCCAGCAGCTCGGACATCTGGCCGATCAGCTCGTCCTGCACGCGCTGCGGCGCGAACTCGTCGCCCTGCGTGTCGAACTGCGCCAGCACCTCCTGAAAGAAGCTGTCGAAGTCCAGCGGCAGCGTGCGGTCCTTGGCATAGTGCTCCCAGGTGCGCTTGCAGGCCGTCCGCATGACCGACAGCCGCTCGACCTGGTGGCGCCCCAGGCCGCCATAGAGCACAGTGGGAATGGCGGGCAGCAGGTAGCGCACCGCGTCGGCCATGCGGGTGATGTGCGACCGCTGGACGGGGAACCCATCGGCCGCCAGGCGGCGGGCCAGTTCCGACTGGCTCAGGGCGGCGCTACTCTCCTGCTCGTAGAACTCGCGTGCTTTCTCGACGCCGAGCGCGCGCTCGATGAACGTGAGGCCACCGCGCAGTTCGTTCTCGGCAAGATGCCCGGTCAGCGCGACGATTTCACCGCGCTCCGGCCATGGCCGAAACAGGCACGATATGCGGAAGAAGCGTTCGTCCTTGGTCTCCGACCAGAGTTCGCGCAGGATCGCCAGCCGCGTGTTGCCGCCGTTGCGGATGATGTAGTGGTCCTCGCCGGGCCGGCGGGTGATGGCTGGCGCCGCGTCCAGGCCGCGCTCGCGGATGGACGCCTTGATTTCCTCGTAGGCGGGGTTGCGCTTCATGCGCGGGTCATGGTCGTAGGGCCGCAGCTGGTCCAGCGTCACGACCATGGGCGTGTCCGCGATCGGGTCGCTCAAGGCCGTAGCCGCTGGGCCGCTGCGCTCGAAGCCGGCCGCGAGCAGCTTGCCGGCCATGTCCTGCGAGGTCATGTCAGCCATGGCCGCACCCCTCGCAGTCCCCACGACCGCCGGCCGGCGCCATGCGGGCCTCTCGCTCGGCGCGGCGGATCTGCGCACGGGCGTTCAATTCGGCCCGGTGGTCGCTCGCGGTCGAACTGGTGTAGATCGCCGCGCAGCCGGCCTTGGTGAACTTGAGGTGCCCGCCCGGCGTGCGCTTGACGTGCCAGCCTTCACCGACCGCGAACTCGATCAGCGCGCGCAGCCGCTTGTGGCCGCGGGCCAGTTCATGTGCGTTCGCCATGGGACCTCCCGGCATCAAGAGGACGTGGCGGGCGACCGGACATTGCGGCAAATCTGTCCTGCCATTGCGGGAACAGCTCGCTTGCGAGCGCGCGCATCGTGTCGAGCGAGGCCGGCGCGACCCTGCCGGGCGGCTGGCGGTGCTCGACCCGATGCACCGGCAGGCCGCGCGTCGCGGCGCGCGGATAGGCTTCGATGGCTGGCACGTCGGTGGCGAGCACGCGGATGCCGGCATGGTCTTGGAACAGGTCGCGCAGGGCCTGCTGGATCAGTCGGGCGTTCGCCGACACCGGGTGGACGCGGTTGATGAGCAGGTGCAGCGGCGGCGGTTCGATGCCCAGGTGCCGGTACGGCGCGATGTCTTCGAGCAACTGCATGGTGCCGCGTCGAAGCTCCCGGGCCGCGAGGATTTCCGGCGTGACGGGCGACAGCGCAAGGTCGGAGGCGAGCACCGCCATCTCCAGCAGCACGGAACGCGCGCCCTGGGTGTCGATCAGCACCAGGTCGTAGAGGGGAGCAAGTGCTGGCAGCAGATGCCGCAGCCGCAGGCGGCCATCCGGCGCATGCAGCAATAAGGTGTTCAGCTCGCCCCGGTGGTCGTTGGACAGCACCAGGTCCAGGCCCGCGATGATCGTGCGGGACACGAGCTGGCCAAGGTCGCGCTCGTTGAAGGCCAACAGCTCATAGATGCCGCCCGGCGCGCGCTGGGTCAGTTCGTAGTAGGAGGACAAGGTGGGCTGCACGTCGAGATCGAGCAGCAGCACGCGCAGGCCCGCGTCCGCGGCGAGCCCGCCCAGGTTGGCGGCCGTCGTGGTCTTGCCGACGCCGCCCTTCGTTGAAATGATGGATACGACCTGCATGGCGCTCTCCGGCTGGGAATGGGAAGTCCGCGGGAGAACGGGTCAGGTCCGGTGGTTGAGGCGCTCGGCGATCCACTGGTCGATTTCGATCGAATCCCAGCCGACGGCGCGCACGCCCAGGCGCAGCGCCTGGGGAAACTGGCGCTTCTTCATCAGGTTGTAAATGTGGGCGCGTTTGAAGCCGGACTTGGCTTCGACTTCATCGAGCCGCAGGATGCGGCGCTCGTTCGGCGGGAGTACAGGGGGCTGCGACATGGCGGTCACTCCTGAACGCTCGGTGGCGTTTGTTGGCGTGACCTTTATTCAATAGACCTGGCTGCGGAAAGACATTGCAAATGCAATCTCCGCGGTTGCACATACAAGCTGGAAAAACCTCATGCGCTTGCGCTACGGACGTACTTCCTGGCGTTGGCGAACTTGCCGTTCAAGGTTCGCTCCGTGATGCCCATGGTGCCGCCGAAGTGGGCGACCAATGCCGAGACGAGTGCCTCCTGTGTTTTGAAGCTGGAATAGGGCACACCCGAAGGGGACTGGCCCAGCATCAGCGTCAGCATCCCGCCGATGATGTTGAGATACGTCGTCTCCGCTCGCTCGCTGATCTCGCATTGCTTGGAAGCCAGCAGCGCGGTGGACTGCTTGAGCAAGGTGTCGCGCTGCTCCTGCAATTCCTGCATCTGGCGACGCGCATGCTCCAGGGCCGCCTGAAGGGCCAGTCGCTCGATCAGGATCGCCTGTCCTGTTTCCAAGGTGATAAAAGGATGCGCCATGCGTTCGCCACGGCTGAACAGGAATCCTGGCCGGTGCTCGGGATAGTGGTTGCGCATCCAGCGCTTCAGATCGACATGGCGAACGGTCAGATCCGGCGACTGCAGCAGCTTCGGATCATTGAGCGTGATGCCGTTCTGGCCGTAGGGCAGCTCCCCGTTGAGGATGCCGTCATAGATACGCTCCGAGTACAGCCGGCACTCATTCCATCGCGGGCAATTCAACGATGGAGGCAGGAAGCGCGGTGACGCGATCGCAGCCAGGATCATCGGCAGGTACCGCAGCAACCCGGCCCACCGTATGGCAGCCTCGATGGGACGATAGAACACCTTCGATGTTGGAATGTCCTTGTGCATGTCTTCGTCTCCTTTCGGAAGCGCTACATCACCGGCTCCTTTCTTGCCCTGCCAAGGGCTGCTGTGTCGTTATGACCTTCCGCGGGTGCCTGGGAAGATGCCCTGAACGTAGACGGGCGAGGTGATTGGTTTGGCGTCCGCTGTAGGTGGCCTCGTCTTGCTCGTTGTGCAAGAATCGATCGGTTGCCGGCCCATCGAGCGATGAGGACGAAAGCTCGATATTGGCGCTCACGGTACCAGCGTCATGCGCTGCGCTGTTCCCCGCAAAACCGATTTGGTATGGTCTGATACGGCGATGGTTTCAGAAGCTGCGATCAACGGCTTCTGTTCTCCGGGACCTAGGGTCGGCAGAGAAAATCCGGCGGTGTCATATCTGCCCCGGATGCTGATATAGCGATATAGCATCACCCGCGCAGGTCCAGATGACTGCCAACCTGAGATTCGATGCTCACAAGTCCGTAGCAGTTGGTCTACTTGCTCTCTGGTTTCGAGACTGGAAGTGTTGTCGTCCGGTCCGAGGTAGATGGGCGGGGTGATGAATGCCCTGGCATTCCAGGAAGTGGCTTTGCCTAACATGCTCATGGTAAAATTCCCCAGGCTTACTTTGGAATTCCGTTCGGGTGTACTCGGGCCGAGTTCTGGCTTTTAAATTCAACACTTTGGTCTGTCCATGACCCGTACCGCTTCGACCAACATCGCTCTGTGGTGGCGCTTCCAATAGGAAGCGGCATGTCGTTGCGGTCTTGACCGCACCTTGCCGCCGTACCGGCAGGCAAGGTTTCAAGAAGGCTCCCCGGCACGGCGGCTCCAAGATTTGAGGAGATTGCCCGATGCCCTTGGCACCCCAGCCCCGTCGTAGAACTGATGCCCCGCGCGCTGTGTCGCCGCGAGGGGTAGGTCTGTCCGCCCAGTCTCAGCACTTGGCCCTGGCATGCGGGCGCCGTCGCTGCGTCAGTACACCGCACTGGCGCACGCCAAGACATCTCTCAGGAGCCCTTGCTACCTTGAGCCAGCACATGCTCGCGCTTCGTCCATCGCAATCAACTGTCGATGTGTGTAATAAAGTGGGTAATGGAGGTTGTGTGTAATGGAAAACATTAATGAAATCAAGGACTTAGAATCATGAGACTCCTGATGATCGACAACTACGACAGCTTTACCTACAACATCGTCCAGTACTTCGGCGAACTGGGCGCCGACGTGACCGTGGTGCGCAACGACGAGACCACGGTGGCCGAGGTGCAGGCGCTGATCGCGCGCGAAGGCATGGAGCGCCTGGTGATCTCTCCGGGCCCGTGCTCGCCGGCCGAGGCCGGCATCTCGGTGGCCGCGATCCGGCACTTCGCGGGCAAGCTGCCCATCCTGGGTGTCTGCCTGGGCCACCAGAGCATCGGCGCGGCCTTTGGCGGCGACATCATCCGCGCGGGCCAGCAGATGCATGGCAAGACCAGCGTGATCAGCACCGACCAGCGCGGCGTGTTCGCCGGGCTGCCCAAGGAATTCACGGTCAACCGCTACCACTCGCTGGTGATCGACCGCCATACCTTGCCCGAGTGCCTTGCAGTCACGGCCACCAGCGAGGATGGCGAGATCCAGGGCGTGCGCCATCGTGAACTGGCCATCGAGGGCGTGCAGTTCCACCCCGAAAGCATCCTGACCGAGCACGGCCATGCCATGCTCCGAAACTTCCTGGAGCAGAAGGCCTGAACGGCCCGGTGCCGATACTCATGAATATATAGCGGCTGGCGCTGGATATTTCTGATCTTCAGCATCGATCCATGCTGAAACCAAGAAGATTCAAGCGCAAGCTGCTCCTGAATAAAGAGAGATTGCCATGACCCAGATCACTCCCCAGGAAGCGCTGCAACGCACCATCGAGCACCGCGAAATCTTCCACGACGAGATGCTGCACCTGATGCGCATGATCATGCGCGGCGAGCTCTCGCCCGTGATGACGGCGGCCATCCTCACGGGCCTGCGCGTGAAGAAGGAGACCATCGGCGAGATCTCGGCCGCAGCCCAGGTGATGCGCGAGTTCTCCAACAAGGTCAACGTGCACGACAAATCCCATCTGGTGGACATCGTGGGCACGGGCGGCGACGGCGCCAACACCTTCAACATCTCCACCTGCTCCACCTTCGTGATCGCGGCGGCGGGCGGCAAGGTCAGCAAGCACGGCGGGCGCAGCGTCAGCAGCAAGAGCGGCAGCGCCGACGCCATGGAGGCGCTGGGCGTGAACATCAACCTCGGCCCCGCCCACATCGCCGACTGCATACGCGACGTGGGCATAGGCTTCATGTTCGCGCCCAACCACCATCCGGCCATGAAGAACGTGGCGCCCGTGCGCAAGGAACTGGGCGTGCGCACCATCTTCAACATCCTGGGCCCGCTGACCAATCCGGCCGGCGCGCCCAACATCCTCATGGGCGTGTTCCACGAGGACCTGGTCGGCATCCAGGTGCGTGCGCTGCAGCGCCTGGGCGCCGAGCATGCCATCGTGGTCTACGGCCGCGACGGCCTGGACGAGATCAGCCTGGGCGCGGGCACGCTGGTGGGCGAGCTCAAGGACGGCGTGGTGCGCGAATACGAAATCCATCCCGAGGACTTCGGCCTGCGCATGGTGGGCACCCGGGCCTTCAAGGTCGAGAACCCCGAGGAATCCAAGGCCATGCTGCTGGGCGTGCTCGGCGGCGAGCAGGGCCCGGCGCGCGACATCGTCTGCCTGAATGCGGGCGCGGCCCTGTACGCGGCCAATGTGGCCGCCTCCATCGAGGACGGCCTGGAGCGTGCGCAAAAGGCGCTGGACAGCGGCGCGGCCCTGGCCAAGCTGCAGGAGCTGGTGGCGTATACCCAGAACCTGCAAAAGCCCGGTGTCTGAGGGCGCACGGCGTCGCAGCCCCGAGATGCCATGACGGTTCCCGCACGGCAAGCCCTGGAACCCCTGCTGCAGGCGGTGCGCACGCAGCCGCAGTGGCGGCTGCCCGAATTCGTGGAACTGGGCCGCCCGGCCTGGGGCGATGCAATGCGGGGGATGGCCTGGGGCACGGGGGCGGTGATCATGCTGTCGTTCATCGCGTCGGCCGGACCGGCCGAGGCCTTGGCGGCCTCGGCCATCGTGCTTGCCGCATGGCTGGGCCTGCGCCGGTGGCGCGGGCGGCGCAGCGCGCCCCTGGGCGAGGGGCGCCCGGATGGCGGGCGCGGCTGCGTCGTCGAGGTCGCGCAGCGCCGCATCCGCAGCACGGGCCTGGAGCCTTCGGTACAGTGGCTGCTGGAGCCTGCGGCCGAATGGAGCCTGGGCCGCGTGGCCTTCGAGGATCGTCCGCGCCAGTGGCATGGCTGGCGCATCGAGCTGCGCCATGCGCGCAAGGGACCCGTGGCCGTGCTGTGCACGGTGCTGCACATGAGCCGTGCCGAGCCTGATCTGCTGGCGCTGGATGCGCTGGTGGACGAGATGGCGCAGCGGCTGGAGATCCGCCAGAGCGGCGAGCGCTGCGTGCCTGCACGCCGTTGAAGAATTCAAGAGAAAGAAACCGTATGTCTGACATTCTGAAAAAAATCTGCGACGTCAAGGTCCAGGAAGTGGCGGCCGCCAAGAAGCGCATGCCCCTGGAGGACATGCGCCGGGACGCGGAAAGCCGCGTGCTCACGCGCGACTTCGTGGGCGCGCTGCGCGCCAGGATCGCGGCCGGCCAGGCCGGCGTGATCGCCGAGGTGAAGAAGGCCAGCCCCAGCAAGGGCGTGATCCGCGCCGACTTCATTCCCGCCGACATCGCCCAGAGCTATGCCATGGGCGATGGCGAGGTCAGCGCCGCTTGCCTGTCCGTGCTCACCGACAAGCAGTTCTTCCAGGGCAGCATCGACTACCTCAAGCAGGCGCGCGCCAGCTGCCTGCTGCCCGTGCTGCGCAAGGACTTCATGGTCGACCCCTACCAGATCTACGAGTCGCGTGCCATCGGAGCCGACTGCGTGCTGCTGATCGCCGCCTGCCTGGAGGACGCGCAGATGGCCGAGATGGAGCAGATCGCGATGAGCCTGGACATGGCCGTGCTGGTGGAAGTGCATGACGCCCAGGAACTGGAGCGTGCATTGAAGCTCAAGACGCCGCTGGTGGGCATCAACAACCGCAATTTGCGCAACTTCGAGGTCCGCATCGAGACCACGCTGGAGCTGCAAAAGAGCGTGCCCGCCGACCGCCTGCTGGTCACCGAGTCGGGCATCCTGACCCGGGACGACGTCAAGACCCTGCGCGACGCGGGCGTCAACGCCTTCCTCGTGGGCGAGGCCTTCATGCGCGCCGAGGAACCGGGCGAGGCGCTGGCGCGGCTATTTCGCTGATCCTGCTCCAGAACGCGCGAAAATTGCCGCATGAACACCGCCAACGATTCCCAGCCTTCGCCTTCCTCGACACCTGCCGCAACGCAGCTGATGTCGGCCGATCCGGCCGATTGGCCGGTGGCGCCGGGCTGGAAACCGTTGATCGATGAATTCTTTGCAGGGCCTGCCGGTCAGCGTCTGCTGGCCTTTCTGCGGCAGCGCCTGGATGCCGGCGCCGTGATCTTCCCTCCCCAGCCGCTGCGCGCGCTGGATCTCACGCCGCCCGAAGATGTGCGGGTGGTCATCCTGGGCCAGGACCCCTACCATGGGCGCGGACAGGCCGAAGGCCTGGCATTCTCGGTGGCGCCCGGCGTGCGCCTGCCGCCTTCGCTGCAGAACATCTTCAAGGAAATGCAGCGCGACCTGGGCGTGCCCTTTCCCCCCTTCCCGAATCCCGGCGGCAGCCTGGTCAAATGGGCAAAGAACGGCGTGCTGCTGCTCAACACCTGCCTCACGGTGGAAGAGGGCCAGGCCGCCAGCCATTCGGGCAAGGGCTGGGAAGTGCTGACCGACGCCGTGATCCGCCATGTGGCCGAAGGCGAGCGACCCGTGGTCTTCATGCTCTGGGGCTCGCATGCCCAGTCCAAGCGGGCCCTGATTCCCCGCGACAAGGGCCATCTGGTATTGACGAGCAACCATCCCTCGCCGCTGTCTGCGCTGCGCCCGCCGGTGCCCTTCATCGGCAACGGCCACTTCGGCAAGGCCAGGGAATTCCGGCAGCAGCACGGGTATTGAGGCCTACTTTGCCTGCCGGGTGCATTCGGAGGCAAACCCCAGCCCGTCTGAACTAGCGCGACGGCCGCTCCTCCAGGGAAAGCGGCATGGCTATTCATTACAAGCTAGTTTTTGCGCTCCAGCAGCATCGAGTCCCCATAGCTGAAGAAGCGGTAGTGCTGGGCGATCGCATGGCGGTACAGCGCCATGATGTGATCGTAGCCCGAGAAGGCGCTGACCAGCATCATGAGCGTGCTCTTGGGCAGGTGGAAGTTGGTCACCAGCATGTCGACGACCTGAAACTCGAAGCCGGGCGTGATGAAGATGCTGGTGTCGCCCGTGATGTTGCCGTATTGGGCCCAGGATTCCAGCGTGCGCACGGTGGTGGTGCCCACGGCCACGACGCGGCCGCCGCGCTGGCGGCAGCGCTCCAGGGCGGCCAGCGTGGGCAGCGGTATGTCGTACCACTCGCTGTGCATCTGATGCTCGGCGAGGTTCTCCGTCTTCACGGGCTGGAAAGTTCCGGCGCCCACATGCAGGGTGACGCTGGCACGCTCCACGCCCCTGGCCTGCAGGGCCGCGAGCACGGTTTCGTCGAAGTGCAGGGCGGCCGTCGGGGCGGCCACGGCACCGGGCTGGGCGGCGAACACGGTCTGGTAGCGTTCGCTGTCTTCCTTTTCATCGGGGTCGACTTCGCCGTCCTGGTGGCGCTCGATATAGGGCGGCAGCGGCAGATGGCCGAACTTCTCCATCAGCTCGTACGGCGTCTCGCCATGCGCACCGGTCAGTGCCAGATGGAACAGCGGGCCGTCTGCATCCGGCCAGCGGCCCAGCAGTTCGGCGTCGAAGCCGCCATTCCGGAGGCCGCCGCACAGATGGATTCTGGCACCGGGCAGGGGCTTCTTGCTCACCCGCATATGGGCCACGACCTCGTTGCCAGTGAGCACGCGCTCCACCAGCAGTTCCAGCTTGCCGCCGCTGGCCTTCTCGCCGAAGATCCGGGCCTTGAGCACCTTGGTGTCGTTGAACACCAGCAGGTCGCCGGCTTGCAGCTGGTCGGGCAGTTCGCGGAAGATGCGATCGGTGGGGGGGGAGCTGGCGGCCGTCGAGCAGGCGCGAGGCGCTGCGCACGGCGGTGGGATGCTGGGCAATCAGGGATTCGGGCAGTTCAAAGTCGAAATCGCTGAGCGAGAAAACACGGGTGCTGGAAGACATGCAGGGCTTGAGGGCCGTACCGGGCCCGTTCCAAGTTCAATGAACACAAGCCCGCCATTGTCGCAAATCGCCACGGTCATTGCCGGCTGGCCATGCGCATCATGGGCATTGGCGCCGTGGCGGGAAGCTTGATCCAGGCAATGGTATGGCAAGAGCTGTATATTCATACACTATTGCACTTGCATCCGTGAGGCCCTGTGTGCCGCGGCCATCTCGATGGCCCGGCCGAGAGGCCCAGCCAGGAATTCCGTACGCATGTCCAACCACTCCTTCGCCGCATCTTGCGCACCGGCTCCTTCTCTGGATGAGGCCGGTGGCATGGGGGCGGGCGCTTCTGCCGGTGCCAAGGCCAGGGGCGGCAGGGCTTCCGACAAGAAGAGTGCACGCAAGCCTGCCAAGACCGAGGAAGCCAAGCCGAAGCCCGGCGAAGCAAAAAAGACCCTCAGCCCGGCTCAGCAGGCCTTGCTCAAGCTGGGCTTGCGGCGCGACATCGACCTGGCCCTGCATCTGCCGCTGCGCTATGAGGACGAGACGCGCATCACGCCGCTCAAGAACGCACGCGACGGCGATACCGTGCAGATCGAAGCCACGGTCACGCACAGCGAGGTGCAGCTGCGGCCCCGGCGCATGCTCAAGGTGACGGTGGAGGATGGCACGGGCAGCTGCGTGCTGACCTTCTTCAGCTTCTACCCCTCGCAGCAGAAGGCCATGGCCGTGGGCGCGCGGCTGCGCATCCGCGGCGAGGTCAAGGGCGGCTTCTGGGGCCGGCAGATGATGCATCCGGCCTTTCGCGCCGCAGGCGGCGAGCTGCCCACGGCCCTCACGCCTGTCTATCCCACGGTGGCCAGCCTGCCCCAGCCCTATCTGCGCCGGGCCATCGCCACGGCGCTGCTGCGCGCGGACCTGTCCGAGACCCTGCCACCCGGCGAGCCGCCTCCGGTGGCACAGCACTATGGCTCAAATGGCCTGCAGCCTTTGTATGACCTGCGCAGTGCGCTCACCTTTTTGCATCACCCTGCGCCCGATGTAGCCCTGGCCACGCTCGAAGACCATAGCCACCCGGCCTGGCAGCGGCTCAAGGCCGAGGAGCTGTTGGCCCAGCAGCTGTCGCAATACGAAGCCAAGCGCGAGCGTACGCGCCTGAAGGCACCGGTGCTGCGGGCGGCCCATGACGAACTCACGCAACAGTTTCTGGGCCAGCTGCCGTTCGGCCTGACCGGGGCCCAGCAGCGCGTGGTCGGCGAAATCCGCGCCGACATGGAGCGCAGCATTCCCATGCACCGGCTGCTGCAGGGCGATGTGGGCTCGGGCAAGACCGTGGTGGCGGCGCTGTCGGCCGTGGCCTGCATCGCGGCAGGCTGGCAGTGCGCGCTGATGGCGCCCACCGAAATCCTGGCCGAGCAGCACTTCGGCAAGCTGGTCGGCTGGCTCGAACCCTTGCTCGCGCCCCTGGGCAAGCGCGTGGCCTGGCTGGCGGGTGCGCAGAAGAAGAAAGAGCGTGCCGAGATGCTGGCCCTGGTCGAAAGCGGCGAGGCCGCGCTGGTCGTGGGCACCCACGCCGTGATCCAGGAGCAGGTGCAGTTCAGGAATTTGGCGCTGGCCGTGATCGACGAGCAGCATCGCTTCGGCGTGGCCCAGCGGCTGGCCTTGCGGCAGAAACTGGCTGCCACTGGAATGGAGCCGCATCTCCTGATGATGAGCGCCACGCCGATTCCGCGCACGCTGGCCATGAGCTACTACGCCGACCTGGACGTTTCCACCATCGACGAGCTGCCGCCGGGGCGCACGCCCATCGTCACCAAGCTGATCTCGGACAGCCGCAAGGACGAGGTGATCGAGCGCATAGGCGCCCAGGTCGCCAGCGGGCGGCAGGTCTACTGGGTCTGCCCGCTGATCGAGGAAAGCGAGGCGCTGGACCTGTCCAATGCCACGGCCACGCATGAATACCTGAGCGAGATGCTGCCCGGCGTCATGGTGGGGTTGCTGCATTCGCGCATGCCCACGGCCGAGAAAAAGGCCGTGATGGAGCTGTTCTCCGCCGGCATCATGGGCGTGCTGGTGTCGACCACGGTGATCGAGGTGGGCGTGGATGTGCCCAATGCCTCGCTCATGGTCATCGAGCATTCGGAGCGTTTCGGCCTGTCCCAGCTGCACCAGCTGCGCGGCCGCGTGGGGCGCGGCGCGGCGGCTTCGGCCTGCGTGCTGCTGTATTCGGTCAACGACAACGGCCGGTTGTCGGACACCGGCAAGGAGCGCCTGCGCGCCATGGCGGAGACCAATGACGGCTTCGAGATCGCACGGCGCGACCTGGAGATCCGCGGTCCCGGCGAATTCCTGGGTTCGCGCCAGTCGGGCGCGCCCATGCTGCGCTTTGCCGACCTGGAGCAGGATGTGCTGCTGCTGGACTGGGCACGCGAGCTGGCGCCGCGCATGCTGGAGCGATATCCTGCGCTGGCGGCCCGCCATGTGAGCCGCTGGCTGGGCGGAAAGGCGGAATACCTGAAGGCCTGAAGCCTGCCGGGATGCGGTCCGGGCAGGAGGCGGCAGGGCATCGGCCGGAATTTTTTTGAGGACATATGCACAAGAAGGCCGGCAAGACATAAGCTTTCCGCTGGGCCGTTTTGCGCTAATCATGTTTTCGTAGTTGACGCGTGAAAAATCTGTGATTGAATCAGCGCGTATCTGTTCATTTTTTTTTGACTATTACAGGCGGGCTAGCTGGCAATTCGCCAATTGCAAGGGCGGGCCTGTCTGACGGATAAAACAACAATCTCCATGACCCTCACCGAACTGAAGTACATCGTGGCCGTCGCGCGAGAAAAGCACTTCGGGCGTGCCGCCGAAGCCTGCTATGTCTCCCAGCCCACGTTGTCCGTTGCCATCAAGAAGCTGGAAGAAGAACTGGATGTCAAGCTTTTCGAGCGCAGCGCCGGAGAGGTTTCCGTCACCTCGCTGGGCGAGGAGATCGTGCGCCAGGCGCAAAGCGTGCTCGAGCAGGCCAACGAGATCAAGGAAATCGCCAAGCGCGGCAAGGACCCGCTGTCCGGCGTGCTGACGCTGGGCGTGATCTACACCATCGGCCCCTACCTGTTGCCAGAGCTGGTGCGCAATTCCATCCGCATGACGCCCCAGATGCCGCTGATGCTGCAGGAGAACTTCACCATCAAGCTGCTGGAGATGCTGCGCATGGGCGAGATCGACTGCGCCATCATGGCCGAGCCCTTCCCCGATACGGGCCTGGCGCTGGCACCGCTGTACGACGAACCCTTCATGGCCGCCGTGCCCAGCGGCCATCCGCTGGCGCAGAAGGAAAGCCTGTCCACCACCGACCTCAAGAACGAGACCATGCTGCTGCTGGGCGCGGGCCACTGCTTCCGCGACCATGTGCTGGAGGTCTGCCCCGAATTCGCGCGCTATGCGAGCAACGCCGAAGGCATACGCCGCACCTTCGAAGGCTCGTCGCTCGAGACCATCAAGCACATGGTGGCCGCCGGCATGGGCGTGACCCTGGTGCCGCGCCTTTCCGTGCCCGAGGATGCTCTGGCCAGCACCGAACGCCGCCGCAAGACCGACGAACCCCATATCCGCTATCTGCCCATCCATGCCGAAGACGGCATTGCTCCGCCCTCGCGCCGCGTGGTGCTGGCCTGGCGCCGCAGCTTCACGCGCTACGAAGCGATTGCCGCGCTGCGCAACGCCGTCTATGCCTGCCCGCTGCCGGGCGTGCAGCGCCTCTCGGAGTGATTGCAGCGGCACGCGGCCCGGCTCCGTGGGCGGAGCCCGACCGGATGGATCCCGATTCCCGTTAACCCATGAAAGGTGACACCATGGCCAAGCAAGCAGGCAAGGACAAATCGGACAAGCGCAAGCAGGAGGCCGCAGCGCCGCGCAGCGCCGGCATCAATATCGGCATCAGCGACGAGGACCGCGCCGCCATCGCCAAGGGCCTGTCGGCCCTGCTGGCCGACACCTATACGCTGTACCTGACCACGCACAACTTCCACTGGAACGTCACGGGCCCCATGTTCAACACGCTGCACACCATGTTCATGGGGCAGTACACGGAGCTGTGGAATGCGGTCGACCCGGTGGCCGAGCGTATCCGCGCGCTGGGCCACCACGCGCCGGGCTCGTATGCGCAATTCGGCAAGCTCACCAGCCTGCCCGATGTGCCGCCCGAGCCGCCCAAGGCCATGGAGATGGTGCGCATCCTGGTGCAGGGCCATGAAGCCGTGGCACGCACCGCGCGCCAGCTCTTTCCGCTGGCCGACAAGGCCAACGACGAGCCCACGGCCGATCTGCTGACCCAGCGCCTGACCGTGCACGAGCAGACGGCCTGGATGCTGCGCTCGCTGCTGGAAGACTGATGAGAAGCGCCGCCTGCGGCGCTTTCAGCCTTGTTCAAGCCCTGGCAGGTATCTTTCATGAAGCCCGCCAGGGCTTTTGTTTTTTTGTCCTGATTCGGAAAGGAAAAACGCGTGCTTGCTGCGGCTGCACCCTTGGTCTCCATGGCCCACTGGCTGGACCGTCGTGCGCTCTGGTTGCAGCTGCTGTTGCTGCTGGCCGTGGCCGGCCTGCTGTACCTGCGCATGCGCCAAAAGCCGGCATGGCTGTGGCATGACCGGACGGCCCCGTACCGCCTGCCCGGCGGCCGCCTGCTGTGGGCGGCAGGGCTGGCCGCAGCGGTTTTCGGCCTGCTGGCGGCCGGCATCCATCAGTCGCATGCGTCGTCCGCGCCGCATGGCCTGGCGGCGCTGGACCTGGCGGTGCAGCGCGCGTTGACCGGGGGGCTGCCGTCGGCATGGGAGTCCTTGGCCAGAGGCTGGACCCTGCTAGGCGACCTGCGCGCCATGGGGCTGCTGGGAGTGGCCGTGGCGCTATGGTTGCTATGGCAGCGCCAGGGCCTGCAGCTGCTGGCCTGGGTGGCGGCCGTGGCCGGCACCGGGCTGTGGGTGCGCTGCACCAAGGGCTGGATGGAGAGGGTACGCCCGCTGGGCGGGCTGGTGCATGAGAGCGGCTTCAGCTTTCCCAGCGGCCATAGTGCGGGAACCGCGGCCATCTTCGGCATGCTGGCCTGGCAGGCGGCTCGCCGCCTGCCGCCGGGCCGGCAGGGCCCGGTGCTGGCCGCCGCGGCGGTTCTGGCGCTGGGCACCGCGCTGAGCCGGGTATTGCTGTCCGCCCACTATGCCAGCGATGTGCTGGCCGGCCTGGCGCTGGGAGGCGGCTGGACGGCTTTGGTGCTATGGGCGGCAGACCGTGCAGAGCATGGGGGCGGCCCAGGCGGCTCGCTGCCGGGCAGTGCACAATCGCCGGTGTGACGCTGCATGCAGAGGGCGCGGCATTTGCCGCCCGCCCCCCTGCTTGCGATGGGTCTTCTGATGATTGCCGCCGGGGCCCTGTCTCCGGCCTGTTCCGGTTGTTTCCGCCATGCCTGCTTCCTTTCCCGCTCCGCAGCGCTCCAAGCTGTCGCTCTACCTGGATCTGATCCGCTTCGACCGCCCGGCCGGCTGGCTGGTGCTGGTCTGGCCCACGCTGTCGGCCTTGTGGGTGGCCGGCCGGGGCTTTCCCGGCTGGCATCTGCTGGCGGTCTTCGTGCTGGGCACGGTGCTGATGCGCAGCGCCGGCTGCACCATCAACGACATTGCCGACCGCGATTTCGACCGGCATGTGAAGCGCACCACCCAGCGCCCCGTCACCAGCGGCCAGATCTCGGTCAGGGAAGCGGCCATGGTGGGGCTGGTGCTCACGCTGGTCGCGTTCGGCCTGGTGTTGTCCACGCGCTGGGAGGCCGTGGCCTGGTCGGTGCCGGCCGTGCTGTTCACCATCCTCTATCCGTTCACCAAGCGCTTTTTCGCCATGCCCCAGGCCTTTCTGGGCATTGCCTTCAACTTCGGCATCGTGATCGCGTTCGCGGCCGTGACCGGCGAAGTGCCTGCCACGGCCTGGACGCTGTGGCTGGCCAATATGTTCCTGGTGCTGGCCTATGACACCGAATACGCGATGGTGGACCGCGACGACGACCTCAAGATCGGCATGAAGACCTCGGCCATCACGCTGGGCCGCTTCGACGTGGCCGGCGTGATGGGCTTTTTCGCGCTGTGCTGGCTGCTCACGGCCTGGGCGCTGGCGCCCTATCGCCTGGGCTGGCCATTCTGGACGGGCATGGTGGTGGCTGCGGCGCAGATGCTGTGGCATTTCACCCTGATCCGTCACCGTACGCGCGAAGGCTGCTTTGTCGCCTTCAGCAAGAGCCACTGGATAGGCGCTGCCATCTTTGCCGGCGTGGCGCTGGGGTTTGCGCTGCGCTGAAGCTCCATCGGTGATGGCGTTTTGCCGAATTCGGCGGCGCCACACCGCCTGGCCCGAACCGGAGACATCCAGCAAGGGCCTGCGCCGGCCGCGCCGCCCCGCAGCGAAAATGCCGCCCCCCTGGGAGAGGCGACTAGTCGCTCCGGGGAGCCGCTCAGCGGCCGAACTCGTCGGCCAGCTCCTGAGCCCGGGCCTCGGCCTTGCGCATGGCGGCGATGAAGTGCTCGGGCACCTGCTGCTCCTGCATGTGGGTGATCGCGGCATGGGTGGTGCCCCCCTTGCTGGTCACGCGCTGGCGAAGGACCTCGGGGCTTTCGTCCGAGCGCGCGGCCAGTTCCGCGCCGCCCTGGAAGGTGGCCACGGCCAGCTGGTGGGCCTGCTCGGCCGTCAGGCCCATGTCCACGCCGGCCCGGGTCATGGCTTCGAGGAACAGGAACACATAGGCCGGACCCGAACCCGAGATGGCGGTCACGGCATCGAGCTTCTGTTCCTGGTCCACCCACAGCAGCTGGCCGGTGCTGCCCATGACGCGGGCGATCAGCGCCTTGCCGTCGGCGTCGACCTCGGGGCGCGCGTACAAGCCGGTCATGCCCTTGCCCACGAGGGCCGGGGTGTTGGGCATGGCGCGCACCAGGCGGGCCGTGCCCAGCCAGGCGGCAATGCTGTCGGTGGTGATGCCCGCCGCCACGCTCAGGTGCAGGGCGTGGCGCGTATGGGCGGCTGCAACGGCAGCGGCATCCTTGAAGGTCTGGGGCTTGACGGCCCAGACCACCAGCGCGGCGCGCTGCAGCGCGGGGCCGGCTTCGGGCAGGGCGGCGATGCCGAAATTGGCCTGCAGGGCCTCGCGGGCCGCTTCATAGGGTTCGACCACGATGATGTCCGAGGCCGGCATGCCCTGGCGGAGCAGGCCGCCGATGATGGCGCTGGCCATGTTGCCGCCGCCGATGAAGGCAACAGGAGGAAGGGTGGAGGGCGAGGAGCTGGAAGTGGTCATGGTCGTGCGAAGGCAGGAATAGGGTTCGACGGGGACTATAAACCCCGGCCGCAGCCGCCGGCGCGTTCGAGCAGCGCGACGAATTGCGTGACCTCGGCGGGATTGAAGTTGTTGTCGCTGACCAGCAGCAGCACCCGGCGTCCATCCGGCAGCGGCGGTCCCCAGCTCATGCCTTCGAGGTTGTCCACGCTCCTGAGGCCGGCCTGGCTCAGGTCCAGCAGCAGCGCCTTGTCCACGGGGCGGTGGTTGTCGGGCGTCAACTGCTGCAGGGGCAAGGTGTCCGTGCCGGCTGCGCGGTCCGTGCGGATGCGGTAGATGCGCGCACCGAAGCCGCGCGCGGGGGCATAGGAGCGCTCCAGCACCAGCATGTGGTCGGGGCCGTCGGCCAGGATGTCGCTGACGCCGTTGACCGCATGGCGCGACAGCAGCCCCAGGTGCTCGGGCAGGGCATCGGGTACATAGGCCAGCTGGCGCAGAGGCTGGCGCGTTGCCATGTCATAGGCGGTGATGCGTACCGGCGCGCCGGCGCGGCCCGGGCCCGGCATGGGACCGTCCTGCCTGAGCGCGCCCTCCATGGACAGCCACAGGATCTTGCCGTCGGCGCTCAGGCTCATGCCTTCGAGCGTGAAGTTGCTGCGCGGGCCTTGCGTGGAGCGGTCTGCCGGGGCGGGCAAGGCCAGCTGCGGCGGCAGCGGCCATTCGCGCAGCCAGCGGCCGTCGGTGGCAGCCTCGACCAGCTGCGGACCGAAGCCGCGCCTGAAGTCGCCTTCGCTGCTCCACAGCATGGTTTGCCCCTGGCCATTTGACAGATTCGGCAGCAGGCGCAAGGCCTCGGGGTCGGGTACGGCCGTGCCGGGCTCGGGCGCACGGATGCCGGCAAAGCGCTGCTGGCGGGCGTTGAGCAGCCAGATGCGGTCCTGCAGCACCACCTCGAGCAGGCCGCTCGCGTCATAGCGGATGCGCGCCGTGTACAGGCGCGCCGGGTCGAAGGAGGAGCGGTCGTCGCTGGCCAGGTAGTACAGGCCGCTGCGCGCGTCGTAGTCGATGGAGGACAGCCCGCCCACCGTGGTGCCCGCGTACTGCGTGTCGTGCGGCCAGCGGATCTCGCCCAGCGTCTGCAGGCAGGCATCCAGCGCTTTCCCGCCTGTCCGGTCCGCAGGCGGCGCCGCGCAGGCGGCCAGCAGCAGCGCCGGCAGCGACCAGAGGAGCCGGCAAAGGCCCGGGCGCCGAACATTGTTCACATTTGCGCCTTGCGAGCTGACATCTGCGGTTCTTAAGATGCCGCCAGCTCCGGTATCCAGGAGCGGCCTGTTTTTTGTTCCATCTGCGGAGAGCTGCATCATGGCGTCCAATCTGAAGAAGTGGTCGGCGGAATTTCTCGGGACCTTCTGGCTGACCTTCGGCGGCTGCGGCAGCGCCGTGCTGGCCGCGGCCTTTCCCAACGTGGGCATAGGCCTGCTGGGCGTGTCGCTGGCCTTCGGCCTGACCGTGCTGACCGGCGCCTATGCGCTGGGCCCGGTATCCGGAGGGCATTTCAACCCGGCGGTGTCCGTGGGCCTGGCCGTGGGCGGGCGCATGAAGGCCTCCGAACTGCCGGGCTACATCATTGCCCAGGTTTTTGGCGCCATTGTGGCGGCCTGGATCCTGTACCTGATTGCCACGGGCAAGGCCGACGCCAACATCACCGACCTCGCCACCAACGGCTATGGCGAGCATTCGCCGGGCAAGTATTCGCTGACCGCGGCGCTGCTGACGGAAGTCGTGCTCACTGCCGTGTTCCTGATCGTGATCCTGGGCGCGACGGCCAGGCGCGCGGCCGCGGGCTTCGGCGGCCTGGCCATAGGCCTGTGCCTGACGCTGATCCACCTGATCTCGATTCCCGTGACCAACACCTCGGTCAACCCTGCGCGCAGCACGGGCCCGGCACTGTTCGGCCCGCATATCGCGCTGGAGCAGCTGTGGCTGTTCTGGGCCGCGCCGATTGCCGGTGCCATCCTGGGCGCCGTGATCTACAAGCTACTGCTGGCCGACGAGGAATAAGCGCAGCCGTCCCGGCAGCGCCGGGACGTCAAAGCGGGGTGCGTGCTGGTGGCGCATCCCGCTTTTTTTTTCATGGCGGGCCTTGCTGCCGCCAAAGGCCTTTTGGGCCGCTGGCGCCCATGCAACAAGCGCCGGCAGCTATGGTTTTTTGGGTCTGGTACCGCTTTTCTATTCGGCCGTGGTCTGGCGCACCGCCTGTTCCCAGCGCTGCATGAGCGCGTGCGCGCGGTCCTGGCCCAGCGTGGGAACAAAGCGGCGCTCGGCCTTCCACAGCGCCGACAGCTCGTCGGTACTGCCATAGATGCCGGTGGCCAGGCCGGCCAGATAGGCGGCGCCCAGCGCCGTGGTTTCCACGCAGGCGGGGCGCACCACGGGAATGCCCAGCAGATCGGCCTGGAACTGCATGAGCAGGTTGTTCACGCAGGCACCGCCGTCCACGCGCAGCTCGCTGACCGGCGTGCCGCCGCTGGCCACCGCGTCGCGGCTCATGGCCAGCAGCAGCGCGGCGCTCTGGTAGGCGATGGATTCCAGCGCGGCCCGCGCGATGTGCGCCAGCGTGGTGCCGCGCGTCAGGCCCGTGATGGTGCCGCGCGCATCGGGCTTCCAGTAGGGCGCGCCCAGGCCCGTGAAGGCCGGCACCATCATCACGCCGCCCGAATCGGGCACGCTCTCGGCCAACTGCTGCACCTGGCCGCTGTGCTCGATGGCGCGCAGGCCGTCGCGCAGCCACTGCACCACGGCGCCGCCCACGAAGACGCTGCCTTCGAGTGCGTACCGGGCCCTGGCATCGGGCTGTGCCGCCGCCGTGGTGAGCAGGCCGTTGGTCGAGGTCTGGAACCGGCCGCCCGTGTGCATGAGCATGAAGCAGCCCGTGCCGTAGGTGTTCTTGGCCATGCCGGCGCCGAAGCACCCCTGGCCGAACAGCGCGGCCTGCTGGTCTCCGGCCACGCCGCCGATGGCGATCTCGCCGCCCAGCACCTCGGCATCGGTTCTGCCGAAATCGGCTGCGGACGGCAGCACCTCGGGCAGCAGGCTGAGGGGGATGTTGAGTGCTGCCAGCAGCTCGTCGTCCCACTGGTTGGTGTGGACATTGAACAGCATGGTGCGGCTGGCGTTGGACACGTCCGTCACGTGGCGCTTGCCGCCCGTGAGCTGCCAGACCAGCCAGCTGTCCACGGTGCCGAAGGCCAGCTCGCCGCGCTCGGCGGCCTCGCGCGCACCGGCCACATGGTCCAGCATCCATTGCAGCTTGCTGCCCGAGAAATAGGCGTCGATCAGCAGGCCGGTCTTTTGCTGGATGGTGTCGGCCATGCCGGCGTCGCGCAGCGCCGAGCAGATGGGTTCGGCGCGGCGGTCCTGCCAGACGATGGCGTGGTGGATGGGGGCGCCGGTCTTGCGGTTCCAGACCACGGTGGTCTCGCGCTGGTTGGTGATGCCCACGGCGCGGATGTCGCGTGCCGCCAGGCCCGCCTTGGCCAGCGCTTGCCTGGCCGTGGCCAGCTGGGTGCGCCAGATCTCGCGCGGGTCGTGCTCCACCCAGCCCGGGCGCGGGTAGATCTGCGGCAGCTCCATCTGGGCCGAGGCCACGAGGCGGCCCTGGGCGTCGAAGACAATGCTGCGGGAACTGGAAGTGCCCTGGTCCAGGGCGAGCAGATAGGTGGTCATGGATCTTGTCAGGTGTTCAGCGGCAGGACGAAGCGCGCCATCTCGGCTTGCTCGGCCCAGCCCTGCTGTGAATAAAAGCCCCGCACATAGGACGGGCGCTCGCGGTTGTTCACCAGCCAGATGCGGCAGCAGCCACGCTGGCGCGCGGCTTCGGTGGCCGCGTTGAGCAGCAGGCTCCCGGCACCGGCGCCGCGTGCCTGCCCGGCTACGAACAGCTCGCTGACATAGCCTTCCCAGGCCTGCAGCACGGCCACGGGCAGCCAGTGCACGGCGCAGTAGCCGATCAGGCGCTGCTGCGCGTCCTCGGCCACCAGCAGCAGGCTGCGTTCGGGCGCTGCCTCGGCGCCGGCCAGCAAGGTCCGCACGGCCTCGGTGTTCTGCGCGGGCGTGCGGTTTTCATAGGCCTTGAACCAGCCCATGGCCTGCAGCAGGGCGGCAATGCCGGCGGCATCGTCGGTGCGCGCCGCGCGGATCTGCATGTCGCTTGCGCTCATGGGGCCGAGCCCTACTGGGCAATCGTGCACTGCACCTCGGCGTCGCGCAGCAGCGCATCGAAAGGCGCGGGCGGTGGCGCATCGGTGAACAGGCGGTCGATCTGGTTCAGGCGCGCCAGCTCCACCATGGCCTGGCGGCGGAACTTGCTGTGGTCGGCGGCCAGCCAGACCTCGCGCGACTGGCCGATGATGGTCTGCGCCACCTTGACCTCGCGCAGGTCGAAGTCGCGCAGCGTGCCGTCGGGCTCGATGGCCGAGATGCCGATCAGCGCGATGTCCACCTTGAACTGGCGGATGAAGTCCACGGCCGCCTCGCCCACGATGCCGCGGTCGCGCGTGCGCACCACGCCGCCGGCCACGATGACTTCGCAGTCGGCATTGCTGCTGAGAATGGCGGCCACGTTGAGGTTGTTGGTGATCACGCGCAGGCCGCGGTGCTTGAGCAGGGCCTGGGCCACGGCCTCGGTGGTGGTGCCGATGTTCAGGATCAGCGAGCAGCCGTTGGGAATGGCCTCGGCCACGGCGCGCGCAATGCGCGTCTTGCCTTCGGCATGCAGCACCTGGCGCTGCGGGTGGGCCAGGTTTTCCACGGTCGCGCTGGGCACGCGCACGCCACCGTGGAAACGCACCAGCAAGCCTGCATCGGCCAGCTTCTGGATGTCGCGCCGTATCGTTTGCAGCGTCACGCCCAGGCTTTCGGCCAACTGCTCGACCGAGGTGGACTGGCGGGCGCGGACTTCTTCGACGAGTTGCAATTGGCGGGGATTGGTATTCACAGCAATTCCATGGGAGAGGCAGATGGCTGTGCCCGGTTATAGCGTATTTGCCCCCGGGGCATCAGGCGGAAACATCTAAACGAATAAAAAAGAATAGGAACTAGGGAATATATCGATTAGTTCCGATCAAAAGAGAACAAAGAATGCAGCATCTCGCCCTTTCGAGTGCGCTGTGTGGGGGCGGTTTTCCGGAATGCCGCGCGCTGCGGACGGCGCGCAGAAAAGGCCTGCAGTGGAACTGGTGCTCGAAGGAATTGGCAAGCGGGTGGGGGCCGAGACGTGGCTGCACGGCATGGACATGGCGCTGCACAGCGGCGCCGTGACCGTGCTGCTGGGCGCCACGCAGGCCGGCAAGACCAGCCTGATGCGCATCATGGCGGGGCTCGATGCGCCCAGCACCGGCCGGGTGCGCGTCGATGGCCGGGACGTGACCGGCATGCCCGTGCGCGAGCGCAACGTGGCCATGGTCTACCAGCAGTTCATCAACTACCCCTCGCTCACGGTGGCCGACAACATCGCCTCGCCGCTCAAGCTGCGCGGCGAAAAAAACCTGGAGCAGCGCGTGCGCGAACTCGCCGGGCGGCTGCACATCGAGATGTTCCTCGACCGCTACCCGGCCGAGCTGTCGGGCGGCCAGCAGCAGCGCGTGGCGCTGGCGCGGGCCCTGGCCAAGGGCGCGCCGCTGATGCTGCTGGACGAGCCCCTGGTCAACCTCGACTACAAGCTGCGCGAGGAGCTGCGCGAAGAGCTTTCGCAATTGTTCGCGGTGGGCGACTCCACCGTGGTCTACGCCACCACCGAGCCCGGCGAGGCCCTGCTGCTGGGCGGCTACACGGCCGTGCTCGATGGCGGCGAGCTGCTGCAGTACGGGCCCACGGCCGACGTCTTCCACGCGCCGAGCTCGTTGCGCGTTGCGCGCGCCTTCAGCGATCCGCCGATGAACCTGCTGGCCGCGCAGGCCGTGGAAGGCGGCCTGCGCCTGCCCGACGGCGCGCTGCTGCCGCTGGCATTGCCCGGCGCAGTGCAGGGCAGCGCGCTGACCCTGGGCCTGCGCGCCAGCGCGCTGCGCCTGCAGGAGCAGCCGGGTGATGTGGCCGTGCCCGGCCGGGTCGAGCTGGCCGAGATCTCGGGCTCGGACACCTTCGTGCACGCGGACACGCCCTGGGGCGAGCTGGTGGCGCAGGTCACCGGCGTGCACTACATCGCGCTGGGCAGCGCGCTGACGCTGTACCTGAACCCGGCGCAGGTCTATGTCTTCGGCGCCGACGGCGCCCTGGCGCTGGCGCCCGCGCGCAACCGGAGGGGCTGAGCATGGCACGCATAGAACTCGACCTCGCGCATTCCTACCAGCCCAACCCGCGGCAGGACAGCGACTACGCGCTGCTGCCGCTGAAGATGACTTTCGACGACGGCGGCGCCTATGCGCTGCTCGGGCCCTCGGGCTGCGGCAAGTCCACCATGCTGAACATCATGTCGGGCCTGCTGGTGCCGTCGCAGGGCAAGGTGCTGTTCGACGGCCGCGACGTGACGCGCGCCACGCCGCAGCAGCGCAACATCGCCCAGGTGTTCCAGTTCCCGGTGATCTACGACACCATGACCGTGGCCGAGAACCTGGCCTTTCCGCTGAAGAACCGCGGGCTGCCCGAGGAGCGCATCCGCCAGCGCGTGGGCCAGATCGCCGAGATGCTGGAGATGAGCGGCCAGCTGAACCAGCGCGCCGCGGGCCTGTCGGCCGACGCCAAGCAGAAGATCTCGCTGGGCCGCGGCCTGGTGCGCGAAGACGTGGCGGCCGTGCTGTTCGACGAGCCGCTCACCGTGATCGACCCGCACCTCAAGTGGCAGCTGCGGCGCAAGCTCAAGCAGATCCACCATGAGCTCAAGCTCACGCTGATCTACGTGACGCACGACCAGGTCGAGGCGCTGACCTTCGCCGACCAGGTGGTGGTGATGACGCGCGGCCGCGCCGTGCAGGTGGGCACGCCGGGGGCGCTGTTCGAGCGCCCGCAGCATGCCTTCGTGGGCCACTTCATCGGCTCGCCGGGCATGAATTTTTTGCCGGCGCAGGCGCAGGGCGATGCGCTCGACATCGCCGGCCAGCGCCTGGCCGTGCCGCGGGCGCTGCCGCCGGGCGCGCTGCAGGTGGGCGTGCGGCCCGAGTACCTGGCGCTGGCGGGCGAGGGCGCGCCGGGCGCCTTGCCCTGCCGCGTGCTGCGCGTGCAGGACGTGGGCACCTACCAGATGCTGACCGCCGAGGTGGCCGGCGATGTCCAGAGCCAACTGCTCAAGGCGCGCTGCGCCAGCGAGCAGCGCCTGCCCGCCGTGGGCGAGACCGTATGGCTGCAGGTGCTGGGCGAGCACACCTGCTTCTACCGGAACGAGGAGCTCCTGCCATGAGTGCAACGACCAAACCGGTCAACCAGAAGGCCTGGTTCCTGATCCTGCCGGTGATCCTGTGCGTGGCCTTCTCGGCCATCCTGCCGCTGATGACGGTGGTGAACTACTCGGTACAGGACATCATCTCGCCCGAGCGCCGCGTCTTCGTCGGCACCGAGTGGTTCGCCGCGGTGATGCGAGACGAGGAGCTGCACGGCGCGCTCTTGCGCCAGATCGGCTTCTCGCTGGCGGTGCTGGCGGTGGAGATCCCGCTGGGCATCCTGCTGGCCCTCGCCATGCCCGCCAAGGGCTGGAAGTCGTCGGCCGTGCTGGTGGTGGTGGCGCTGTCGCTGCTGATCCCGTGGAACGTGGTGGGCACCATCTGGCAGATCTACGGCCGGGCCGACATCGGGCTGCTGGGCGCGGCGCTCAACAGGCTGGGCGTGGACTACAGCTACACCGGCGATGCCACGCATGCCTGGCTCACGGTGCTGGCCATGGACGTATGGCACTGGACTCCGCTGGTCGCGCTGCTGTGCTTTGCCGGGCTGCGCAGCATTCCCGATGCCTACTACCAGGCCGCGCGCATCGACGGCGCGAGCAAGTTCGCGGTGTTCCGCTACATCCAGCTGCCCAAGATGCGCGGCGTGCTGATGATCGCGGTGCTGCTGCGCTTCATGGACAGCTTCATGATCTACACCGAGCCCTTCGTGCTGACCGGCGGCGGGCCGGGCAACGCGACCACCTTCCTGAGCCAGTACCTGACGCAGAAGGCCGTGGGCCAGTTCGACCTGGGGCCGGCCGCGGCGTTCTCGCTGATCTATTTCCTCATCATCCTGCTGCTGTGCTTCATCCTCTACAACTGGATGCAGCGCGTGGGCACGGCCGACAAAGAAGGTGAACAATGACCCCCACGCTCACTGTGTTCGCTGTCCCCCGAGGGGCCTTGGTCTCCCTTGGGGCGGCCCGGCGGGAGGCCAGCCATGAATGAACCCCGCTTCCAGAAGCGCACGCTGTTCCTGATCGCCTACCTGGTCTTTGCCGTGCTGCCCATCTACTGGATGGTCAACATGAGCTTCAAGACCAACGAGGAGATCCTGTCCAGCTTCTCGCTGTGGCCCCAGCACTTCACCTGGGACAACTACAAGACCATCTTCACCGACGCGAGCTGGTACTCGGGCTACATCAACAGCCTGATCTACGTGGCCATCAACACGGTGATCTCGCTCACCGTGGCGCTGCCGGCGGCCTATGCGTTCAGCCGCTACCAGTTCCTGGGCGACAAGCATGTGTTCTTCTGGCTGCTGACCAACCGCATGACGCCGCCGGCCGTGTTCCTGCTGCCGTTCTTCCAGCTCTACACCACCGTGGGGCTGATGGACACGCACATCGCCGTGGCGCTGGCGCACCTGCTGTTCAACGTGCCGCTGGCGGTGTGGATCCTGGAAGGCTTCATGAGCGGCATCCCGCGCGAGATCGACGAGACGGCGTACATCGACGGCTACTCCTTCCCGCGTTTCTTTCTCACCATCTTCCTGCCGCTGATCAAGGCCGGCGTGGGCGTGGCGGCGTTCTTCTGCTTCATGTTCAGCTGGGTCGAGCTGCTCTTGGCGCGCACGCTGACCAGCGTGAACGCCAAGCCCATCGTGGCGACGATGACGCGCACGGTGAGCGCATCCGGCATGGACTGGGCGACGCTGGCCGCGGCCGGCGTGCTGACCATCGTGCCCGGCGCGATCGTGATCTGGTTTGTGCGGCACTACATCGCGAAGGGCTTCGCGATGGGGAGGGTGTGACATGTTCGATTGGATGGCCTGGACCACGCCGGTGGCGGTGTTCTTCAGTTGCATCGTGTTGATGCTCGCCGGCATGACGGTGTGGGAGATCAAGTCGCCCACTGCGCTGCGCAAGGGCTTCCTGCCGATCGCCACCACGCGCGGCGACCGGCTCTTCATCGGCCTGCTCACGGCGGCCTACATCAACCTGGCCTGGGTGGGCCTGGGCGAGAAGATGGCGCAGTGGTTCTCGCTTTCGGCCGAGCCCTCGGTGTGGATCAGCTTCGTGCTGTCCATGCTGGTGCTGGCGCTGGTGATGCGCAAGGGTTGAAAAAAGAGAGCAGCTGGCGCTTGATGCACAAGGATTTCAATGTGAAATGTATTGAAAAACATTGTGTGACAAGCGCAAGCCGCTATGGTTTTTGAGAGTCGATGCGCCGGCCCGATCCTCCCCCGAGGCCGGCGCTCCCAAGCAGACGGGGAGTTCCGTATGAGGAGACAGCAATGAAGATGCAGTTCAAGGCGATCGCATTCGCCGCCGCGGCCCTGGCTTTGGGGCAGGCCACGTGGGCCGGCGAGGCCGAGGCCAAGAAGTGGATCGACAGCGAGTTCCAGCCTTCCACGCTTTCCAAGGACCAGCAGGCCGCCGAGATGAAATGGTTCATCGACGCCGCCAAGAAGCTGCAGGCCAAGGGCGTGAAGGAGATCTCGGTGGTCTCCGAAACCATCACCACGCACGAATACGAAAGCAAGGTGCTGGCCAAGGCCTTCAGCGAGATCACCGGCATCCAGGTCAAGCACGACCTGATCCAGGAAGGCGACGTGGTCGAGAAGCTGCAGACCTCGATGCAGTCGGGCAAGTCCATCTACGACGGCTGGATCAGCGACTCCGACCTGATCGGCACGCACTACCGCTACGGCAAGATCATGAACCTGACCGACTACATGGCCGGCGCAGGCAAGGAATTCACCAACCCCGGCATCGACCTCAAGGACTTCATCGGCACCAGCTTCACCACCGCGCCCGACGGCAAGCTCTACCAGCTGCCCGACCAGCAGTTCGCCAACCTCTACTGGTTCCGCGCCGACCTGTTCGCGCGCAAGGATCTGCAGGACAAGTTCAAGGCCAAGTACGGCTACGACCTGGGCGTGCCGCAGAACTGGAGCGCCTACGAGGACATCGCCGAGTTCTTCACCAACGACGTGAAGACCATCGACGGCAAGCCCATCTACGGCCACATGGACTACGGCAAGAAGGACCCGTCGCTGGGCTGGCGCTTCACCGACGCGTGGCTGTCCATGGCGGGCAGCGCCGACAAGGGCATCCCCAACGGCATGCCGGTCGATGAATGGGGCATCCGCGTGGCCGACGACAAGTGCACGCCCGTGGGCGCCAGCGTGTCGCGCGGCGGCGCCACCAACTCGCCAGCGGCCGTCTACGCGCTCACCAAGTATGTGGACTGGATGAAGAAGTACGCGCCCAAGGACGCCATGGGCATGACCTTCGGCGAATCCGGCCCCGTGCCCGCGCAAGGGCAGATCGCGCAGCAGATCTTCTGGTACACGGCCTTCACCGCCGACATGACCAAGGCCGGCCTGCCCGTGGTGAATGCCGACGGCACGCCCAAGTGGCGCATGGCCCCCGGCCCGCACGGCCCGTACTGGAAGGACGGCATGCAGAACGGCTACCAGGACGTGGGCTCGTGGACCTTCTTCAAGGACCATGACGCCAACCGCACGGCAGCGGCCTGGCTCTACGCCCAGTTCGTGACGGCCAAGACCACCTCGCTCAAGAAGTCCATCCAGGGCCTGACCTTCATCCGCGACAGCGACATCCGCAGCGACTTCTTCACCAAGAACGCCAACAAGTACGGCGGCCTGATCGAGTTCTACCGCAGCCCCGCGCGCGTGGCCTGGACGCCCACCGGCACCAACGTGCCCGACTACCCCAAGCTGGCCCAGCTGTGGTGGAAGAACGTGGCACAGGCCGTGACCGGGGAGAAGACGCCCCAGGGCGCGATGGACACGCTGGCCGAGGAAATGGACCAGGTGATGGCCCGCCTGCAGCGCGCCGGCATGGAGCGCTGCGCGCCCAAGCTCAACCCCAAGGGCGACCCGGCCAAGTGGCTCAGCGACCAGCACGCTCCCTGGAAGAAGCTGGGCAATGAAAAGCCCAAGGGCGAAACCATTGCCTACGACCGCCTGCTGCAGGCCTGGAAGGACGGCAAGGTCCGCTGACCGCGCCTGAAACGGCGGGCAGGGCGCGGCAAACGCTCTGCCCGTTGCTGCAAAACACTGAATGTCCCCATTTCGCGCTTGAAAACGAAAAATGTCGAATTAAAAAATACAAAAACGAGTGAAAATATTGATCTCCTGCGTCCACCATGAACACAACATGGGTGGTGTATCCGCCGCCGCAGGGGCCGGGTATGGCCCTTGCCATGCCGCCCTCGGTTCTTTTGTTGAAGATCAATGTCCCAAGTCGCCACTCCCCTGACTACCGACCGTGCCGCCCTGCTTGCGCGTCTGGCCCAGCCCGAAACCTATGACCTGGCCATCATCGGCGGCGGCGCCACGGGCCTGGGCGTGGCCGTGGATGCCGTGGCGCGCGGCTTCAAGGTGGTGCTGCTGGAGTCCATGGACTTCGCCAAGGGAACGTCCTCGCGCGCCACCAAGCTGGTGCATGGCGGCGTGCGTTACCTGGCCCAGGGCAATATCTCGCTGGTGCGCGAGGCGCTGCACGAGCGCACCACGCTGCTGCACAACGCGCCGCACCTGGCGCAGCCGCTGGCCTTTGTCATGCCGTCCTACCGGCTGCTGGACACGCCTTTCTACGGCGTCGGCCTCAAGATGTACGACGCGCTGGCCGGCAAGGCCGGCCTGGGCGCCACGGAATTCCTCTCGCGCGGCAAGACCGTGCAATACCTGCCCACCGTGCAGCAGCGCGGCCTCAAGGGCGGCGTCAAATACTGGGACGGCCAGTTCGACGATGCGCGCCTGGCGCTGGCGCTGGCCCGCACGGCGGCTGCCAAGGGCGCGCTGCTGGTCAACTACTGCCCGGCCGAGAAGCTGCTGTACGAGGATGGCAAGGTGTCCGGCCTGATCTGCAGGGACGAGGAATCCGGCCAGAGCTTCAACGTGCGCGCCAAATGCGTGGTCAATGCCACCGGCCCCTGGGTGGACCTGTTTCGCCAGCAGGATGCCGAGGCCCAGGGCAAGCCCGTCAAGCCCATGGTGGCGCCCAGCCAGGGCGTGCACGTGGTGGTGGACCGCGACTTCCTGCCCTCCGACCATGCGCTGCTGGTGCCCAAGACCGCCGACGGCCGCGTGCTGTTCGCCGTGCCCTGGCTGGGCAAGGTCATCCTGGGCACGACCGACACGCCGCGCCACGATCTGGCACGCGAGCCGCTGCCGTTCCAGCAGGAGCTGGACTTCATCCTTTCCGAGGCCGGCAAGTACCTGAGCCGCAAGCCCACGCTGGCCGATGTGCGCAGCATGTGGGTGGGCCTGCGCCCACTGGTCAAGCCCCAGGACGACGACGGCGCCAACACCAAGAAGATCAGCCGCGAACACACGGTCATGGCCAGCCGCACGGGCCTGATCACCGTGACCGGCGGCAAGTGGACCACCTACCGCGCCATGGCCGAGGACGTGCTGGCCGAATGCTTCGAAGCCGGCTGCCTGCCGCGCCGTCCGGCGGGCGTGACCGTGCACCTGCCGCTGGTGGGCGCGCCTGCCGAAGCGGCCGTGCAGCACCGCATGAACCAGACCCAGGGCCTGCACTCCTACGGCACCGAAGCCGCAGCCGTCGCTGCGTTGCCGGGCGCCGACAGCTGGCTGGCCGACGGCCTGTCCGAAGCCATGGTGCGCTTTGCGGCGCGCTTCGAATATGCGCGCAGCGTGGAAGACGTGCTGGCGCGCCGCAGCCGCCTGCTGTTCCTCGATGCGCGCAAGGCCGCCGAGATCGCGCCGCGGGTGGCGGCCGTTCTTGCGGAAGAGCTGGGCCGCGACGTGCATCTCGACGACTTCCTGGCGCTGGCCAGGCAGTATCTCCCCGCCGTCTGAGCGGCCGGCCTGGTCCGGAGGGGGCGCGGCAGCGCTTCCGCCCCCGAACGCTCGGTGCATGGCATGTCCATGACCGGGCGTTTCCCATGGCAGGATCGAGGCCACGGGATGGCCTGGGTGGAAAACGGCGGCGCCTGTGCCGGCCTGGGGCAGGGGAGGGCTGCGTGTGGAAAACACGACACCGGCGCATGGCTGGGCGGAGTCATGAATGCCGGAGCATTGGGCGCTTGTTGTGCCTTGCAATTCGGATATTTTCCTTTGGTGACAAAGACTTGCTTGCGTTTTTTGCCATGGTTTTTGGAAAAGCCCAGGCCACTTGGGTGCGCATGCGTCGGCGCCTGGGGAAAACTTCGTTTCTGCACAGCTAAGCGCTTGACGCGCAAAGGAATTCCTGCGACAATCCCCTGCTTCACGTGTAAAAAGCGTGAAGTGTTCTGCCCAGTGGAAGCGCCGCGAAATGGTTCGTGGCGTGGACGACGGGCCCAAGACTGACTGGCTGCTCGCTCGGCCCTTGAGAAGACTCTGGGGCTGTCGAGCGTTGCTGGAGCAAGTTGGGAATATTGAAATGATCCAAACAGAATCTCGGTTAGAGGTTGCCGACAACACCGGCGCGAAGACTGTTCAGTGCATCAAGGTGCTGGGCGGCTCTCATCGTCGCTACGCGAGTGTTGGCGACATCATCAAGGTCAGCATCAAGGAAGCAGCTCCCCGTGGCCGCGTCAAAAAAGGCGAGGTCTACAGTGCTGTGGTGGTGCGTACCGCTAAGGGCATCCGTCGTGCAGACGGTTCGCTCGTGAAGTTCGACGGCAATGCCGCCGTGCTGCTGAACGCCAAGCTGGAGCCTATCGGCACCCGCATCTTTGGCCCCGTGACTCGTGAACTGCGTACCGAAAAGTTCATGAAGATCGTGTCCCTGGCACCTGAAGTTCTCTAAAGGAAGCACCATGAACAAGATTCGCAAGGGCGACCAAGTCATCGTGCTGACCGGCCGTGACAAGGGCAAGCAAGGCGTGGTCTCGGCTCGCACGGACGATTCCCACCTGTTGATCGAAGGCGTCAACCTGGTGAAGAAGCACACCAAGCCGAACCCCATGAAGGGCACGACCGGCGGTATCGTGGAAAAGGCCATGCCTATCCACCAGTCCAACGTGGCGATCTTCAACGCCGCTACGGGCAAGGCTGACCGCGTGGGCATCAAGGTGAACGCCGACGGCACACGTGTTCGCGTGTTCAAGTCCAATGGCGCTGAAATCAAGGCCGCCTAAGGAGTAACACATGGCACGACTGCAAAAACTCTATCGCGAAAAGATCGCGGCTGAACTGAAGGAAAAGTTCGGCTACAAGTCCGTCATGGAGGTTCCGCGCCTGACCAAGATCACCCTGAACATGGGTGTGAGCGAAGCCGTGGCCGACAAGAAGGTAATGGACAACGCCGTGGCTGACCTGACCAAGATCGCTGGTCAGAAGCCCGTGGTGACCAAGGCCAAGAAGGCTATCGCCGGTTTCAAGATCCGCGAAGGCCAGGCTATCGGCTGCATGGTGACCCTGCGCGGCGTTCAGATGTATGAATTCCTGGACCGCTTCGTCACCGTGGCACTGCCCCGCGTGCGCGACTTCCGTGGTATCTCCGGCCGTTCGTTCGACGGTCGCGGCAACTACAACGTCGGCGTCAAGGAACAGATCATCTTCCCCGAAATCGAATACGACAAGGTGGACGCTCTGCGTGGTCTGAACATCAGCATCACGACTACGGCTAAGACCGACGACGAGTGCAAGGCACTGCTCGCCGCTTTCCGTTTCCCCTTCAAGAACTGAGGTGGCGCATGGCTAAGAAAGCTTTGATCGAGCGCGAACTGAAGCGCGAAAAACTGGCTGCCAAGTACGCTGCCAAGTATGCTGAACTGAAGGCAATCGCCGGCGACGCCAAGCGTTCCGACGAAGAGCGCGAAGCCGCTCGCCTGGGCCTGCAAAAGCTGCCCCGTAACGCGAACCCCACCCGCCAGCGCAACCGTTGCGAAATCACCGGTCGTCCTCGCGGCACCTTCCGTCAATTCGGTCTGGGTCGCGCCAAGATCCGTGAAATGGCCTTCGCTGGTGACATCCCCGGCGTGACCAAGGCCAGCTGGTAAGCAAGCAGGAGAGATTAAACATGAGCATGAGTGATCCCATCGCTGACTTGCTGACCCGTATCCGCAACGCACAAATGGTCTCCAAGGCCACCGTGTCGGCTCCTTCCTCCAAGGTGAAGGTTGCCATCGCACAAGTGCTGAAGGATGAAGGCTACATCGACGGCTTCGAAGTGAAGACCGAAGGCGGCAAGTCCGAACTCGAAATTACCCTGAAGTACTACGCCGGTCGCCCCGTGATCGAGCGTATCGAGCGCGTCAGCCGTCCCGGCCTGCGCGTGTACAAGGGCCGTAACGCAATCCCCCAGGTCATGAACGGCCTGGGCGTGGCCATCGTCACCACTCCCAAGGGCGTGATGACCGATCGCAAAGCACGTGCTACCGGTGTCGGCGGCGAAGTGCTGTGCTATGTGGCCTAACGGACATTGAAGGAGAAATACTGAAATGTCTCGCGTAGCAAAAGCAAACGTGACCATCCCCGCAGGCGTGGATGTGTCCCTCAATGCTGAAACCATCTCTGTCAAGGGCAAGGGCGGCAACCTGTCGCTGGCCCTGAACAGCCAAGTGGTCATCAGCAACAACGACGGCAAGCTGTCGTTCGCGCCCGCCAACGAAACCCGTGAAGCTGACGCTCTGGCCGGTACCTTCCGCCAGCTGGTCAACAACATGGTCAAGGGCGTGACCGAGGGCTTCGAGAAGAAGCTGACGCTGATCGGCGTGGGCTACAAGGCTGCTGCCCAAGGTTCCAAGCTGAACCTGGCCGTGGGCTTCTCGCACCCCGTCAACTTCGAGATGCCTGCCGGCATCACCGTCGCTACCCCCACTCCGACCGAAATCGTGATCAAGGGTGCTGACCGCCAAGTGGTGGGTCAATTGGCTGCTGAGATCCGTGCCGTTCGTCCTCCCGAGCCTTACAAGGGCAAGGGCATCCGCTATGCGGATGAGAAGGTCGTGATCAAAGAGACCAAGAAGAAGTAAGGAGCTGCATGATGTTGAACAAGAAAGAGCAGCGTCTGCGCCGTGCCCGTCAGACTCGCATCCGCATTGCCCAGCAAGGCGTGGCGCGTCTGAGCGTGAACCGTACCAACCTCCATATCTACGCCTCCGTGGTTTCGGAAGACGGCACCAAGGTGCTGGCTTCGGCCTCCACTGCAGAAGCCGAAGTGCGTTCGCAGCTCGGCGGCGCAGGCAAGGGTGGCAACGTGGCTGCCGCCACGCTGATCGGCAAGCGCATTGCCGAGAAGGCTAAGGCTGCTGGCGTTGAGAAAGTGGCTTTCGACCGCGCCGGTTTCGCATACCACGGCCGCGTGAAGGCTTTGGCAGAAGCCGCCCGTGAAGCGGGCCTGCAGTTCTAAGCGGAGCGGATAGAAATGGCAAAGTTTTCCCCCAAGGTGCAAGACGAAGGTCGTGACGACGGTCTGCGCGAAAAAATGATCGCGGTGAACCGCGTCACCAAGGTCGTGAAGGGCGGTCGTATCCTCGGCTTCGCTGCACTGACCGTGGTCGGCGACGGCGATGGCCGCGTTGGCATGGGCAAGGGCAAGTCCAAGGAAGTGCCTGCTGCCGTGCAAAAGGCGATGGAAGAATCCCGTCGCAACATGATCAAGGTGTCCCTGAAGGACGGCACGATCCATCACACCGTGATGGGTCACCATGGTGCAGCATCCGTGATGCTGAACCCCGCCCCCAAGGGTACCGGCATCATCGCTGGCGGCCCGATGCGCGCCGTCTTCGAAGTGCTGGGCATCACCGACATCGTGGCCAAGAGCCATGGCTCGTCGAACCCCTACAACATGGTCCGCGCGACTTTCGACGCTCTGAAGAACTCCACGACCCCCGCGGAAGTGGCTGCAAAGCGTGGCAAGTCCGTTGAAGATCTCTTCGCGGCCTGATCGGAGTCAAGCACATGACAACGCAACAAACCGTCAAGGTGCAGCTGGTGCGTAGCCCCATCGGCACCAAGCAAGATCACCGCGCTACCGTGCGCGGTCTGGGTCTGCGCAAGCTGAACAGCATCAGCGAACTGAAGGACACTCCCGAAGTGCGCGGCATGATCAACAAGATCGCCTATCTGGTGAAGGTTCTCTGAAAGGATTGATGATGGAACTCAATAGCATCAAGCCTGCAGCAGGTGCCAAGCACGCCAAGCGCCGTGTCGGCCGTGGTATCGGTTCGGGTCTGGGTAAGACCGCCGGCCGTGGCCACAAGGGCCAGAAGTCCCGTTCGGGTGGCTACCACAAGGTGGGCTTCGAAGGCGGTCAGATGCCTCTGCAGCGCCGTCTGCCCAAGCGTGGCTTCAAGTCGCATCTGCTGAAGTTCAACGCAGAAGTGACGCTGTCCGAGCTGGAACAGCTCGGCCTGGCCGAAGTCGATCTGGCTGCCCTGAAGCAAGCCGGTCTGGTCGGTGCAATCGCCAAGGTGGTCAAGGTCATCAAGAGCGGTGAAATCACCAAGGCTGTCAAGCTCAATGGCATCGGCGCTACCGCCGGTGCCAAGGCTGCCATCGAAGCTGCCGGCGGCAGCATCGCCTGATTAAAGTTCTGAAAGAAGACATCCGTGGCTACTAGCGCAGCTCAAATTGCAAAAACCGGAAAATTCGGCGATCTCAAGCGTCGACTGGTTTTTCTGTTGCTCGCGCTGATCGTCTACCGCATCGGGGCACATATCCCGGTGCCGGGCATCGATCCGGCGCAGCTTCAGCAGCTGTTCAATGGCCAGCAGGGCGGCATTCTCAATCTGTTCAACATGTTCTCGGGTGGAGCGCTCTCGCGCTTCACGGTGTTCGCACTGGGGATCATGCCGTACATCTCGGCATCGATCATCATGCAGCTCATGACCTATGTGGTCCCGACATTCGAACAGCTGAAAAAGGAAGGTGAATCGGGTCGTCGCAAGATCACCCAGTACACCCGCTACGGCACTCTGGGCCTGGCGATTTTTCAGTCCCTGGGTATTGCCGTCGCCCTGGAAAGCTCCGCAGGACTGGTTCTGAGCCCGGGCTTCGGCTTCCGCCTCACGGCGGTGGTCAGCCTCACGGCCGGCACCATGTTCCTGATGTGGCTCGGTGAACAGATTACAGAACGTGGTCTGGGCAACGGTATCTCGATCCTGATCTTTGCAGGTATCGCCGCAGGTCTGCCGAACTCCATCGGTGGTCTGCTGGAACTGGTGCGCACCGGTGCCATGAGCATCCTGGCTGCGATCTTCATTGTTCTCGTGGTGGCAGGCGTGACGTACTTCGTCGTGTTTGTCGAGCGAGGCCAACGCAAGATCCTGGTGAATTACGCACGCCGTCAGGTCGGCAACAAGGTGTATGGCGGACAGTCTTCGCACTTGCCGCTGAAGCTGAACATGGCCGGAGTCATTCCTCCCATCTTCGCTTCCTCGATCATCTTGCTGCCCGCGACGGTGGTGAATTGGTTCAGTGCGGGAGAATCCATGCGCTGGCTGAAGGATATTGCGAGCACGTTGACCCCTGGTCAGCCGATCTATGTCATCCTCTATGCTGCCGCGATCATTTTCTTCTGCTTCTTCTACACGGCCCTGGTCTTCAACAGCCGGGAAACAGCCGACAACCTGAAGAAGAGTGGCGCTTTCATCCCCGGGATCCGTCCTGGCGACCAGACAGCACGCTACATTGACAAGATTCTGGTTCGCCTGACACTGGCTGGCGCGATCTACATTACCTTCGTGTGCCTGTTGCCCGAATTCCTGATCCTGAAGTACAACGTCCCGTTCTACTTCGGCGGTACATCGCTGCTGATTATTGTGGTGGTGACCATGGACTTCATGGCGCAGGTTCAGAACTACGTGATGTCGCAGCAATACGAGTCGCTCCTGAAAAAAGCGAACTTCAAGGCTGGTATTTGATGACAAGGCTGCCCGGGTGGGCAGCCTGCCAAAAGTTAGTAGACGCCCATCGAGATCTATCGCGGGCAATGAGTCCCCGGTCGATAGGCCGATAGTGGATGGAAAGTTTTAGGAGAATGAAATGAGAGTTTCGGCTTCGGTCAAGAAAATCTGCCGTAACTGCAAGATCATCCGTCGCAAAGGTGTTGTGCGCGTGATCTGCACGGACCAGCGCCACAAGCAGCGCCAAGGTTGATTGAAAGCATTAGAGGACTAATATGGCACGTATTGCTGGCATTAACATCCCGCCGCACAAGCATGCTGAAATCGGCCTGACCGCCATCTATGGCATCGGTCGTACAACAGCTCGCAAGATCTGCGAAGCCTGCGGCATCGAATATTCCAAGAAGATCAAGGATCTGACGGACGCCGATCTGGAAAAGATCCGCGACCAACTGGCTCCTCTGACGCTGGAAGGCGATCTGCGTCGTGAAACCACGATGAACATCAAGCGTCTGATGGACATCGGCTGCTACCGCGGTTTCCGTCATCGTCGTGGCCTGCCCATGCGCGGTCAGCGTACCCGCACGAATGCCCGTACCCGCAAGGGTCCGCGCAAGGGCGCTGCGGCTTTGAAGAAATAAAGAGAGATTGAGAGATCACTATGGCTAAGTCTCCCGCTAACAACGCAGCAGCCCGCGTTCGCAAGAAGGTCCGCAAGAACATTTCGGACGGCATTGCACACGTGCACGCTTCGTTCAACAACACGATCATCACCATCACCGACCGCCAAGGCAACGCTCTGTCGTGGGCCTCGTCGGGTGGCCAGGGCTTCAAGGGTTCGCGCAAGTCGACTCCCTTTGCTGCCCAGGTGGCTTCGGAAGTGGCCGGTCGTGCTGCTATCGAACAGGGCATCAAGAACCTGGACGTCGAAATCAAGGGTCCCGGCCCCGGCCGTGAATCCTCGGTCCGCGCCCTGGGCGCCCTGGGCATCCGCATCACCTCCATCTCGGACGTGACGCCGGTTCCCCACAACGGCTGCCGCCCCCAAAAGCGTCGTCGTATCTAATCCCAACCAAGCCCACCGCCGCCCAGGTGCATCAGCATCGCGGGCGGCTCCCGTGTTTGTGCACGGCAGATGAAACAAAGGAAATCAAGTGGCACGTTATATCGGCCCCAAGGCCAAGCTCTCCCGCCGCGAAGGCACCGATCTGTTCCTGAAGAGCGCCCGTCGCTCCATCGCTGACAAGGCAAAGTTCGACACCAAGCCCGGTCAGCATGGCCGCACTTCCGGCCAGCGCACTTCCGACTACGGCCTGCAACTGCGTGAAAAGCAGAAGGTCAAGCGCATGTACGGCGTGCTGGAAAAGCAATTCCGCCGCTACTTCGAAGCTGCCGAGCGCAAGCGCGGCAACACCGGCGCCAACCTGCTGACGCTGCTGGAATCGCGCCTGGACAACGTCGTGTACCGCATGGGCTTCGGCTCCACCCGCTCGGAAGCCCGCCAGCTGGTGTCGCACAAGGCCATCACCGTGAACGGCCAGGCCGTGAACATCCCCTCCTACTCCGTGAAGGTGGGTGACGTGGTTGCCGTGCGCGAAAAGTCCAAGAAGCAGGCTCGCGTGGTCGAAGCCCTGCAACTGGCTTCCCAAGTGGGCTTCCCCGCATGGGTGGAAGTGGCTGCCGACAAGGCAGAAGGCACTTTCAAGAAGGCTCCTGACCGCGACGAATTCGGCTCTGACATCAACGAATCCCTGATCGTTGAGTTGTACTCGCGTTAATCCTTAGCAGCGACATTTCTGTAAACCGTCCCCACGGCGCGAGGCATCGCGCCGTGGGTGCTTCACCAGCCTTACCGGTGTAACGAGCCGGGGGTATTGAGAGGAAGTCTGCATGCAAACGAATTTGCTGAAGCCCAAGACAATCAATGTCGAACAGCTTGGCCACAACCGTGCCAAGGTGGTTCTGGAGCCGTTTGAGCGCGGCTACGGCCATACGCTGGGCAATGCCCTGCGCCGTGTCCTGCTCTCGTCCATGGTGGGTTACGCAGCGACGGAAGTAACGATTGCCGGAGTGCTGCACGAGTATTCCTCGATCGACGGTGTCCAGGAAGATGTGGTCAACATCCTGCTGAACCTCAAGGGTGTGGTGTTCAAGCTGCACAACCGCGACGAAGTCACGCTGAGCCTGCGCAAGGACGGCGAAGGCGTTGTCACGGCACGCGACATCCAGACGCCCCACGACGTGGAAATCGTCAACCCTGATCATGTGATCGCCAACCTGTCGCAAGGCGGCAAGCTGGACATGCAGATCAAGGTGGAAAAGGGCCGTGGCTATGTGCCCGGCAACGTGCGCCGCTACGGCGACGAGTCGACCAAGTCGATCGGCCGCATCGTGCTGGACGCGTCGTTCTCGCCCGTCAAGCGCGTGAGCTACGCCGTCGAATCCGCCCGCGTGGAACAGCGTACCGACCTGGACAAGCTGGTCCTGGAAATCGAGACCAACGGCGCCATCACCGCTGAAGATGCCGTGCGCGCCTCCGCCAAGATCCTGGTGGAACAGCTGGCAGTCTTCGCCCAGCTGGACGGCGGCGACATCGCCAGCGTGTTCGACGCTCCGGCCGGTGGCCGCGGTGCCGCGACCTCGTTCGACCCCATCCTGCTGCGTCCCGTGGACGAGCTGGAACTCACCGTGCGTTCGGCCAACTGCCTCAAGGCAGAAAACATCTACTACATCGGCGACCTTATCCAGCGTACCGAAAACGAGCTGCTCAAGACCCCGAATCTGGGTCGCAAGTCGCTCAACGAGATCAAGGAAGTCCTGGCTTCCCGCGGTCTGACGCTGGGCATGAAGCTCGAGAACTGGCCGCCTGCTGGCCTGGAAAAGCGTTAATTGCTACAATAGCGGGCTCTGCCGAGATCCTTGGTCTTGGCGGGAAGCCCAAGTGCCTCGGGCAGTACCTGATACGGCTGCCCGATTTAATTTAGAAAAGATCGAAAGATCAAAGGAAAAGCACCATGCGTCACGGTCACGGCCTCCGCAAACTGAACCGCACTTCTTCGCATCGCAAGGCGATGCTGCAGAACATGATGAACTCGCTGATCGAACACGAAGCGATCAAGACCACGGTCCCCAAGGCCAAGGAACTGCGCAAGGTCATCGAGCCCATGATCACCCTGGCCAAGGTTGACACCGTTGCCAACCGCCGCCTGGCTTTCGACCGCCTGCGCGACCGCGACAGCGTGACCAAGCTGTTCAATGTGCTGGGTCCCCGCAACGCCAAGCGTCCCGGCGGCTACACCCGTATCCTGAAGATGGGCTTCCGCGTGGGCGACAACGCTCCCATGGCCTATGTGGAACTGGTCGAGCGCGCTGAAGAAGCAGCTGAAGCCAAGGCTGAATAAGCTGCAGCAGGCCCAAAGCCTGCTATAATTTGGAATTACCGCGCGATGGAGCAGTCTGGTAGCTCGTTGGGCTCATAACCCAAAGGTCGGAGGTTCAAATCCTTCTCGCGCAACCAATAAAATCAAAGGCTTACGATACGTCGTAAGCCTTTTTTCGTTGTGGCCAGAGTTTTTGCTGCATTTTTGCTGCACTTTTCTCTATACGCCTTGCCCCCACCAACCAGGAGCAAGGAATGGCAACAATCACAAAGCGCGGCCCGTATCAGTACCAGGCAATCGTCCGCAAAGTCGGATACCCCTCACAAACAGAGACGTTTGTGAGCAAGCAAGAAGCGAAAAACTGGGCGTCTAAAGTCGAAGTCCAGATGACGGACGGAACGTTCGTTGATCGTGAGCAAGCCAAGCAGATGACGCTCGGCGAGCTGCTTGAACGCTACCGCGATCGGGTAACACCCACGAAGCGAGGAAAAGGCCCAGAGCTATCGCGGATGAAGCGGCTTCTCGGGCATCCGCTCGCGATGCGTCGGCTGAATCGACCAGGGTTTCCTAGATAGCAGCAAGCCTCTCGGAATTGCGCCTCTCGAACTCTATCGGAGACAGGCCATCCGCAGACGAATGTCTGCGGAT